>NZ_JBNCOB010000030.1:0-92906 GCF_049847285.1 Micromonospora sp. DT62
GGGACGGGTGGCGTCACGGGCTGAGGAAAGGTCGAACCAGGTACGCCCTCGACGAGGGGGTGGGGCGCGTCCGGGGGATGTAACGACACGGGCCCGGCCGGCATTCCGACCGGCGACCCCCGGCCATCCCGCAGGCCTCAGGGGTCCAGGGCCCCGGGGTTACGCGCTCACGGTGGTTACAACGACCCGGGCCCCCGACCCATGCACCGCATCCGTGGCGCCGGCCACCACAAAACGTCACGAAACGGATAGACAGCCTGATCGGCCCCCCGGCTCACGGACGAGCTGCGGGGCAAGAGGGCCAAGATCAGGTGCCGTGGCACTTCCCGATCATGGTGGATTTCCTGGTCGCGGCGCCGATGGCGGTACCACGAACCGGACGCGCGCCCCAGACTGGCCGCGACTCCGCCGACCAAGGGGGCGGGGTGAGCGGGGTGGACGGAAGAAAGGCGGCGGCCCGGTGGCTGGTGCCACCGGGCCGCCGCCCTCGTGCTGTTTCGGTCCTACTCGTCCGCGCCTGCGGCGGCGGTGCCACCGAGGTCGGCCGGGACGGCGTCCGGCACGGTGGCCGGCCGGTCCGCGCCCGTGAAGATGAGCTTGGACTTGTCGATGTCCTCCGGATCGCCCTCGCAGTCCACCACCACGATCTGACCCGGGATCAGCTCGTTGAAGAGGATCCGCTCGGACAGGTTGTCCTCGATGTCGCGCTGGATCGTGCGACGCAGCGGACGCGCACCGAGGACCGGGTCGAAGCCCTTCTTCGCCAGGTACTTCTTGGCGTTGTCGGTCAGCTCCAGACCCATGTCCTTGTTCCGCAGCTGGCCCTCGATCCGCTGGATCATGATGTCGACGATCGACAGGATCTCCAGCTGGCGCAGCTGGTGGAAGACGATGGTGTCGTCGATCCGGTTGAGGAACTCAGGCCGGAAGTGCTGCTTGAGCTCGTCGTTGACCTTCTGCTTCATCCGGTCGTAGTTGGACTCGGAGTCCTCCGACGCCTGGAAGCCGAGCGAGACCGCCTTGGCGACGTCGCGGGTGCCCAGGTTGGTGGTCAGGATGATGACCGTGTTCTTGAAGTCCACGATCCGGCCCTGACCGTCGGTGAGCCGACCGTCCTCCAGGATCTGGAGCAGCGTGTTGAACACGTCCGGGTGGGCCTTCTCGATCTCGTCGAAGAGGACCACCGAGAACGGCCGACGCCGCACCTTCTCGGTCAGCTGGCCGCCCTCGTCGTAGCCGACGTAGCCGGGAGGGGCACCCACCAGCCGGGAGACCGTGTAACGGTCGTGGAACTCGGACATGTCCAGCTGGATGAGGGCGTCCTCGCTGCCGAACAGGAACTCGGCGAGCGCCTTGGAGAGCTCGGTCTTACCGACACCGGACGGGCCGGCGAAGATGAACGAGCCCGACGGACGCTTCGGGTCCTTCAGGCCGGCCCGGGTACGCCGGATCGCCTTCGAGACCGCCTTGACCGCGTCCTCCTGGCCGATGACGCGCTTGTGCAGCTCGTCCTCCATGCGCAGCAGGCGCGAGGTCTCCTCCTCGGTCAGCTTGTAGACCGGGATGCCGGTCCAGTTGCCGAGCACCTCGGCGATCTGCTCGTCGTCGACCTCGCTGACGACGTCCAGGTCACCGGCCTTCCACTCCTTCTCCCGCTGGGCCTTCTGGCCGAGGAGCTGCTTCTCCTTGTCGCGCAGCTGGGCGGCGCGCTCGAAGTCCTGCGCGTCGATCGCGGACTCCTTGTCGCGACGCACCTGGGCGATGCGCTCGTCGAAGTCGCGCAGGTCCGGCGGCGCGGTCATCCGGCGGATCCGCATCCGGGCACCGGCCTCGTCGATGAGGTCGATCGCCTTGTCCGGCAGGAAGCGGTCGGAGATGTACCGGTCGGCCAGCGTCGCGGCGGCCACGAGAGCGGCGTCGGTGATGCTGACCCGGTGGTGCGCCTCGTAGCGGTCGCGCAGGCCCTTGAGGATCTCGATGGTGTGGGCCAGCGACGGCTCACCCACCTGGATCGGCTGGAAGCGGCGCTCGAGGGCGGCGTCCTTCTCCAGGTGCTTGCGGTATTCGTCGAGCGTGGTCGCGCCGATGGTCTGCAGCTCGCCACGGGCCAGCATCGGCTTGAGGATGCTCGCCGCGTCGATCGCGCCCTCGGCGGCACCCGCGCCGACCAGGGTGTGGATCTCGTCGATGAAGAGGATGATGTCGCCGCGGGTGCGGATCTCCTTGAGCACCTTCTTGAGGCGCTCCTCGAAGTCACCGCGGTAGCGGGAACCGGCGACCAGGGCACCGAGGTCGAGCGTGTAGAGCTGCTTGTCCTTCAGCGTCTCGGGCACCTCGCCCTTGATGATCTTCTGGGCCAGCCCCTCCACCACGGCGGTCTTGCCGACGCCGGGCTCACCGATCAGAACCGGGTTGTTCTTGGTGCGGCGGGAGAGCACCTGCATGACCCGCTCGATTTCCTTCTCGCGCCCGATGACCGGGTCGAGCTTGCCCTCGCGGGCGGCCTGGGTCAGGTTGCGGCCGAACTGGTCCAGCACGAGGCTGGTGGACGGCGCGGCCTCGCCCGGCGTGGCGCCCGCCGCGGCCGGCTCCTTGCCCTGGTAGCCGGAGAGCAGCTGGATCACCTGCTGGCGGACCCGGTTGAGGTCGGCGCCGAGCTTGACCAGCACCTGGGCGGCGACGCCCTCGCCCTCGCGGATCAGGCCGAGCAGGATGTGCTCCGTGCCGATGTAGTTGTGGCCGAGCTGCAGCGCCTCGCGCAGCGACAGCTCCAGCACCTTCTTGGCCCGCGGCGTGAACGGGATGTGCCCGCTCGGCGCCTGCTGACCCTGGCCGATGATCTCCTCGACCTGCTGCCGCACACCCTCCAGGGAGATGCCGAGGCTCTCCAGAGCCTTGGCGGCGACGCCCTCACCCTCGTGGATCAGGCCCAGCAGGATGTGTTCCGTACCGATGTAGTTGTGGTTGAGCATCCGGGCCTCTTCTTGGGCCAGGACGACAACCCGTCGCGCTCGGTCGGTGAACCGCTCGAACATGCCCTCGTGCTCCTCACGTGCCGTGCGCACTCGATCTTGATGGTCAAGAAGTCGTGGCGGGGCCGGTGCGCGGACGACCGGGACGGGCGTCCGTGCCTCCTTACTCTATCGCCGCGGACCGACTCCGCTGAGGTCGTGTGTCCCCGTCGGAAGCCGTGTACGCGTCGTTTTGCACAACCGTCCGCGCTCAGGGGGTGTTCCGGTACCCCTGCCTGTACGCGCAGAGCGAAATTCGACCCCGGTCGCGGACCCGTCGTGCGGGTCGCGCCGGTGCCGAGGCGGCCCTCATCCGGGCCGTCCGGGAGTTGTCCACAGGCTGTGGACAGACTCTCCACCGGCTGTGGACAACGACCGTCGGGACGGAATTCTTCCCGCTCGGACGCGACCCCGGGCGGATACGGCGACGCCGGCCCGGAGTCGTGCTCCGGCCCGGCGTCGGTGTCGCCCGTTGGCGGTCCCGGTCAGTGACCGGCCTTCGCGTGGTACTCGTCGACGATCTCCTGGGGGATCCGGCCCCGGTCGGAGATGTCCTTGCCGGCCTTCTTGGCCCAGGCGCGGATCGCCTTGTTCTGCTCCCGGTCGGCGGTGGCGCCACCCCGGCCGCGCGCGGCCCGGCCGCCGACGACGACGCCGCCCCTGCCCACCTTGGTGCCGTGGGCGATGTACGAGGCGAATACGTCGCGCAATTTCTCGGCGTTCGAGCTGGACAGGTCGATCTCGTACTGAACGCCGTCGAGCGCGAACTTGACCGTCTCGTCAGCGTCCCCGCCGTCCAGGTCATCGACCAGCTTATGAATGATCTGCTTGGCCACGTCCCACATTCCTTTCGAGCAGGGTGCTCCTGCAAACTGTAAGCACGATAACCCGCGCGACGCTTCCCACGTCAATAGGATGCGGTAACGACCCGGTGGAGATGTGCGGCTACTCCGGGCGAACCAGGGGGAAGAGGATGGTTTCCCGAATTCCCAGGCCGGTGAGCGCCATCAAGAGCCGGTCGATTCCCATTCCCATACCCCCGGCCGGCGGCATTCCGTACTCCATCGCCCGGAGAAAGTCCTCGTCCAGCCGCATGGCCTCGTCGTCGCCGCGGGCGCCGAGCTGGGCCTGGGCCACCAGCCGCTCCCGCTGCACCACCGGGTCCACCAGCTCGGAGTACGCGGTCCCCAGCTCGAAACCGAGCACGTAGAGGTCCCACTTCTCGGCCAGCCCGGGCTCGCTGCGGTGCGCCCGGGTCAGCGGGCTCGTCTCCTCCGGGTAGTCGCGGACGAAAGTGGGCGCCTGGAGGCTCGGCACCACCAGCTCCTCGAACAGTTCCTCCGCCAGCTTGCCCGGCCCCCACTTCGGGTCGACCGCCAAACCCACCTTCTCGGCGTACTCCACGAGGCGGGCGCGCTCGGTGCGCACCGTGACCTCCTCGCCGAGGGCCTCGGAAAGCACCCCGAAGAGGGTCACCGAGCGCCACTCGCCGCCCAGATCGAACTCCCGGCCGTCGGCGTGTGTCACCACGGTCGAGCCGCCGACGGCGATCGCCGCCTGCTGCACGAGATTCCGGGTCAGCTCGGCCATGGTGTCGTAGTCGCCGTACGCCTCGTATGCCTCGAGCATCGCGAACTCGGGCGAGTGCGAAGAGTCGACACCCTCATTACGGAAGTTGCGGTTGATCTCGAAGACCCGGTCGACGCCGCCGACGACGGCCCGCTTGAGAAACAGTTCCGGCGCGATTCGCAGATACAGATCGGTGCTGAGTGCATTGCTGTGGGTCACGAATGGCCGGGCCGCCGCGCCGCCGTGCAGCAGCTGGAGCATCGGGGTCTCCACCTCGATGAAGTCCCGGCCGTGCAGCGACTCGCGCAGGCTGCGCACGGCCGTGGCGCGGGTACGCACCATCTGGCGGGCCTGCGGCCGGACGATCAGGTCCACGTAGCGCTGCCGGACCCGCGCCTCCTCGCTGAGCGGCTTGTGCGCCACCGGCAGCGGGCGGAGCGCCTTCGCCGTCACCGCCCACTGCTCGACCAGCACGGACAGCTCGCCGCGCCGGCTGGTGATCACCTCGCCGGTCACGCCGACGAGGTCACCGAGGTCGACCAGGCGCTTCCAGTCGTTCAGCCGGCCGGGGCCGACCCGGTCGAGGGAGAGCATGGCCTGCAGCTCCGTGCCGTCGCCGTCCCGGAGGGTGGCGAAGCAGAGCTTGCCCGTGTTGCGTACGAAGATCACCCGGCCGGTGACCGAGACCTGGTCCCCCGTGGCGGTGTCGGTGGGCAGCTCGGCGTACTTCTCGCGGATCTCGGCCAGCGTGCTGGTCCGGGGGAATCCGATGGGGTACGGCTCGACGCCCTCGGCGAGCATCCGGTCCCGCTTCTCCCGGCGGACCTTCATCTGCTCGGGAAGGTCGTCGGCGGGATCGACTGGCACGGGGTTCTGCTCGGTCACGGCACGCTTCCTCAGAAGGAGATTTCGGGCGGGGTCAGGCCCCGAGCGTACTCAAGGCGCCCGGAGGGCGTTACGGGATAACCCGCCCGCATGACCGGCCCCACTCGCGCCCTCTCCGGCGGCCGGGTTCAGACGTTGCGCTCGTAGACCATCCGCAGGCCGATCAGGGTGATCATCGGCTCGTGGTGGGTGATCGTGCGGCACTCGTTGATCACGAGCGAGGCCAGCCCGCCCGTGGCGATCACGGCGCTCACCTCGCCGATCTCCTCGATCATCCGCTCGACGATCCGGTCCACCTGCCCGGCGAAGCCGAAGTAGAGGCCGGACTGGAGGCACTCGACGGTGTTCTTGCCGATCACCGAGCGGGGCTTGGTCGCCTCCACCTTGCGCAGCTGGGCGGCCCGGGCGGCGAGCGCGTCGAAGGAGATCTCGATGCCCGGGGCGAAGGCGCCGCCGAGGAACTCGCCCCGGGCGCTGATCACGTCGAAGTTGGTGGTGGTGCCGAAGTCCACCACGATCGACGGCCCGCCGTAGAGGGTGTACGCGGCCAGGGTGTTCACCACCCGGTCGGCGCCCACCTCCTTCGGGTTGTCGATGGCGAGCTGCACCCCGGTGCGCACCCCGGGCTCGACGATCACGCTCGGCAGGTCCGCGTAGTAGCGGGCGAGCATGTTGCGCAGCGAGCGCAGCGCGGCCGGGACCGTGGAGCAGGCCGCGACCCCGGTGATCTCGACGGCGTCCGCAGCGAGCAGGCCCCGGAACTTCAGGCCCAGCTCGTCGGCCGTCGCCCGCGCATCGGTCTTGATCCGCCAGGAGTGCACCAGCTTGTCGCCGTCAAAGGTCGCCAGCACGGTGTTGGTGTTTCCGATGTCGATGCAGAGCAGCACGCTCGCAGCCTAGACAACGCCCGGCCGCCGGTTCACGCGGTGCGCAGGTCCATGGCGATGTCGAGGATCGGCGAGGAGTGCGTCAGGGCCCCGACCGACACGAAGTCGACGCCGGTCGCCGCGTACCGCGCCGCCACGTCGAGGGTCAGCCCGCCGGTCGCCTCGAGCTCCGCCCGGTCCCCCACCAGGGCGGCCACCTCGGTGAGCAGCTCCGGGGTCATGTTGTCCAGCAGCAGGAAGTCCGCGCCGGCCTCGACCGCCTCCACCGCCTCGGCGACCGTGTCCACCTCGACCTGCACGGGCACGTCCGGGAAGGTCTCCCGGACCCGACGGAAGGCCGCCGTGATGCCGCCCGCCGCGAACTTGTGGTTGTCCTTGATCATCGCGACGTCGTGCAGGCCCATCCGCTTGTTCGTGCCGCCGCCCGCGCGGACCGCGTACTTCTCCAGGGCGCGCAGGCCCGGGGTCGTCTTGCGGGTGTCCAGCACCATCGCCTTGGTGCCGGCCAGGGCGTCCGCCCAGGCCCGGGTGTGGGTGGCCACCCCGGACATCCGGCAGAGCAGGTTGAGCGCCGTGCGCTCGGCGGTGAGCAGCAGCCGGGTCGGGCCGGTCACCGTGGCCAGCACGTCGCCGCGCGCCACCCGCTCGCCGTCGCGGGCCACCACCGACACCTCGACCGTACGACCGGCGCCGGTCGCCTCGCCGACCAGCTCGAACACGGCCGCCGCCACGGCGAGCCCGGCCACCACGCCTTCGGCGCGGGCCACCAGGTCGGCCGTGTCGGTCTGCCCGGCCGGGATGGTGGCGACACTGGTGACGTCCAGGAGGTCCGGGCCCAGGTCCTCGGCGAGCGCGGCCTCGACCGTCCGCCGCACCTGCGCCGGATCCAGGCCGGCGTCCCGCAGTGCCCGTTCCGTCGACTCCGTCATCGGGTTCCCTCCCACGCTTGCGTCAGCCGGCCCTGCGCCCCGACCGCGCCGACCAGGTGGCCGTGCCACCGCTCGTCGGCCGTCGGGAAGTCCTCCCGCCAGTGGCAGCCCCGGGTCTCCCGGCGGGCGTACGCGGCGGCGACCAGCGCCGACGCCACGGTGATCAGGTTCGTCGCCTCCCAGTCGGCCGTCCGGGGCCGCCCCCGGCCCTCGCCGAGCCCGGTCAGCGCGCCGGCGGTCGCCGCGAGGGTCTCCGCCGAGCGGAGCACGCCCGCGCCCCGGGTCATCGCCCGTTGCAGCGTCGGCGTCGCCTCGGCCGGTACCACCCAGCCCTCGCCGCCCACCCAGGCGCCCGTCGCCGCCGGCTGGGCCTGCTCGGGCAGGCCGGCCGCGATGTCCTCGGCGATCCGCCGGGAGAAGACCAGCCCCTCCAGCAGCGAGTTGCTGGCCAGCCGGTTGGCGCCGTGCACGCCCGTGCAGGCGACCTCGCCGCACGCGTACAGCCCGGGGATGGAGGTGCGGCCGCGCAGGTCCGTGCGGACGCCGCCGGAGGCGTAGTGCGCGGCCGGGGCGACCGGGATCAGATCGGTCCCCGGGTCGACCCCGATGGCCAGGCAGGACGCGACGATGGTCGGGAAGCGCCGGGCCAGGAAGTCACCGCCCAGGTGCCGGGCGTCGAGGAACACGTGGTCCGCCCCGGTGGCCAGCAGGACCCGGTGGATGCCCTTGGCCACCACGTCCCGGGGCGCCAGCTCGGCCAGCTCGTGCTGCCCGACCATGAACCGCTTGCTGTCGCCGTCGACCAGGTGGGCGCCCTCGCCGCGCAACGCCTCGGAGACCAGCGGCTGCTGGGCGTGCCCGGCGCCGGGCACGCCGGCACCGGCCGGGGTGATCAGCGCGGTCGGGTGGAACTGGACGAACTCCACGTCTGTCACCGCCGCGCCGGCCCGCATCGCGAGGGCCACCCCGTCCCCGGTCGACACGGCCGGGTTGGTGGTGGCCGCGTAGATCTGGCCCATCCCGCCGGTGGCCAGGACGACCGCCCGGGCCAGGATGGCGCCCACGCCGTCCTCGCTGCCCTCGCCGAGCACGTGCAGGGTGATGCCGCAGGCCGGGCCGAGCCCGTCGGGACCGTCCCCGGGGGCGCGCAGCAGGTCCAGCACGAGGGCGTGCTCCACCAGCCGGATCCAGGGGTCGCGGCGCACGGCGGCGTGCAGGGCGCGCTGCACCTCGACCCCGGTGGCGTCGCCGCCGGCGTGCACGATCCGGTCCGCCCGGTGCCCGCCCTCCCGGGTCAGCATCAGCGAGCCGTCCGGGTTGCGGTCGAACTCCGCCCCGATCCGCATCAGCTCGCGCAGCCGGGTGGGGCCCTCCTCGACCAGCACCCGCACCGCCGCCGGGTCGCAGAGCCCGACGCCGGCGATCTCGGTGTCCGAGGCGTGCGCGGTCGGGGTGTCCTGCGGGTCGAGCACGGCGGCGATGCCGCCCTGCGCCCAGCGGGTCGACCCCTCGTCCATGTCGACCTTGGTCACCACGGTGACGTGCAGCCCCGCCTCGCGCAGGTGCAGCGCGGCGGTCAGGCCCGCCACCCCGGAACCGACCACGATCACGTCGGTGGTCTCCACCCAGCCGGGCGCGGGGGCGGCCAGCAGTCTGGGCAGCGCCGGCAGGTCGACGGTCGGAAGGTCCATACCCACAGTCAACCCGAAGGGTCCTCGCGGGGGGCGGCGGGGGCGGGACGAGTGGTTTGGGCCATGGGGTCCCGGGCCACGCCACGCGTGGAACCGCCTGCGTGGGCCGGCGCGCGCTACCGCGTCCGGACCGGGAGGGCCGCCGGGCCCGCGCCCCGCAGCGAGCCGGTCACCGTACGGTCGTCGAGCCAGAGGTAGCAGCGGACGCCCCGGTCGCCGACGCGCCACCGGCCCGCTCCCGGCGGACGGACCACCACCCCGCTGCGGAAGCGCAGGTCGGCGTCGTCGGGCACCCCCACGTAACGGCCGAGCACCGAGCGGCAGCCGGCGTACAGCGGGGCCCAGTCGGCGGCCCGGGTCGGGTACGGGCGGTCGGGCGCCCGCCACACCCCGACGAACTCGGCGTCGTGCCGGGTGGCGCAGTCGACCGGGAGCAGCGTCCGCACCGACCCGCCCCGGGATCGGGCCTGCTGGCAGCCCAGGCGCAGCGGGGACGGCCCCCGCAGCGCGTCCCGGAGGCTGCCGGTGCGGACCACCACCGTGGCGGCGGCCTCGGCGGTGCTCACCTCGGTCAGGTCGCACCGGTACCAGCGGGCGCCCGCCGTCCAGCCCGCCCCGGACGGCACCGCCACCGCCAGCCGCAGCCGCCCCGCCCGCCAGTCGGCGCCCACGTGACCGGTCGCCCGGGCGTCGCAGTCGGCGAAGGCCCCCCGCAGCTCGGCCGAGCCGCCCGGCGGCGGGGCGGGCCGCCCGGCCGGGAAGGCGCCCACGTGCACGGTCTCGACCCGGTGCGGCACGGCGCAGTCCACCGGCGCGTACGCCGCCAGGGTCACCACCTCGACGAAGTCGGCGACCTGGCACACCCCGGCGGCCGGGGTGAAGGGCCCGGCGGCGGGCGGGGCCGCCCAGTCGTCGACCAGGTCACCGTCCAGCCCGCCGGCGTCGGCGCAGCCGGCCAGGAGCGCGGCCGTGGCGACGGCAGCGAGCAGGGTGGTCATCGCACGGCGCACAGCGGCCTCCCCCAGCCACCCGCGTCTCTCGACGGGCAACCAGACTACCCAGGGATGACCTTCCGGTGACAGACCGCACGCACGCCCGCTTCCCCGCACCTCCAGGGTCCTGCGGTCACGAAGGGTACGAAAACCGACAGAATCCGCCGGAGGAGCGGGCGGAAGGCGGGAACGGGCGGGTCAGACGGCGGCGGCGAGGGGATTGGGGATCGGGGCGCCGGCGGTGCCGGGTGCGGCGGTGGTCGGGTCGGCGTTCAGCTCGACGACCCGGTTGTCGGCGTCGACGTGCACGACCCGTGGCCGGTAGGCACGGGCCTCGACGTCATCCATCTGCCCGTACGAGATGAGGATGACCAGGTCGCCCGGGTGCACCAGGTGGGCGGCGGCGCCGTTGATGCCGATCACGCCGCTGCCCCGCTCGCCCGGGATCACGTACGTCTCCAGCCGCGCCCCGTTGGTGATGTCCACGATCGCCACCTGCTCGCCGGGGATCAGGTCGGCGGCGTCGAGCAGGTCCTCGTCGACGGTCACCGAGCCGACGTAGTGCAGGTCGGCCTGGGTCACCGTAGCCCGGTGGATCTTCGACTTGAGCATGGTGCGCAGCATCGGGATGCCTTTCGCGGAAAGGTGGCGGGGGTGGGGTTCAGGAACGGGGGGCGAGCCGGATCGCCGCGTTGTCGATCAACCGGGTGGCGCCCACCCAGGCGGCCACGAGCAGCCGCGCCGGCCCGGAGACCGGTCCCGGTTCCAGGTCCGGGTCGGTGAGCACCAGGTAGTCGAGGCGCGCGCCAGGCGTACCGGCGCCGAAGGCCGCGTGCGCGGCGGCGAGCACCGCCCCCGCGTCACCGCCCTCGTCGGCGGCCGCGGCCCCGGCCCGCAGCGCCGCGGACAGGCTCAGCGCGGCCTCCCGCTCGGCCGGGGACAGGTAGCGGTTGCGGCTGGACAGGGCCAGCCCGTCCGGCTCCCGTACGGTCGGCACGCCGACCACCTCGACCGGCACGTCGAGGTCCCGGGCCATCCGCCGCACCAGGGTCAGCTGCTGGTAGTCCTTCTCGCCGAAGAACGTCAGGTCGGGGCGGGTGAGCTGGAGCAGCTTCAGCACCACGGTGAGGACCCCGTGGAAGAACCCGGGGCGGCTCTGCCCCTCCAGGTCCTCCCCCAGCGGGCCCGGGTTCACCCGGACCCGGGGCTGGCCGTCCGGGTACATGTCGGCCACCGAGGGGGCGAAGACCACGTCCGCGCCGGCCCGCCGGCAGATCTCCAGGTCGGCGTCGAGGGTGCGCGGGTAGCGGTCGAAGTCCTCGTTCGGGCCGAACTGCAACGGGTTCACGAAGATCGTGACGAGCACGTGGTCGGCGCGCTCCCCGGCCGCCCGCAGCAGCGTCTCGTGCCCGGAGTGCAGCGCGCCCATGGTCATCACGACGCCCACGGTGCCCTTGAGCCCGTCGCGCGCCGCAGCCAGCTCGGCGCGGGTGTGCACCAGTTCCGTCACCTGTCCCCCTCCGTCCACCGTCGGCCCGGTCACGCCGCCACCTCGCGCCGGTCGCCGGCGAGCACGCCGAGCAGCGACTCCGCGTCGACCGGCGACAACCGGCCCGCGGCGATGGCCCGGTCGGCCGTACGCCGGGCCAGGGCCAGATAGGGCGCGACCGACTCGGGGGCGGTCGCGGCGAGCCGGGCCAGGTGCCGCTCGACCGTGCCGGCGTCGCCCCGGGACACCGGCCCGGTCAGCGCGTCGTCGCCGAGGCGCAGCGCGTTCTCCAGGGCGGCCCGCAGCAGCGGGGCGAGCACCTTCTCCGGCTGGGCCACCCCGGCGTCGCGCAGCCGGTCGGCCGCCTCGTTGACCAGGGTCACCAGGTGGTTGGCGCCGTGCGCCAGCGCCGCGTGGTAGAGCGGCCGGTCCCCCTCGCCGACCCACTCCGGCACCCCGCCGAGGTCGGCGACCAGCCGGGCGGCCAGGGGGCGCAGCTCCGCCGGGGCGGTCACCCCGTACGAGATGCCCGCCAGCCGGGCGAGGTCGTCCGGCGTACCGGTGAAGGTCATCGCGGGGTGCAGGGCGAGCGGTCGGGCGCCCGCCGCGGCGGCGGGGGCGAGCACGGCCAGCCCGTGCGCGCCCGAGGTGTGCGCGACCACCTGGCCGGGGCGCAGCGCGCCGCCGTCGGCCAGGGCGGCGACCACCCCGGCGAGCGCGTCGTCGGGCACCGCGACCAGCAGCAGGTCGGTGGCCGCCCGCGCCACGGCGGCGGCGGAGCGGCGGGGCACGTCGGGAAGCAGCAGCGCGGCCCGGGCCCGGGAGGCGCCGGAGCCGGCCGTGACGGCGACGACCCGGTGGCCGGCGGCGGCGAGTGCGGCGCCCAGCACCGTGCCGACCCGACCGGAGCCGACGACACCGACGGTGAGGAGACGGGGGGTGGCGGCCGGCGGTACGGCGGCCCCGCGGGGGGCGGCCGGGCGCGGGCGCAGGGGTGCGCTCATGGGCGACGATCCAGTCCTCGAGAAGGGGTACCGGTCGATGGCAAGTATGCGCCGGGGTCACGGAACCGGGACAAGGATGTGTGAAAACGCTCACCGATGGCAGCCGGCGTGTGCGGGGCGTGCCGGCCAGCAGCAGCGGTACGACCGCCAGGGCGGGGATGACAGCCGCCGCACAGCCGCCGACCGTAGGGTCGGCACGGTGACGTACGCCGAACAGGGAACGAAACTGATGCCGGAGCGCTGGCGGGACGCGATGGAACGGTCCCTCTACGGGCCGGACGGGTTCTTCGTCTCCGGCTCCGGCCCGGCGGCCCACTTCCGCACCAGCGTGCACGCGTCCCCGGCCTTCGCCGCCGCGCTGCTGCGGCTAGTCGAGCAGGTCGACGCCGCCCTCGGCCACCCGGGCGTCCTCCGCGTGGTCGACGTGGGCGCGGGGCGGGGCGAGCTGCTGCGCGCCCTCTCCGCCGCGCTGGGGACTCCCCCGGCCCGGCCCTCGGCCTCATCCGGCCCGTCGTCCGCCGGTCCCGCGCCCTCCGCGTCGGTTCCGCTCGCCTCCCGGGTACGCCTCACCGCGGTCGAGAAAGCCCCACGACCGGCCGACCTGCCCGACAGGATCGACTGGCTCGACGAGATCCCCGACGGGATCACCGGGCTGCTGGTGGCCACCGAGTGGCTGGACAACGTGCCGCTCGACGTGACGGTGCACACCGCCGAAGGCTGGCGCTACCTGCTGGTCGACCCGGCCACCGGCGCGGAGACCGTCGGCGACCCGGTCGACCCCGCCGACGCGGACTGGCTCACCCGGTGGTGGCCGGCACCGGATGCCGGCGCGGACGGGATCGGCCCGACCGTGTCGGGGTTCCTGGCAGCCCGATCGGCGGAGGAATCAAGCCTGACCGCCCGGAGCCGGTCGGGGCGCCAGGACCCCCCTACGACAGTGCGGGCCGAGATCGGCCGGACGCGCGACGAGGCCTGGGCAGACGCCGTGGGCCACGTCGACCGGGGGCTGGCGCTGGCCGTGGACTACGGGCACCTGCGCGACGGTCGGCCCGTGGACGGGACGTTGACCGGGTACCGGGGCGGGCGGCAGGTGCCGCCGGTGCCGGACGGGAGCCGCGACGTCACCGCGCACGTCGCCGTCGACTCGGTCGCCTCCGCCGGTGCCGAGGTCGCCGGGTGCGCGTACGACCTCGTGTCGCAGCGGGAGGCGCTGCGGGCGCTCGGGGCCGACGGCGGGCGACCGCCGCTCAGCCTGGCCGCCAGCGACCCGGCCGGGTACGTGCGGGCGCTCGCCGCCGCGTCGGCGGTGGCCGAGCTGACCGACCCGGCCGGCTTGGGCGGGCACTGGTGGCTGCGGCAACCGGTCGGCGTCGACCCCGGGCCGTTCATGGCACGATGACGGTCATGACCACGGACGCCGGCGACCTCCGCGAGCTGACCGTCGGCACCGGGGCCGGCGGCGAGCAGCTCGGCACCGACATGGTGCTCAACATCGGGCCGCAGCACCCCTCCACGCACGGCGTGCTCCGGCTCAGGCTGGTGCTCGACGGCGAACGGGTGGTGGCCTGCGAGCCGATCGTCGGCTACATGCACCGGGGCGCGGAGAAGCTGTTCGAGGTCCGCGACTACCGGCAGATCATCGTGCTGGCCAACCGGCACGACTGGCTCTCGGCCTTCTCCAACGAGCTGGGCGTGGTGCTCGCCGTCGAACGGCTGATGGGCATGGAGGTGCCGGAGCGGGCCACCTGGCTGCGGATGGCCCTCGCAGAGCTGAACCGGGTGCTCAACCACCTGATGTTCCTCGGCTCCTACCCGCTGGAGATCGGCGCGATCACGCCGATGTTCTACGCGTTCCGCGAGCGGGAGACCATCCAGGCGGTCATGGAGGAGGTCTCCGGCGGCCGGATCCACTACATGTTCAACCGGGTCGGCGGGCTCAAGGAGGAGATCCCCGCCGGCTGGACCGGCCGGGCGCGGGCCGCCATCGCCGAGGTCCGCCGGCGGATGCCGGACCTGGACAACCTCATCCGGCGCAACGACATCTTCCTGGCCCGTACGGTCGGCGTCGGGGTGCTCTCCGCGGCGGACGCCGCCGCGTTCGGCGCGTCCGGGCCCGTCGCCCGGGCTTCCGGCCTCGACCTGGACCTGCGCCGCGACGAGCCCTACCTGGCCTACGACCAGCTGGACGTGCCGGTCGTGACGAAGACCGCCGGGGACTGCCACGCCCGCTTCGAGGTGCTGCTCGACCAGGTGTACGCCTCGCTCGACCTCGCCGAGCAGTGCCTGGACCGGGTGGACCGGCTCACCGGACCGGTCAACACCCGGCTGCCGAAGGTGCTCAAGGCCCCCGAGGGGCACACCTACGCCTGGACCGAGAACCCGCTCGGCATCAACGGCTACTACCTGGTCTCCCGGGGCGAGAAGACGCCGTGGCGGCTGAAGCTACGCACTGCGTCGTACGCGAACGTGCAGGCGCTGGCCACCCTGCTCCCCGGCTGCCTGGTACCGGACCTGATCGCCATCCTCGGCTCGATGTTCTTCGTGGTCGGCGACATCGACAAGTGACCCGGCCGCGTACGCCCGTCCGGTCGCGGCGGGCGGCGCGGCGGCTGCCGGTCGGGGCGGCCGTCCGGGGTCAGCGCCAGCGGTCGGCGTTGCGGGCGCCGCCCGCGCGGGGCTCGTCGTCCTGCGGCGGGTAGCCGTAGGGCTCCTCTTGCCGCCGGCCGTACCGCTGCGGCTCGGGCTCCGCCCGACGGGTGCGGTGCGCCTCGGGCTGACCGGCGTCGTGCCGCGCCTCGGGCTGCTGTCCCCGCTGACGGGGCGCACGCCACTCGTCGGGCACCGGCACGCCGCCGGCCGGCAGGGCCGGGGCGTCGTCCGGCTCCGACCAGCCGCCGCGCCACCCGTCGTCCGGCCGGTCCGGACCCCGGCGCGGCTCGTCCCGCCGGACCGACGCCCAGCGGTCCGCGACCCGGTACTCGGTGCCGGTGGCGTCCGCGTGCACCTCGGCACGCCGCTCCCCGACCCGCAGCTCCCGGCCCCGGTCGTCGTCGCGCACGGCGGCCCACCGGTCCCCGGCGCGCAACTGCGACCAGTACTCCCCGCTCTCCGCCCCCGCCTCGTCCGGCGGGTACGCCCGGCCGCGCGCTTCGGCCGGCGCATCCCGACCCGGTGCCCCCGCGACGCCCCGGCCCGGGTCGGCCCGCTGCTGTCCGCGCTCGTCGTGCCGCCCCGGCCACTCCCGCTCGTCGCGCCCGCCGGACCACTCCCGGCCGCCGGGCTCGGCGGACCACTCCCGGCCGCCGGGCTCGGCGGACCACTCCCGGCCGCCGGGCTGGGTGGGCCGGGGCCGGTCGTCCCGGGCAGCCCCGGGGCCCGGCCGCGACACGACGTCGTCCCGGCGTGACCGGTCGTCGTGACGGGACCTCTCGTCCGGTTCGCCGTGCCCGTGACCGGCCCAGGAACGGTCGTCCGGCTCACCCGACCACGGCCGCTCCTCCTGCTCCGGCGACCAGCGTCCCGCGTACCCGCCGCCGTAGCGGGCCCCTCGGTCACCGGGGACGGGCGCGGCGCCGTCCACGATGGTGTGCCGGGTGGTGACGTGCACGGTCTCGGTGTGCCGCACCACCCCGAGCGAACGGGCCGAGGGCTGGCTCGCCGGCTCCGCCGGCCGGGCCGCCCCGTACACCCCGGCCGTTCCGCCGGCGGCCGGCCGGTCCGGGCCGTACCCACCGGCCGCGCCCGGTGCCGGCCCGTCCGTGCCGTACCCGGCGGCCGGGGCGGGCACGGGCCGCGCGGCACGTGGAGTCGGCTGCGGCCTGCCGGCGGGCTCCTCGTCGTCCCGGTCGGCGCGTCCCCGGCGGGGCGCCGTGTCGTCCTGGTCCGGCACCTGCCTGCGGCCGGCGACCGCGTCGTCGACGGACGCCCGGGCCCGGCCGGCGCCGGCCGGGGCGTCGACGCCGGCCAGCGCGGCGCTGCTCGCGTCCAGCCGCCGACGCAGCGCGGCGACCTCGTCCTGTGCCCGCTGGGCGTGATCGAGCGCCTGGTTGCCGCGTTGGGCGGCGGCCACGATCTCCCCGCGCAACTCGCGGCGGAGTTCCTCGATCTCGTCCAGCAGCTCGTCGGTGCGGGCCGGGCCCGCACCGTCGGCGCGCAACGCGATCGACAGGCCGATCAGGACGACGGCCAGGATGGCCAGCACGGCGGCGAACCGCAGCGGGCCGTTGCCGTCGGCGACGAGCAGGATCAACGCCGCCACCGGTGCCAGGGCGACACCGATCCAGAAGAGCACGGTGAGCAGTGACGGACTGCGCTTGTCGGCGGGGGCGACCGGGGCTGGCATGGGTCCGCAGCCTACCGAGAGCTGCCCCGCCCGGGAAAGGGTGAACGGGGCATCCGGCATCTTCGCCGCCGATCGCCCCGCCCGCCGTCGACCGACCGACCGCGCCGCCCGCCCCTCGGCCGCCGGTGGCACGGGGCCACCGGCGGCCGGTCGGGCATCAGCCGACGGCCAGTGCGCCGTCCGAGGAGAACACCAGGCCCACGCTCGCGGCCCCGGTCTTCAGCGCGTTCTTGGTCTGCGGGCCGCCCTGGTCCAGCGAGCTGAACGAGCCGGCCTTGAAGTCGTAGACCTGGACGAGCCCCGCCTGGCACTTCGGCCGCTGCGGGCACTCCGGCGGCCCGGCCAGCACCGTGGCCTGGCCCGAGCACTTGGCGGCCAGCTCGGAGAGCGTGCTGACGCCGTACTTGTCGGCGAACGCCTTCGTGACGGCGAAGGCGTTCTGGTCCTGTGCGGCGGCGGGCGTGCCGAAGACGAGGCCCACCTTGTCGCCGGCCGCCTTGAGCGCCGCGACGGTCTTCTCCAGCTCCGGCGACGACACCGGCGGGGCGTCCTTGCCGTTGGCCTTGGTGTTGAGGAACTCGGCCATGGTCGCCGCGTACTCCGGGACGACCTGGATCTCGCCCTTCTCCAGGGCCGGCTCGTAGAGCTCGCGGTTGCCGATCTGCTGCACCTTGGCGTCGTAGCCGGCGGCCGTCAGGGCGATCTTGTAGAGCTCGGCCAGGATCTGGTTCTCCGTGAAGTTGGCCGCGCCGATCACGATCTGCCCGCCGGGGCCCTTGGCGATGCCCGCGGTGACGCCGTTGGCTGCCGCGAACTCCTCGGCCGCCTTCTGGGCCGTCTTGCGGTCGACGTCGACGGCCTTGTTCAGCTGGATCAGCTTCGGCGTGTCGAGCGCGGCCGAGACCTTGTCCAGCGCCGCGATCAACTGCGGGTTGGCCGCGTCGGCGTTGACCGCCGGAATGACGTTGTCGGTGTTCTGGAGCTTCTTGTCGTCGTTGAGGACGACGAGCTGGTCACCGGCGACCGGCGCGCAGCCGGCGCCCGAGGCCGCCTGCTCCGGGGCGTCCGTGCCGGAGGAGCCGGCGTCGCCGCAGCCGGTCAGCAGCCCCGCCGCGGCGAGGGCTCCCACCGCACCGACGGCCAGGCGTGTACGAGCGCGCATCAGTGCCCGCCTTCCGTGTCCCGGCGCGACCCTGTCGGGCCGGCCGCGTGTCCGACGGGCGATCTCCGTCCGGCCGCCCGCTGTGTCCCACGGACGGCTCGCGTTGCGGCCGCCCGGTTTCCCACCCCAACATCTTCCACGCGGGACCGACAACCCGAGGCGAGGTTTGTCACCGGATCGTCACCGGAAGTCAGCCGCGCCGACCCGTCGTCGGGATGTTCCGGTCCGTGGTGTCGAGGCGTTCCGGTTCGTGGCGTCCAGGCGTTCCGGTCCCGGGCGTCGATGGCCGGGTACGGCCACGCGACCCGCCCGGCGCGTGAGTCCGGGGTGGGCGGACGACGCTCAGCCGCCGGCCACCGCCTGCGCCGCCCGGCGGCGCGCCCGACGGCGGTCCGCCCGCAGCGGGCGCGGCGTGACCAGCCGCTCGACCAGGGCCAGCACCAGTTCCAGCAGCATGGCGAGCCCGGCCACCAGCACGCCACCGGCGATGATCTGGCCGCCGCCGGCGGCGATGTCCAGGCCGAAGCCCGCCCGGATGATCTGGCCCAGGCCACCGCCGTTGACGAAGGACGCCAGCGCGGCGGTCGCCACCACCTGCACCGCCGCCGTGCGGAACCCGGCCGCCAGGTAGGGCACCGCCAGCGGCAGCTCGACGCGGCGCAGCAACTGCCACCCCGAGAAGCCCATCCCGCGCGCCGCGTCCCGGGCCTCCGGATCGGCCTGCCGCACCCCCGTGTACGCGTTGGCCAGCAGCGGCGGCACGGCGAATACGGCCAGCGCGACCACCACCGACGGCCGCCCGAAGCCGAGGAAGGTCAGCGGCAGGATGGTGAGCAGGGCGAGCGTGGGGACGGCGAGCGACATGTTGGACACCAGCACCACCAGGCCGCCGCCCCGGCCGGTGTGCCCGAGCCAGAGCCCGATCGGCCAGGCGACCAGGCAGCCGAGCGCCACCGCCGCCGCCGACATCGACAGGTGCTCGCCCAGCCGGTCCAGGACGCCGCCCGGGTTCGTCCAGTTCAGCGGGTCGTTGAGCCAGACCAGCGCCGCCTCGACCGGATTCACCGAGCCAACCTTTCGTTCGCGACTGCGGGACTCCGCTGCGCTGCGTTCCTCGCGCTCACCGCGCCCGCTTCAGCCAGGGGGTCAGCAGCCGGCCCGCACCGGCCAGGACCAGGTCGAGCACCAGGGCGAGCAGGACGCAGAGCAGCGTCCCCGTCATGATCTGCGCCTTGTAGAAGTTGTTCTGGAAGCCGGCGAAGATGAGCTGCCCCAGGCCGCCGCGCCCGATCACCACGCCCACGGTCACCAGGGCGACCGTGGAGACGGTCGCCAGCCGCAGCCCGGTGAGGATGCCCGGCAGGGCCAGCGGCAACTCGACCCGGAACAGCCGGCCCCAGCGGCCGTACCCCATCCCCTCCGCCGCCTCGCGGACCTCGGGGGGCACCTGGTTGAGCCCGGCGACGGCGTTGCGGACGATCACCAGCAGCGCGTAGAGGACCACCACGCTGAGCGCGGTCGCCGCGCCGATGCCCAGGTAGGGGGCGACGAACGCGAAGAGCGCCAGCGACGGCACCGTGTAGAGCACCCCGGTGAGGGCCAGGACCGGCCCGGCGAGCGAGCGGTACCAGTAGGCGGCCACTGCCAGCGGCAGCGCGATCAGGGCGGCGATCAGCACTGCGCGAGCGGTCAGCGAGGTGTGCTCACGCACGGCGGCGAGGATCGTGTCAGAGTTGTCCCGCACGTACTGCCAGGAGAACCACGGGTTACCCGGGTCGGCCCGGTAGCTCAGGCGGAAGGACATGTGTGGACGTTACCCCGGAGGGCACCGCCCCCGCCGAACCGCGCGCGGCGTCGATCACGCTCGAGGGCATCCGCAAGCGCTACCCGGACGGCACCGAGGCCGTACGCGAGCTGAGCCTGGACATCAGGGCCGGCGAGCTGGCGGTGCTGATCGGACCGTCGGGCTGCGGCAAGTCCACGGTGCTCCGGATGGTCAACCGCCTCATCGAGCCGACCGGCGGCCGGATCCTGCTCGGCGGCGAGGACGTCACCCGGGTCGACCCGGTCCGGCTGCGCCGCCGGATCGGTTACGTGATCCAGAACGTCGGGCTCTTTCCGCACCAGACGGTCAGCGCCAACGTCGCCACCGTGCCCCGACTGCTCGGCTGGCCCCGCCAGCGCAGCCGCAGCCGGGTCGACGAACTGCTGGAACTGGTCGGGCTCGATCCGGCCACGTTCGGCCGCCGCTACCCGCACGAGCTCTCGGGCGGTCAGCGGCAGCGGGTCGGGGTCGCCCGGGCCCTCGCCGCCGACCCGGTGGTGCTGCTGATGGACGAGCCGTTCTCGGCCGTCGACCCGATCGCCCGGACCCGGTTGCAGGAGGAGTTCCTCCGGTTGCAGGCCGAGGTGCGCAAGACCATCGTGCTGGTCACCCACGACCTGGACGAGGCGGTCCGGCTGGGCGACCGGATCGCGGTGCTCTCCGAGGGCGGGCGCCTCGAGCAGTTCGACACCCCGGCCGCCGTGCTCGGCGCGCCCGCCACGCCCTTCGTGCGGCAGTTCGTGGGCGCCGACCGGGGCATCCGCCGGCTGGCGGTCACCCCGGTCACTGGCGAGGCCGTCGAACCGCTGCCGGAGACCGGAGTGGCCGAGCTGCCGACGATCCCGCTCGGCGGCTCGGCGTACGACGCGTTGGGGGTGCTGCTGACCTCGGCCGCGGACCGGGTCGTGGTGACCGACGGGGGCCGGCCCGTCGGCGTGCTCAGCCGGGCGCGGCTGCTCGAACTGGGCGCGCCCGAGCGGTGAGGCGCAGCCCGGTCAGGCGCGCCCGCCGAGGCTGGCCGCGCCGATGATCCACCCGGACAGGAAGCCGTAGGTCGCGCCGGCGCCGCCCGCCTGGATCGCCGTGAGCAGCGACGGTTCCGGGCCGAGGAAGGCCGCGATCAGGGAGGCGAAGCCGCCGGCCAGGACGTACGCGGCCCAGCCGGAGAAGAACTGCGTCCCCGACCCCTGCACCCGGGCCACCTGCGAGGTGGGCAGCAGGTAGAGGAAGAGCGCCGCGAGGATGACCAGCAGGACGGCCCGCAGGTTCGCCACGAGCAGGTTGCCGGTCGCCCCGTCACCGTTGAAGAGCCACGCCGGCCAGGAGAGCAGTTGCAGGTACCAGCCGCCGGCGGAGTTCGGGTCGGTGCCGGCGGCCCAGCCGACGTACGCCGGGCTGCCGCAGACCGCGACCAGGAGGAGCGCCGCGAGCGCGCCCGTGCCCGCCGCCGTCCCGTAGCGACCGCCGGTGCGTGACGGGTTGGTGAGCGCCATGATCGGCTCAGTTCCCGGCGGACCGCGGGGGGCAAACCTGCCCGGGGCCGGCGGTCGCCGTCACTGTCGCGGGTGCTTCATCAGGTAGTCGATGAACGCGGCCCGCAGCAGCGGCGCCGACTCCTCGTAGCCGTGCCCGGTCAGCTCCCGCCACAGCGCCGCGGCCTCGTCGATCGTCGGCCCGACCGAGTTGGGCGCGCCGTCGAGGACGGCGGCCTCGTCCGCGTTCGGCAGGTGCCGCAGCACGGACCAGAAGAAGCGCACGTCGTGGCGCTCCCGGGCGACCGCGAACGCCCGCTCCCGCAGCTCCTCGGTGGACAGCGCGTCGAGTTCCTCGAACGACGGGCCGGCGGAGGACGATGGTGTGTCGGTCATGCCGCCGAGCCTAACCGGCGAGATCACTCCCGGCCCGGTGGACGCGGCGCCGGCTCACCGCTCGTCGGCGTCCCACCGGCGCGGGCCGCTCTCCCAGCCGGGGTCGCTCCACGGGTCCACCGGGCTCTCGGGAGACCGCCTCGGCACGGCGGGCGGCCAGTCGCCGACCGGGTCCGTCGGGGGCGCCGTCCAGCCCGCGCCGATCCGGCCGTCCCCGGCGGGAACCGGTTCCGCCGCCGCTCCGGTCGCCGGCCGCCCGTACGCCTCGACCAGCCGGGTGGCCAGCAGCCCGACGCCGAGCGCCGCCGCGCCGACCGCCCACCGGCTCACCGTCCAGCCCCGCGCCTGCGCGTACGCGGAGAAGACCGTGACCAGGCAGACCGCCAGCAGGGTGCCGAAGACGCCGCCCCGCCGGCCGTAGGCGCTCGTGCCGGCGAGCAGCGCCAGGCCGACCGCGAGCACCGTCCAGTCCAGCCCCGGGTCCGGCGCGACCGGGGCGGTGTCCCGGCTGGCCGTCAGCATGCCGGCCAGCGCGGCCAGCACCGTGGAGCCGACGAGCGCGCCGGAGGTGACCACCGCCGCCACCGCCCCCCGACGGCGGGCGGGATCCACGACCGGGCGGAACCGGCCGACCACCCGGCGGACGGCCCGCACCGAGCCGAACAGACCGCCGAGCACCGCGACGGCCGCGAACCCGACGAAGAGGTGCAGGGCGCCGCGCTCCGGGTCGTAGTCGCCCTGCGGCAGGACCGACGCCGAGCGCTGCTGGATGTACACGACCACCACCGCCGCGCCGGCCAGGGACGCGGCCCAGCCGGGCACGTGCAGCACCACCACGACCAGCGCCAGGGCGAGCCCGCCCAGCGCGGCGACCAGCAGGGCCGGGCCGGCGGCGGCGCTGACGCCCCGGTCGCCCTGCTCGGCGACGTGCAGCGCGGCGGCGACCGCCACGGGGCCGACTGCCAGGTTCACGGCGGCTGTACGCAGGGTCAGCCCGGCGGCCAGCGCCAGCAACCCGAGCACGACCGCGTCGAGGAGCAGGGAACGCAGCCCGTCGCCCCGCAGCGCGGCCGGGTCCTCTGCCCAGAGCAGGTACGCGAGGGCGCCCAGCCCGACCAGCAGCAGCAACTCCCAGACGACGTGGACGGCGAGCCGGTCGCGGCCGGGCTCACCGTGCGCGGGGTCGTCGAAGACGTTCTCCAGCACGGAGGCGGGGATGCCGGACGAGGGCTCGGGGGACGGCTCACGCCCCGGTTCGTCGTACCGCATGACGCCGCCTCCCACGTGGCCGCCGTCCAGCCTGGTCCGACGCGCGGGCGGACCGGGGCGGCGTTGCTCTCCGGTCGCAGGCACCGTACCCGCGCGGGAGGCCGGGCGTAACCCCCCGGATCAGCGCGGGCCGGGGCGGCCCTCCCGGCCGCCGGGCTCGCGGTCCTCGTCGTCCTCCTGCTCGGGAACCCGGCAGGAGCGCTCCAGCCAGAGCGCCGCCCCCGTCAGCGCCAAGCCGGCGAGCAGGCCGGCGCCGGCGATCGGCCGGTCGCCCATCGCGGCGTCGGTACGCTCCACGAAGAGCCAGCCGGTCAGCCCGGCGTAGAACCCGGTGAAGATCGCACCGGCCAGCGCGGAGGCCTTGGCGAGCACCACGAACCGGGCCACCAGCAGCGGATTGACCGGCTCGCGGCCGGGCCTGCGCTCGATGCGCCCCCGGGTGTTCACGGCGGCGTACGCCTCCAGCACGGCCAGCGCGGCGAGCGTGACCACCGGCAGCCAGGGCAGCTCCGGCAGGTAGTCGTAGTAGAGGGTGCTGATCAGCAACCAGGCCACCGCGGCGGCGCCGAGGGCGGCCACCACCAGGGTGGAGATCCGGGTGGGGCCCATCCGGGACCGCTCGGGGCCCGTCCCGCCCGGTCGCGGGGACTGCGCCTGCGTCATGCCGGCCGGCTCCACTGGGTCATGCCGTCGACTCTATCGCCAGATCCGGCCGGGGGCGCAGATCCAGCGCGTCGTCGGCCACCGGAGGAGTGTTGAGCAGGTCCGTCAGCCAGCCGTGCCCGGGCAGCCGCCCGTACGGCTGGAGGTCGATCCACGGCCGCAGCACGAAGGCCCGCAGGTGGGCCCGGGGATGCGGCAGGGTCAGCTCCGGGTCGTCGCTGAGCACCGGCTCGTCGCCGTCGGCCCACACGGCGATGACGTCCACGTCCAGGGTGCGCGGCCCGAACCGCCGCTGCGGGTCGCGGGTGCGCCCGGCGGCGCCCTCCGCCGCCCGGGCGCGCTCCAGCCAGTCGTACGGGGTCGCGGCCGGGTCCTCGGCGAGCAGCGCGGCGTTCAGGTACGCGGGCTGGTCCGCGTCCCCCCACGGTGGAGTCTCGTAGACGCCGGAGACCAGGAGCACGCTGTCGCCGAACGTCGAGACGGCGGAGCGCAGGTGGGCGAGCCGGTCGCCGAGGTTGCTGCCCAGCGAGAGCAGGGCGCGGGTCACCGGTCCCGCCGCCGCGTCATCGTGACGGCCACGTCGGTGAAGGCGTGCGGGACGGGCGCCTCCGGCTTGTGCACGGTGACCGTGGCGGCCTCGACCCGGGGGTCGGCCAGGCAGACGGCCAGCAGCCGCTCGGCGAGCGTCTCGATCAGGTTGACCGGCTCGCCGGTCACCACCGCGACCAGCCGCTCCGCCAGTTCGCCGTAGTGGACGGTGTCGCCCACCTCGTCGGAGCGGGCCGCCGGGGCGAGGTCCATCTCCAGGACGGCGTCCACCACGAAGTCCTGGCCCTGGGCGCGCTCGAAGTCGTACACCCCGTGCCGGCCGTGCGCCCGCAGGCCGGTCAGCTGGATCCGGTCGGTCATCGGTCTCCTCCGTGGTCGGCGGTGCGGTCCGCCCGGCCGGCGCCGGCGTGGGCCGCCCGGGCCCCACCGACGGCGGCGGGCGCCAGGCGGGGCGCGCCCGTGGCCTGCCAGACGGCGAGGGCGTCCACGGTGGCCCGGACGTCGTGCACGCGTACGCCCCAGGCGCCGGCCGCCACCGCGAGCAGGCTGGTGGCGACGGTGGCCACGTCGCGGCCGCCCGTGGGGCGGGGGGTGCCGTCGGGACCGGCCAGCAGCCGCCCCAGGTACGACTTGCGGCTGGACGCGAAGAGCAGCGGGAAGCCGAGGTCCAGCAGCTCGGACAGGCGGGTGCTCAGTTCCCAGTTGTGCGCGGCCGTCTTGGCGAAGCCGAGCCCCGGGTCGACGACGATGCGGTCGGCGCCGACCCCGGCCCGCAGCGCCTCGTCGACGCGGCGGCCCAGCTCGGCGCGCACGTCGGCGACCACGTCGGCGTAGCGGGCCAGCTCACCCATCTCCCGGGAGTGGCCCCGCCAGTGCATGAGCACCCATGGGCAGCCGGCGTCGCGGACCACCCGGGCCATGTCGGGGTCGGCGAGGCCGCCGGAGACGTCGTTGACCACGGCCGCACCGGCGGCGAGGGCCGCCTCGGCGACCCGTGCGCGGGTGGTGTCGATGCTGACCGGCACGCCGGCGGCGGTCAGCTCCCGGATCACGGGCACCACCCGGGCCGTCTCGGTCTCCGCGTCGACCCGGTCGGAGCCCGGTCGGGTGGACTCGCCGCCGACGTCCACCAGGTGGGCGCCGTCGGCCCGCAGCCGCACGCCGTGTCCGACGGCGGCGTCGAGGTCGGCGTACCGTCCGCCGTCGGAGAAGGAGTCGGGCGTGACGTTGAGGACGCCCATCACCACCGGGGCCGAGGCCCGTACCAGATCGCTCACGGCTAGACGGTACCGGTCGGCCGGAGCACCCCGAGCGAACCGGGTCGAGGGCGATGACATGCGCATTCGAACGGGTGTACGATCGGTCGTCCTGGTCGGATCGGGCAGACTCTTCGCGGCTTGTCGCAAACAGTGGGTGCCCGTACGCTTTGGAACTGCCCGGCATCGAGATGGCGAAGCCTGGAGGGAGGGCCGAAGCGGGAGAATCCGCCCAAAGCTCACCACCCTCCGTGGTGGGTAACGAACGCAGGGTCGCCGACGCTGCGCACAGGGAGCACCGTTCCCGCCAGGCATGTCTACTGCACCACCGCGGCGCCGCCGGCCGCGACTTGGGGAGGTTCCAGTGATCGCCATCGAGCTGATGGAGACGGCGACGTCCGCCGCCGCCCACACGCTCTCCGCCCTGGCGTCGACTCCACTCGCCGAGCCTGCGCCCAAGGGCATCGACACCGAGGGTGTCGTCACGTTCTTCGCCAGCAAGATCGCTCCGATCCTGCTGGCCGTGCTGGGCGTCATCTTCATCGGGCGCGCCAGCCGGGGTGAGATCTCCAAGGTCCTCACCAGCTCGGCGATCGCGATCGTCGGGCTCGCCTTCATCGCCGGAGCCGCCACACTCTTCTTCATCGGCGACTACCTGATCGACCTGATCTTCGAATAGGCGCGGGCACGAGATGCGGCTGCGCACCGACGACGACATCTACCGGGCTCGCCTGGTCTACCTCGGGCCGCCCGGCTACACCCTTCCCGTCCACCTGCCGTACGCCCAGTACGGGCTGTTCATGCTGCTCGTTCCCCTCTACATGTTCATCCACTGGCTGTTCACGTTGCAGGTCGAGCTCTTCCCCGCCTGGGAGATCGCGCTCGCCATCGTGAGCACCTCGTTCATCTTCCGGTACGTCGACCCGGACCGGCCCGCGCGCATGGTGATCCGCACCGCGCTGACCGACTGGCGGCGGACCCGGGAGCCGGCCGCGGAGCAGCGGGACCCCCGCCTGGTCGGCAGTCGGATCAGGATCCGGGAGGAACTGGCATGACCGGTCGCACCCCGACCAGGCAGTCGAACGACGCGGATGAGGCGGTCGCATGAATCGCAGTTCCACGCCGGGTTCCCCGGCAGGGCGCCCGGCCGTCCCGCACGGTAACCGTGCGCGGTCGTTCGACTACCCCGATGATCCCGAGACGGACGAGGTCGCCCTCGACCCGGCCCTGGTGACGACACCCGGGCACGGTGGCGTGGGCGTCTTCCAGGCCCCCCGTCCGGCGCCACGCCGGACACCGCCGCCCGCCGAGCCGCAACCCGCCGACAGCGCCGACATCGACTCGCCCTTCCTCGACCTGTTCGGCGGTACGCGCCCCGGCGCGACCCGGCCGACGGCGCCTCCGCAGCGGGCCGGCGGGCGGGAGCAACCCGCCATCGGCCAGCAGCCGGCCGCCGCCGCGCCGGCCCCGGCGGCGCTCCCGCCGGCTCCCGCCCCCCTTCCGCCGCCTCCACGGGCGGGCCACGGGGCCGACGCCTTCCGGACCGGCCACCCGGCCGACGCGGCTTCCCGGACCGGCCAGCCGGCCCACCGGACGGCCCCGGGGGTGGCACCGGCCGCCGACCAGCCCCCCGCCGACGCGTACGAGCCGCCCGCCCGACCGGCCAGGTCCCGGGTGCCGCACCAGCCCGGGGACCGGCTGCCCACGCTCCGCCCACCGGCGGAGGCGGAGGACCTGCCGCCCGTCGCGGCACCGCCGTCGTCCCACCCGGTGCCCCTCCAGCACGCGGCACCGCTCGACCCGCCCGCGCCCGACCCGGCGTCGGAGCCGACGTCCCGCCGCACCGGGGAGCGCCCACCGGAGCGGGCCGGCCGGGAGGTGGCGCCGCCGCGCCAACGCTCCGCCGGCCGGCGGAGCCAGCCCACCAAGCCCACCCGGGTCAAGCCACCGAAGATCAAGTTCGGGGACCGGGACCCGGCGGTCGAGCTGGCCATCACCGAGATCGCCGGCCACCTGACCTTCACCCCCAACACCGTCACCGCCTGGTACTGGCTGCCCGAGGTGCGCTGGGCGTTCCGGCCGGACGCCGAACGGGAGGCGCTGCTCTCGGCGATCTCCGAGCAGTACGCCGGGCTGGCCGGCTTCCGCCTGCACCTGCGGCGCACCACGCGGCCCTTCCCGGCCGACGAGTGGGCCCGCACCATCGACGCGCACACCGCCGCGCCGCTGCCCGACGTGCCCGGCACCGCCAGCTGGGGCGACCACCTCGTGGCCGCGCAGCGGCACCTGCTCTCGGTCAACCACGCCGAGGGGCAGACCTACCTCGGCGTCACCTTCGCCCGGCGCTCCCTCGGCGACTCGCTCACCGAACGGCTGCTGCGCACCTTCGGCCGGGGCGTCGCCGAGGGCGAGCGCCGCAAGCTCGGCCGCACCGTCGAGCAGTTCGACGAGGTGCTGGGCGCGTTCGGCATGCGCGGCCGGCGGGTCACGGCACAGGAACTGGAATGGCTGCTCTACCGCTCGGTGGCGCTCTGCATGGCGCCGCCCGGGCAGCTCTCCCCGCTCACCGACGGGCAGTGGGAACGCGGCGACCTGCTCGCCCTCACCGAGCAGGTCGAGCGCTACCGCACCCCGTACGGCTCGACGGTCAAGCTGGTCAACCGGATGACCGGCGAGGAACGGCACGTCGCCGTGCTGGCGGTCGGCCGGATGGAGCCCCTGGAGATCCCCGAGCGGCACGAGCCCTGGCTGCACTTCCACGAGCGGCTGCCGTGGCCGATGGAGCTCTCCACCCGCGTCGACATCCTCGGTTCCGGCGACTCCTTCCGTAACCTGGAGCACCGGCTGCGGATGATCCGCTCTCAGCAGCTCGACTACGCGGAACACGGCATCGACGCCCCGCCCGAGCTGGAGCGGCTGGCCAAGCGCGCCCTGGTCATCGGCGACGAGATGACCACCGGGCTGCCGGTCGACTCCGCCCGCGCGCACGGCTGGCACCGGATCGCCGTCGGCGGCCGCAACCGCGAGGAGTGCCTGGAGCGGGCCCGCCGGCTGATCCAGCTCTACTCCCGCGAGCTGCGGATCTCGCTGCAACACCCGAAGAACCAGGACTGGCTGGCCCGCGAGTTCATCCCCGGCGAGCCGATCGCCAACACCGGCTACGTCCGGCGGATGCCGGTCAACCTGCTCGCCGCCGCGCTCCCCCAGGCCGCCTCCACCGTCGGCGACCGGCGCGGCGACCTCATCGGGCGCACCGCCGGCACCTGCCGCCGGCCGGTCTTCCTCGACCTGCACTTCCCGATGGAAGTACGCGAACGCTCCGGGCTCGCCGTCTTCGTCGCCGAACCGGGCGGCGGCAAGTCCACCCTGCTCGGCGCGCTCGGCTACCTCGCAGCCCGACGCGGCGTCCAGGTGACGCTGCTCGACCCGTCCGGCCCGCTCGCCCGGCTCTGCGCCATGCCGGAACTGCGGCCGTACGCGCGGGTGCTGAACCTGACCGGCTCCGAGCACGGCACCCTGGCCCCGTACTCGCTCATCCCGACGCCGCTGCGCAGCGAGTTCGGCACCGGGGCCTCGGGCGACCGGGAGTTCGAGATCGCGGTCTCCAACGCCCGCGCCGAGCGGCGGATGCTGGTGCAGGACATCTGCATGATGCTGGTGCCCCCGCAGGTCGCCCGCGAGGCGTCCACCGCCACCCTCTTCCGGCACGCCGTACGCCAGGTGCCGGCGGAGGAGACCTCCACCCTGGACGACGTGGTCGCCTGCCTCAGTCAACTCGACGACGACGCCGGCAAGGAACTGGCCAACCTGCTGCTCGACACCGCCGAGATGCCGCTGGCCATGCTCTTCTTCGGCCGCCCGCCGGAGGGACTGCTCGGCGCGGACGCCGCCCTCACCGTGATCACCATGGCCGGGCTGCGACTGCCCGACCTGAAGATCGAGCGGGAGTACTGGTCCGCCGAGGAGGCGCTGGCCCTGCCGATGCTGCACACCGCGCACCGGCTCGCCGTACGCCGCTGCTACGGCGGCTCGATGTCGTCGCGGAAGCTGGTGGGCCTGGACGAGGCGCACTTCATGGAGGGGTGGCGCTCCGGACGGTCGTTCCTGGTCCGGCTCGCGCGCGACTCCCGCAAGTGGAACCTCGCCGCGCTGGTCGCCTCGCAGAACCCGAAGGACATCCTCGGCCTCGACGTGCAGAACCTGGTCTCCACCGTCTTCGTCGGCCGGATCGCCGAGGACGCGGAGATCGCCTCCGAAGCGCTCCGCCTGCTGCGGGTGCCGGTCAACGACGGCTACGAGGCCACCCTGGCCTCCCTCTCCACCGCCGACGCCACCAGCTCGACCCGGCTCGGCTTCCGGGAATTCGTCATGCGGGACGTCGACGGCCGGGTGCAAAAGGTCCGGGTCGACGTCTCGTACGTCGACGGGCTGCTGGACCACCTCGACACCACCCCCGCCGCGATCGCCGCGGCGGCCGGGGTGCTGCCGGCCATCCTGCCGAACATGGAGGCGTGACATGGCGCGGGCCCGGGCACGGTTGGCGGCGTTCCTGCTCGCGCTCGGCGTACTCGCCGGGGCCACGATCGGCTGGCCGGCCGTCGGCGCCATGGCGGCCGCCCCCGCACCGCTGACCGCCCAGGCGAAGGCCGACCTCTGCACCACGCCGGAGTGGCAGGCCGACTTCCGCGCCTGCGTCGCCAAACTGAAGGAAGTCGCCGACTCCGAGGTCAAGTGCCGGAACGCCCCGACTCCCGGTGCGCCCGACTCCGGGCTCGCGGGCTGGTTCGCGTCCCGACCGGAGTCGGCCACGAAGCCGGGCCCGAAGGGCTTCTACAGCGACTACGGCTATGCCGGATACAGCTACTCCACGTACGACATCGACAGCGGTTGCGCGACAGCGGTATTGCACCCCGACTACAAGTTCACCAACACGGTCGCCAACGGCGAGTTCATGATCGCCACGGCGATCGTGGGTGCCTCGAACGCGCTGCGGGAACGCGCCTGGGACCCGCGCTCGATGTGGGGCTGGGCCGACCCGCTGGTGGACCAGGCGACCAAGGCCGTCTACCAGAAGGTGTTCAGCGTCTTCGGCATCGTCACGCTGTGCGTGGTCGGCCTTTACCTGCTCTGGCGTTCCCGCCAGTCCGACATGAGCAACGCGATGACCACGGCGGGCTGGGCCCTCCTGGTGATGGTGGCGGTGACCGCCCTGGCCGCCTGGCCGGTCAAGTCGGCCAATATCGCCGACGGCACCCTCGTCACCACCCTGGGCGTGGTCCACGACGCGGTCGGTCCGGCCACCAAGGACACGCCCCCAGACAAGTGCACGCTGCCCAATCCAGACGCCTGCGTCGACAAGCGCCCGCCGGCCGTGCGGGCCAGTGACACAGCCACCGAGGCCATGCTCTATCGCAACTGGCTGCGGGGCGTGCTCGGCTCGGCGGACAGCGAGACCGCGAAGAAGTACGGTCCGGCCCTATACGACGCGAAGTCGCTCTCCTGGGAGGAGGCGGCGAAGCTCCGGTCGAATCCGGCCACGCGAGAGGCCACCATCAAGGCCAAGCAGCAGCAGTGGGCGCGGGTCGCGCAGCAGATCGAGACCGAGGACCCGGAGGCGTACGAGTATCTCCAGGGCGTCCGGGACATGGACCGGGTGGGCGCCGGGTTCATCGCGGTGCTGGCCGCCGTGCTCTTCGCGATGTTCGACCTGACCGCCTCGCTGCTGGTGCTGCTGGGCTTCCTGATCTTCCGCTGGGCGGTGATCGCCGCGCCGATCCTGGGCACGGTAGGCCTGATGCGGCCGGCCAGCGCCGGGTTGCGGCGGTTGGCGAATGCGGTGGTCGCCGCCGTCTTCAACATCGCCATCTTCGGCACCGGCGCCGCCATCTATCTCTTCGCGGTCGACCTCATCATGAGCACGCCGACCCTGCCCGGCTGGCTCCAGGTGGTGCTGGTCTGGCTATGCGGCGTGGTGGGTTGGCTGCTGCTGCGCCCCTATCGCCGGATCACCCAACTCGGCGGCAAGGACAGCAGCGAGGCGGTCGGTTCGGCCGGCTCGTGGCACCGGCGCTTCTTCCGGGACATGCGCACCGCCGCCCGGCTCGACGTCGCTGAACCCGGCGGCACGGCCGAGCCGGCGATGGGCCGGCGTCGGGCTGTCGTGGCGGAGCAGCCCACCCTCCGGCCCGAGGCCCGGCGGGAGGATCCGGCGCACGCCGCCACCCGCGGTGGGCATGCCGCCAAGCCCGGTGGGGAGGAGCGGCAGCGGCCCGACGGCCGCGAGTCGGCCGCCGAGAAGGGGGCGCCGTCCGAGGAAAGGGGCACCTCCCGCCCGGTCGCCCCTCGACCCCGGCGGCGGCAGCCGGCCACCTGGACAGAGCCGGACGTGCCGGACGAGAACCCCTCGTTCGTCATCTACCGTCCCGGGTCCACGGAACGCGAGCCTGACCGGCCCACTCCCCGGATCCGCTCCGAGGCGCGGTGAGCGCGGTGCGGCGGGCGGTCGAATTCCTGGTGACCCGGGTGCTCCGGTCCCGGTTCGGCGTCGCGATCGGCATCGCCGTACTCGTGTTCGGGATCATCGGAGCGGCGCGGCTGGTCTCCGGGCCCGGTGACCCCACCTCCGGGCTCAGCAACCGCCCGAGCCGACCGATCACCACGGTCGACCCGACCGCCGGCGACGACGGGGCGTTCTCCACGGGCGCTCCCCCCTCCCCCGTCACCCGCCCAGGCGAACTCACGCCGGAGCAGACCGCCGAACGCTTCGTCGCCGCCTGGCTCGGCAAGCCAGGCACCACGGCGGAGAAATGGCAGGAGGGCCTACGTCCCCTGTCCACCCCGGTGCTGACCGACAAGTTGGCCGGCGTCGACCCGTCCGGGGTGCCGACCGGTCAGGTCGACGGCGACGTCACGCTCCAGCCCCGGGCCGAGAACTTCGTCGAGGTGCTGGTTCCGCTTGACACGGGTCGGCTCCGCCTCGAACTGGTGGCGCCCGACGGGCGGTGGCTGGTGGATGCCGTGGACTGGGAGCAGAGATGAGCGACGGGACGCGACCGGGCGGTCGACAGCTCCGACTCGGCGCACTGGCCGCCGCGTTGACGGCGACGCTCGCCCTGCTCTGCTGCACCGGCGGTGCCGGGGCCTTCTTCCTCACGGAGCTGGGCGGCGAATCCACGGACATGGCCCCGGTGAGCATGGACTGCAAGGAGAACTACCGGGTCGATGTTCGCGGCAAGATTCCCCGGATGTCCGGCTACGGTCAGGTCCAGCTTCGTAACGCCGCTCGGATCATCAAGGTCGGGCAGGAGATGAAGGTGCCGCCGCGCGGATGGGTGATCGCCGTGGCGACCGCCATGCAGGAGTCCCGGCTGCGCAATCTGGCGAACCGGACCGTCGGCGAGTCCGAGGACCTCCCCAACGAGGGGGTCGGTGCCGATCACGACTCCGTCGGGCTGTTCCAGCAGAGGGCGGGCTGGGGCACCGTGGCGCAGCGGATGACGCCTGAGTACGCCGCCCGGAAGTTCTACGAGAAGCTGGTCAAGGTGCCCGGCTGGGAGACGATGTCGCTGACCCGGGCCGCGCAGGCCGTGCAGATCAGCGCCTTCCCGGACGCGTACGCAAAGCACGAGGACGTGGCCGCCCAGATCGTCAATGCGCTGGCCGGCGGAGCTGCCCGGATCGCGCTGATCGACGGTAGGAAGACCTGCGACCGCGCCGCCGCCGGGCAGATCGCCGCCTCGGGCTGGACGGCTCCCATACCCGGCGGCGTCGGCTCGGGCTTCCGGACCGCGAGCCGTCCCAAGCACAACGGGGTCGACATCGCCGCGCCGAAGGGCACCGACATCCGTGTCGCCGCCACCGGACGCGTCCTGGTGTCCCGCTGCGACCCGGACTCCGGCGGCCGCCGCACCTGCGACGTCGACGGCTGGCCGAACAAGGGCGGCTGCGGCTGGTTCGTCGACGTCCTGCACGCCGGCGGGTTCATCACCCGCTACTGCCACATGGTCAGCAAGCCCCGGGTCAAGGTCGGCCAGCTCGTCGAGGCCGGAGCGGTCATCGGCGAGGTGGGCAGCAGCGGCAACTCCTCCGGCCCTCACCTGCACTTCGAGGTGCACGAGGACGGAGACAGGAGCAGCCGCGGTGCCATCGACCCGGTGCCGTTCATGCGCTCGCGTGGCGCGCCGCTCAAGGGCGCGGAATGAGACGCTCGCCGTCATGAACGACCCACTTCCCGACCCGTTCGCCGACCATCCGGACTGGGCGCCCCGGCCGCCCCGACCGATCGAGATCGTGCCGGCCACCGGTCGCGTCGAGCTCCGCGGGCAGCGTGTGCTGGTCGGCCTGCCCGGACTCGGCTGGCGGGGTGACCTCCGCGCCGACGACCGGGTGGTGCAGGGCAGCCGGACCTACGTGCCGGTCATCCCCGAGCACGAGTGGTACCGGGCGGAGTCCGACCAGGTGGAGGTCTTCGCGCCGCTGGTTCCGGTCGAGCGGGTATGGGTGGAGACGGTGGGGGCCCAGCAGCCGGACGCGTCGGCGGTTCGCGAGACGGGCGTCCGCCTGGTCTCGCTGGACGCCCCGGCGCACCGCGCCCCAACCCCGGTCTTCGAGTCGGACGCCGTCACGGGTCGCCGGGTGGTGCACGTCGTCGACTCCGTCGAGCACCGGGACCTGCGGGCCGTCACCGAGACCTACTCCGGCGCGGAAGGCGACATCTGCGTCCGGGTTGCGCCGGAGGTGGAGTGGTACCGCTGGGCCTGGCGAGGCCAGTCACCAACCACACTGGAGGTTCCAGTACATCTGCTTTGGATTGAGTAGCGGGTCAGGGGACTCTGGATCCTGCACAGACCCGCCAGTCGTCGTCCAAGCGGGTGGTGAACTGCCACGCCTGTCGATCACTTTGGGTAATTCCGTCGACGCGGGCGGAAATGATGAGCTCGACCTGAACCTCGGCGCCGCTGCCATGTTGCTGCCACTGCAGACTGCCCCAGCTGAACGTGAAGGTGGTCGCGAAACGCTTCTCGCGCGCGACCAGGTCGTCGCGCAACGCCCGGAGCTGTCCGGCCTCACTGGCATTACCGCAGGTGTAGAGGTTGGCGCGGGTGTCGTTGCGGTCCACGAGGAAGGCACGGAGGTAGTTGTCCACCACCACGTCGGGCGCACTCCGGTCGGGTGCCGCGGCCCGGTTGTAGAGCACGAATCCGGCGGCCACTCCGCCGAGGCAGAGTGCCGCGACGACGCTCGCGACCACCGTGACCATGGTGCGCAGCCGCCGCCGTGGCCGCTCCGGCACTGGCGCCGGCGAGGGCGGCGCCAGGTGGTCGGAGGGAGGCCGTTGCGCCGGTACGCGGGAGACCTGGGAACCGGCGGGGGGCTGCACTGATTCCACCCTCTGAGGCTAGCGGCTGGACGCGATAGACCCAATGCCCCAGATCCAGCGGATCGTGACGGACCACTCCCCATCGGTGAGATCCACGACATCCCCGGCGCAGTGCCGCCGCGCATCCCGGACGAGTCGGCCCGACTGGGTTACGGTCTCTGCGCGGGGAGGGGTTGTCGACCTCGGACGGAGGGGGTGGACGCGGTGGCCGGTCCGAAGGCACGCACCAACCGCGCCGCCGCACTGCACAGGCGGGCTGCCGCCACCGCGACCGCCGCCGCGAGCGTCCTCGACGACACCCGGCCCGTTCCCGCCGACCAACGCCGCCAGTACGAACTGGCCGACCGCCTCCGTTCTGCGGCGGCGGTGCTGGCCCCCGGCTGGGCGGGCGCTCCCCTGGAGACGGTGGCACCGGCCACACCGGCCGGTGAGGGGCCGCCTCCCTTCGTCCGGGTCGGTACGGCGGCACCGCTGGACGACGCCCGGTTCCCCGCACTGGTGCCGTTGCTCGGCACGGGTCACCTCTCGGTGGACGTGGACGCCCGGGATTCCCGGGTGGCGGGGCTGCTGCGGGGCGTACTGCTGCGGCTGCTGGCGGCGACCCCGGCCGGGGCGCTGCTGGTCCGCGCGGTGGACGCGACCGGCTCGGCCCTCGCGCCGTTCGCGCCGCTCGCGGACGCGGGCCTGCTGCCGCCCCCGGCGGTGGACGTGGCCGGGCTGCGGGCCGTGCTCACCGAGGCCGAGCAGTGGGTGGCGCCGGGGGCGAGCGGGCGGCGCCGGCACGACCGGACGCTGCTGCTGGTGGTCGCCGCGCTGCCCGAATCGACCGGCCCCACCGACCTGGCCCGGATCGATGCCCTGGCCGAGCCGGGTCGGTCCGCAGGGCTGCACCTCGTGGTGGCGGGCTGGCCTCCGGTGGGCGACCGGGAGCCGCTGCCGCGGGCGACGACGCTGGCGGTCCGGACCGCGTACGCGCTGCTGGGTGACCCGCCGGGCGGGTCGTTCGCGAGCCCGGGCGCCGAGCCGCCGGGCGGGCTGAACTCGCCGGTCTTCATCGAGGCGGATCCGCCGGCCGAACTCGTCGACGCGGTCTGCCACCGGCTGGCCGCGCAGGTGGAGGCGGGCTCCCGGCTGGCGCTGACCGACCTGCTGCCGGCGGCCGACGAGGAGCTGTGGACGGCGAGCGGGGTGGGCGGGCTGACCACGACCGTCGGGGACGCCGGTGGCCGTCCCGTGTCGCTCGGCTTCACGGAGCTGACGCCGCACTGGCTGGTCAGCGGCCGCTCGGGCACGGGCCGCTCCACGTTCCTCACCACGGCGCTGCTCGGCCTGACCGCCAGGTACGGCCCCGACGAGCTGGCTCTCTACCTGGCGGATCTCGCCGACGCCGAGTCCTTCGTGGAGTTCCTCCAGACGAAGCGGGACCGGTCGTGGATCCCGCAGGTGCGGGCCGCCGCGATGGCCGCCGACCGGGAGTACGTGCTGAGCCTGCTGGACGAGCTCGTGGCGGAGGTGCGCCGGCGCGAGGAGGCGGGCGGCCGGGCCGGCGGGCAGCGCTTCGCCGAGCTGCGGCAGCACCGGGCCATGCCCCGGATCGTGTGTGTGCTCGACAATCTCCCGTTGCTCTTCGCCGAGCGGGACCGGCTGGCCGCCGACGCCGCCGCCCGGCTGGACGCGCTGGCCCGCACCGGGCGCGCGTACGGGGTGCACCTGGTGCTGGCCGGCGAGGGCGACCTGGGGTTGGGCTCGCGTACGGACCGGGACTCGGTGCTGGGGCAGTTCCCGGTGCGGGTGGCGCTGCCCGGTGGGGGCGCCGTGCTGGAGCCGACGAACGACTCGGCCGCCGGGCTGCCGGTGGGCAGCGCGGTGGTGAACACCGCCGGCGGGCTCGGCGGGCCCCGGGGCGCGATCCGGGGGCACGAGCGGATGGTCCGGTTCCCGGATCCGCAGGACCACCTCGACACGGTGGAGGCGCTGCGGCACCGGCTCTGGTCGGCCCGCCCGGAGGGGGCCACCCCGCCCGTGGTCTTCGCCGGTTACGCCCGCCCGCTCCTGCGCAACGATCCCCGGCACCGGGCCGCGCTCGCCGGGCAGGTGCCCGGTCCCGCCGCCCTGCTGGGCCGGGCGGTGGACGTGCCCCGGAGCACCGTCGCGGTGTCGCTCGGGCCGGCCCCGGGGCGGAACCTGGCCGTACTCGGTCCCGGGTCGGAGGCGGCCCGGCTGCTGGTCACCGCGGCGCGCAGCGTGGCGGTGCACCACGCGCCGGGGGCCGCCCGCTTCGTGCTCGCCGCGCCGGACGAGGAGTGCCGGCCGGTGGCCGAGGCGTTGGCGACCGAGCTGGCCGGACGGCACCCGGTGGACACCGTGGACCTGGCCGGCCTGCTCGCCGCCGTGGACGACGCCGCGCCGGCCTACCTGGTGGTCTTCGGGCTGGACGTGCCGACCCCGGAGCAGCTGCCCCCGGAGCGGCTGCGCGCGCTGCTGCGGGAGGGGCCGCCCGCTGGCCGGCACCTGCTGGGCCGCTGGCGGACGGTGCCGTCGTTCGCGGCGCTGCTCGAACCCGAGGGCGAGGTGGACAAGCTCGCCGCCGTGGCCGTGGTGGACCTGCCGGGTGCGCAGCTGACGTCGGTCTTCGGGCGGCAGGTGCAGTGGCGGCCCCGCCCCGGCCGGGCGGTGCTCTGGGACGGCCCCGGCGAGCAGGGCACCGTGCTGGTCCCGTTCGGCGAGGAGGGGGAGCCCGGATGACCCGTGGCGGGGCACGGACCACGGCGGGGCACGCCGCGCCGGGGCGGCAGCGGACCGGCGCCGATCCGACGCCGGAACGCACCGACACGGCCGGGCAGGCGGAGAGCGCCGGGGGCGTCGATCCGGTGCGCGCCGCGTGGACCGAGTATCTCGCCGCCGCTCGCCAGCTCGACGGGGTACGCCGCGACGCCGCCACCGCCGCCGGCGAGCAGGCCCGGTCGGTGCAGGCCGCCCGCGAGGAGTTGACCGCCGTACGCACCCGGCTGGCGTCGCAGGAGGCCCGGCTGCACGAGCGGGGCGTACCGCCGATCTCGCTGGTCCCGACGCCGCCGGAGCTGACCGAGGCGACCCGGGCGATGGCGGGCGGGCCGGCGGCGGTGCTGGCCGCGCTGCGCGCCGCCCGGGGCCGGGCGGACGCCGCAGACGCGACGCTCGCCGCGCGGGGGCTGCCCCGCCTGGCTGCCTGGCCGCCGCGCCTGCGGAACATGCTGGTGTACGGGCCGCTGGCGCTGCTGGTGCCGGCGATCCAGCTGGTGTTGTTCGTGGCGACCGGCACCGGGGCGGCGAGCGTGGCGGCGCTGGTCTGCGGGCTGCCGATGCCGGCGGTGGCGTTCGTGGCGGGCTGGATCGGCGTCGGGCGGCTCTTTCCGCCGCCGGCGGGCGGCCGGGTGGAGCGCACGGCCCGGCTCGGCGCCCTGGTGTGCCTGGTCCCGGCGGTGCTGGTCAGCGCGGGCCTGTTGCTCGCGATGCTGGCCGGCTGAGCGACGCCCGCACCTCCCGGGGCCCGCCTCACAGACCCGCCCCTCCCGGGCCCGCGCCTCCCACACCCGCGCCTCCCGGGCCCCCGCGTCACACACCCGCGCCTCCCGGGCCCCGCGTCACACACCCGCGCCTTCCGTAGCCCGCCTTCCAGACCCACGTCGGCGGGCTGACGCGCGACGGCCGGCCGACCCGGGTGTGGGTTTCGGCCGGCCGGTCTGTCGCGGTCAGCGGGGAATGATCAGCGCCATCGCCTCGGCGCGCGACTTGGCGTCGCGCTGGAGGGTGCCCCGTACGGCCGAGGTGATGGTCTTGGCACCCGACTTCTGGATGCCGCGCATCGCCATGCACATGTGCTCGCATTCGAGCACCACCACCACGCCGCGCGGCGCGAGCCGCTCCATCAGCAGGTCGGCGATCTGCGAGGTGAGCCGCTCCTGTACCTGCGGCCGGCGGGCGAAGACCTCGACCAGCCGGGCCAGCTTCGACAGACCGGTGATCCGGCCGTCCGGCCCCGGGATGTAGCCGATGTGGGCGCTGCCCCGGAACGGCAGCAGGTGGTGCTCGCACAGGCTCATCACGTCGATGTCCCGGACGAGCACCAGCTCCTCGTGGTTGGCCTCGAAGGTGGTGCTGAGCACCTGGGCCGGGTCGACCCGGAGGCCGGCGAAGAGTTCGGCGTACGCCCGGGCCACCCGGGCGGGGGTCTGCTGGAGCCCGTCGCGGTCCGGGTCCTCCCCGACGGCGATCAGGATCTCGCGGACCGCCTTCTCGATCCGCCCGAGGTCCATGGTCTCCTCGACGGGCCGACCGGTGAGCTTGCCGCTGATCAGGCGCGCGGCGACGTAGTCGAGGGTGTCGTCGCCGTCCGGCTCGGTCGCGGAGACGGCCAGTTCCCGGTACTTACGGGAACTGGCCGTCGGGTCCGTGCTCAGTGCGTACCGTCCGAGTTGTTGGAGTTGTTCGAGGTGCCGCCGCCCACCGTCGCCTGGGCGCCGTCGGCCTGGGCCTGCACCTTGAGCGCGTCCTTCTCCGCCGGCGTGAGCACGGGCGGTTCGGTGGAGGGCTGGCGCTTGCCGAAGCCGTTGTACGGCGCCATCGGCGGACGCTTGGCCACCCGGGAGCAGATCCGCGCCATGTCGGCGGTGGAGAGGGTCTCCTTCTCCATCAGCTCCAGCACGATGTTGTCCAGGACGTCCCGGTATTCCACCAGGATCTCCCAGGCCTCGTCGTGGGCCAGCTCGATCAGCGCCCGCATCTCGCCGTCGATCTCGGCGGCGACGACGTCGGAGTAGTCCCGCTCGTGGCCCATGTTGCGGCCGAGGAACGGCTCGTCGCCGCTGGTGCCGTACTTGATCGCGCCGAGCTTGGAGCTCATGCCGTACTGCGTGATCATCGCGCGGGCCAGCTGGGTGGCCTTCTCGATGTCGTTGCCGGCGCCGGTGGTCGGCTCGTGGAAGACCAGTTCCTCGGCGGCCCGGCCACCCAGCGCGTACGCCAGGGTGTCGACCATCTCGGCGCGGGTCTGGGTGTACTTGTCCTCGGTGGGCAGGACCAGGGTGTGGCCCAGCGACCGACCGCGGGACAGGATGGTCACCTTGTGCACCGGCGCGGCGTGCGGCAGTGCCCAGGCGACCAGCGCGTGCCCACCCTCGTGGTAGGCGGTGATCTTCTTCTCCTGGTCGCTCATCACCCGGGTCCGGCGCTGCGGACCGGCGATCACCCGGTCGATCGACTCCTCCAGGGAGTCGTTGCTGATCGCCCGCTGGTCCTTGCGGGCGGTGAGCAGCGCGGACTCGTTGATCACGTTGGCCAGGTCGGCACCGCTGAAGCCCGGGGTGCGCCGGGCCACCGCGTCGAGGTCGACGTCGGGGGTGAACGGCTTGCCCTTGGCGTGCACCCGCAGGATCGCCTTGCGGCCCTCCATGTCGGGGGCGTCCACCGGGATCTGCCGGTCGAAGCGGCCCGGGCGCAGCAGCGCCGGGTCGAGGATGTCCGGCCGGTTGGTGGCGGCGATCAGGATGACCCCGCCCTTGGTGTCGAAGCCGTCCATCTCGACGAGCAGCTGGTTGAGGGTCTGCTCGCGCTCGTCGTGACCGCCGCCCATGCCGGCGCCGCGGTGGCGGCCGACGGCGTCGATCTCGTCGACGAAGACGATGGCCGGGGCGTTCGCCTTGGCCTGCTCGAAGAGGTCGCGGACCCGGCTGGCGCCGACACCGACGAACATCTCCACGAAGTCCGAGCCGGAGATCGAGTAGAAGGGCACCCCTGCCTCGCCGGCGACGGCGCGGGCCAGCAGCGTCTTACCGGTGCCGGGCGGGCCGAAGAGCAGGACGCCCTTCGGGATCTTGGCGCCCAGGGCCTGGTACTTCGCCGGGTTCTGCAGGAAGTCCTTGATCTCGTGCAGCTCCTCGACGGCCTCCTCGGCGCCGGCCACGTCCGCGAACGTGGTCTTCGGCGTGTCCTTGGTGATCATCTTCGCCTTGGACTTGCCGAAGTTGAGCACCCGGGAGCCGCCGCCCTGCATCTGCGACATGAAGAAGAGCAGCAGGAGCACCAGCAGGGCGATCGGGAGCAGGTTGACCAGCAGGCTCACCCAGATGCTGTCGGACGACACCTCGACGTTGGCCGGGCCGGTGACCCGGTTGTTCGCCTTGGCCTCGAGGACCTCGTTCCAGACCTCGTCGCCGACCTCGTAGGGGAACTGCGCCTCGATCCGGTCGGTGTCGGTGTCACCGAACTTGGCCTTGTCCTTCAGGTCGAGCCGGAGCGTCTGCTCCTTGTCCTGGAAGACGACCTTGTCGATGCCGCCCTTGTTGAGCTGGTCGAGCGCAATGGAAGTGTCCACCCGGTGGTAGCTGGGACCAGCGGTGAACAGTTGACTGAGCACAACGGCGCCGAGGATGACCAGGATGATCCAGACCACCGGTCGGCGGAAGAAACGCGTACGTTCCATACTGTTGTCGAGCGCCGAGGCGCCCGCATCCTCCTGATCGACGTCCTGACCGTCTGATGGTGTCGCCGCCTGTGGCGGCGGCCGGAGCCGCCGTGCGGGCCGGCTCGACCCCGAGGCACGAAACTGCCGCGCCGCGGTCATTCGACGGTACACCGTGCACGCGAGGAGTGAGCTTGCGAGCCCCGCAGTCGCGCACAAAGGGAACAGCTGTGCGCGCACCGAGCGAGCTTGCGAACCCCGCGATCGCGCACGATCCGATCATCGTGCGCGCGTGGAGCGCGCTTGCGAGCCCAACAATTACGCGTAGGGCGAACCGGGTCCAGCCGGCGTGACGGGAGCTCCGCGCCCGGCCTCCCGTCCGCCCGGTCCCGCGGTTCGAGAGGTCGGGCGTGGAGGGTGCCTCCACGCCACCGGCCTCTACCGTAGTCCGAATCGCTGAGAGCCCGCTGAACGTCCGCTCGACCGGTGCCGATGTACCGGGCCCGGCGAGGGCTCAGGTCCGGGCGTACACCTCGGGCTTGAGCACCCCGACGTAGGGCAGCTCGCGGTAGCGCTCGCCGAAGTCGAGGCCGTAGCCGACGACGAACTCGGTCGGGATGTCGAAGCCGACGTACTTCACCGGCACCGGCACCTTGACCGCGTCCGGCTTGCGGAACAGCGCGACCACCTCGACGCTCGCGGCCGAGCGGGACTCCAGGTAGCGCAGCAGCCAGGACAGGGTCAGGCCGGAATCGACGATGTCCTCGACCACGACCACGTGCCGGCCGGCGATGTCCCGGTCCAGATCCTTGAGGATGCGGACCACGCCGGAGGAGGTGGTGCCCTGGCCGTAGGAGGAGATGGCCATGAAGTCCAGTTCGGCGGGCGGCCCGCTGCGGCCCAGCGCCCGGGCGAAGTCGGCCATGAACATCACCGCGCCCTTGAGGACGCAGACCAGCAGGAGCCCGTCATCGACGTCGGCGTAGTCCGCCGAGACCTGCTTGGCGAGTTCCGCGGTCTTCTCGCGGATCTGCGCCTCGGAGATGATCACGTGGTCGATATCGGCGTCGTACCAGGAGCCGTCAGCCATGGCTCCTAGCCTGCCGTACGCCGGATGGCCTCCGTCGGCGGGGCCGCCCCTTCTGGGCGCGGTCCCACCTTGGATAAACCCTGACGAAGGCCGCGAACCACCTCAGCAGGCACGCGACCGCCAGCGGCGACCGTCGTCGGACGGCTTCCAGTCGGCCGAGTCCCGGCTGTCGGCGGTGAGACCGGCGGCCGAGGCCAGGGCCAGGAGGACGAAGAAGAAGAGGAAGAGGAAGAGGAAGATCTCCATGGCGGCGCTCGCTTTCGCATGGTTGCTGTCGTTTTCGCCGCCGGTGCGCACCGGACTGGAACCAGTCTCCGCCGGCCACCGCCACCCGGACAGTGGCAGGAATGCCACGCACCCTCGATTTCCTGCCACCCGTGCGGTTACCCTCGTCACATGCTCAGATCGGTCGCCGTCCTCGCCCTGGACCAGGTCGCCACGTTCGAGCTCGGGGTCCTCGCCGAGGTCTTCGGGACCGACCGCACCGCCGACGGGTTCCCCGACCACCGCTTCCACGTGTGCAGCCCCGACGGGGCTCCGGTCCGCACCTCGTCGGGCTTCCACCTGACCCCGCACGCCGACCTCGGCCCGATGGAGGAGGCCGACCTGGTCGCCGTCCCGGCCCATCACGGCACCGTCGTGCCCGGCACGGTGCTCGCCGCGCTGCGCCGCGCCGCCGACCGGGGGGCGTACGTCTTCAGTGTCTGCTCCGGTGCGTTCGTGCTGGGCGAGGCCGGCCTGCTCGACGGCCGGGAGTGCACCACCCACTGGCGGTACGTCGACGAGCTGCAACGCCGCCACCCGACCGCCAGGGTCCGCTGCAACTCGCTCTACGTGCAGGACGGCCGGCTGCTCACCAGCGCCGGCACGGCCGCCGGCATCGACGCCTGCCTGCACCTGATCCGCCAGGAGCACGGCTCGGCGACGGCCACCCGGCTGGCCCGCCGGATGGTGGTGCCCCCGCACCGCGACGGCGGGCAGGCGCAGTACATCGAGGCGCCCATCCCCGAGACCCCCGAGGCGCCGACGCTGGAGCCGGTGCTGGAATGGCTGATGGGACACCTGGACCGCCCGGTCACCGTCGACGAGCTGGCCGCGCGGGCGGAGATGTCGCCGCGCACGTTCGCCCGGCGGTTCCGCGCCGAGACCGGCACCACACCGCACGACTGGCTGACCAACCAGCGGGTGCTGCTGGCCCGGCGGCTGCTGGAGGAGACCGGGCTCAGCGTCGAGGCCGTCGCCGACCGGGCCGGCTTCGGCGACTCGGCGGCGCTGCGGCACCACTTCGCCCGCCGGGTCGGCGCCACCCCGCACACCTACCGGACCACCTTCCGCGAACGCGTGGAGGCCTGAGCCCCGGCCCCGCGACGTCGGACCGCGGCACCGACGGCAGGGTCGACGGCACCCCCGGGGCTGCGGTCACCAGCCGAGCATCCCACCGCCCACGCGGGGCTCCGAGCCGACCGCGTAGCCGCCGTCGGGCAGCCGCCAGATCGCCTGCCCGTGCCCGAAGACCCCCGGCTCCTCCGCGACGGCGATCTCGTGCCCCCGGGCCCGCAGCTCGTCGACCGCGGCCCGCCCCTCGGCGGTGGCGACCAGCTCCGACTCGACCAGCACCGACCGGCCGGCGTGCCAGTACCAGCGCGGCGCGTCCAGCGCCGCCTGCGGGTCGAGCCCGCCGTCCAGGGTCGCCGAGACCAGCTGCACGTGCCCCTGCGGCTGCATGTGCCCGCCCATCACCCCGAACGGGCCCACCGGCCGCCCGTCCCGGGTCAGGAAGCCGGGAATGATCGTGTGGTAGGGCCGCTTCGCCGGCCCCACCACGTTGGGGTGGGCGGGGTCGAGCCGGAACCCGAGCCCCCGGTTCTGCAGGGCGAAGCCGTGCCCGGGCAGCACCACGCGGGAGCCGAACGCCAGGTAGGTCGACTGGATCAGGCTGACCATCATTCCGCCGGCGTCGGCGGTGCAGAGATAGACCGTCCCGCCGCGCTCCGGGTCGCCGGCGGCCGGCTCCCCGGCCCGCTCGGTGATCAGCGCGCGGCGGGCCGCCGCGTACGCCGGGGAGAGCAGCGCCTCCGTCGGCACCGGCACCCGCTCCGGGTCGGCGACGTGGGCGTGCGCGTCGGCGAAGCCGAGCTTCATCGCCTCGATCTGCCGGTGCAGCCGCTCGGCGAGCGGCAGCCCGGCGAGGTCGGCCCCGTCGAGGATGTGCAGCGCCAGCAGCGCCGCCAGGCCCTGCCCGTTGGGCGGCAGCTCCCAGACCTCGTGGCCCCGGTAGCGGGCGGACACGGGGGTCACCCACGTCGAGGCGTGCCCGGCCAGGTCGTCGCCGGTGAGCAGGCCGCCGGTGCGGGCCGCGTGCGCGGCCAGCGCCTCCGCGATTTCGCCCCGGTAGAAGTCCTCCGCCCCGGTGTCGGCGATCAGCCGCAGGGTCCGCGCCGCGTCCGGGTTGCGCCAGCGCTCCCCGGCCCGGGGCGCCCGGCCGCCGGGCGCGAACACGCGGTCGAACTCGGCGAACTCCGCGCCGGTCGGACCTGGCGCGGCGAGCGCGCGCGACCAGATCCCCGACACGCCGGGGGAGACCGGGTGACCGTGCTCGGCGTAGCCGATCGCGTCAGCGAAGAGATCCGCGAAGGGCAGCGACCCGAACCGGTCGTGCAGGTCGCGCCAGCCGGCCGGCGCGCCGGGGACGGTCACCGGCAGCCAGCCCCGGGCGGGCATCGCCGGCCCGGCCCGCTGCGCGCCGCCCAGGGCGTCGACCGGGGCCGCGCCGCGCCCCCCGGTCGCGGCGAGCACCAGCTCGCGGGTCAGGGCCGCCGGGGACCGGCCGGAGGCGTTGAGGCCGTGCAGCCGCTCGCCGTCCCAGACGATCGCGAACAGGTCGCCGCCGATGTCGTTGGACGGGGGCTGCACCACGGTCAGGGTGATCGCGGTGGCGAGGGCCGCGTCGACGGCGTTGCCACCGCGTCGCAGCACGGCCAGGCCGGCCGCCGCGGCCAGCGGCTGGCTCGTCGCCACCGCGCCGTGCGGCGCGAAGAGCGGCTGTCGGGGGTACGCCATGCGCCATGTCTACCGCCTCCCGGCGGATCCCGCGGCCCCGGAACCGGACCCCGCGCCGACGGACCGGCGCCGGGGCCACGGGGTCACCGTCCGGCGGAGCGGATCAGCGGGCACCGATGGCGGCGAGCCGGCCGTCGCGGCGCAGCACCCGCAGCCCGCCCGGCAGGTGCGCCGCCCCCTGCCCCCGCCAGCCGGTGACCAGCGTGTCCAGCGCGGTCACGTGCCGGTGCGACAGGGCGGCGGGCGGGGCGCCCAACTCCCGGGCCCAGGCGTGCAGCACCCGGCCGCGTACCGCCGGCGGGAGCTCGGCCAGCGCCCGCACCGCGAGCCCGCCGTCGGGATGGCGGACGTCGACCAGCGCGGCGTCAGCCAACTCGTCGAGGACGGCGTTGTCCGCCGCCACCAGCCGGGCGGTTCGGGCCAGGTTGTCCAGCACCCCCGGCCCGAGCGCGCGGACCAGGGCGGGCAGCAGGTCGGCCCGGACCCGGGCCCGGGCGTACGACGGGTCGGCGTTGTGCGGGTCCTCCCAGGGGTTCAACCCGAGCACCGCGCACGCCGTGCGGGTCTGCTCCCGGCCGACCTCCAGCAGCGGGCGCAGCAGCGGCACCCCGTCGAGGTCCCGCCGGGCGGGCATCCCGGCCAGCCCGCGCGGGCCGGCGCCCCGGGCGAGCGCGAGCAGCACGGTTTCCGCCTGGTCGTCGCGGGTGTGCCCGGTGAGCAGGGCCCCCGCCTCGAGCCGGCCGGCCACCTCGGCGAGCGCCAGGTAGCGCGCCTCCCGGGCGGCCGCCTCGGGCCCGCCCGGTCGCCCGGCCACCTCCACCCGCACCGACTCGACCGGGGCCAGGCCGACCTCGCGGGCCCAGGTCACCACCGCCGCGGCCCGCCGCGCCGAGCCCTCCTGGAGGCCGTGGTCGACCGTCACCAGGCCGGCGGCGCGACCCAGCCGGGGCGCCACGAACGCGGTGGCGGCGGCCAGCGCGAGCGAGTCCGCGCCGCCGGAGCAGGCGACCAGCACCGGCCCCCCGGGCGGCAGGTCGGCCAGCGCCCGGCGGACCGCGACCCGGATCGCGGCCACCGGCGGGGCGAGCGCGGCCACGGGCGTACGGTCAGCCGGCGGTCGGGGCCGGGCCGACCGGCCCGTGCACCCGCGCCACCCAGGCGTCCGGGTCGCCGAGCTCCTCCAGCCGGGGCAGGGTGAGCGGCGAGTCGAAGATCTTGTTGAAGCCCGCCATGCCGACCCGGTCGACGACGCCGTGCACGAACTTGCGGCCCTCGGCGTACTGGCGCATCTTGACCTCGATGCCGAGCAGCCGGCGGATGGCCTTCTCCAGCGGGTTGCCGGCCTCCCGGCGCCGGTTGAACGCCGCCCGGATCTGATCCACGCTCGGGACGACCTGCGGGCCGACGCCGTCCATGACGAACTCGGCGTGCCCCTCCAGCAGGGTCATCAGCGCGGTGAGCCGGTCCAGCACGGCCCGCTGCCCCGGGGTCTGGACGATGTCCAGCACGCTGGTGCGGCTCTCCGGGTCCTTCACCGCGTCCGAGAGCGTGGCCACGCCCCGGCGCAGCCGCTCCAGCAGGTGCTCGCCGCCGCTGGACGACGCGTCCACGAATGCCTGCACCTCGCTGAGGAAGTACGCCCGCATCCACGGCACGGCGGTGAACTGGGTGCGGTGGGTCACCTCGTGCAGGCAGACCCAGAGCCGGAAGTCGCGCGGGTCGGCCCCGAGCTTGCGCTCCACCTCGACGATGTTCGGCGCGACCAGCAGCAGCTGCCCCGGGTCGGCGGAGAAGACCTCGTACTGGCCGAGGACCCGGCCGGAGAGGTAGGCCAGCACGGTGCCGGCCTGCACGCCGGTGACCCGGGAGCCGATCGCCTCGGTCAGCGCGCCCGGCTGCTTGTCCTTGGTGAGCCGGCCCACCAGGGGGGTGATCACCTCGCGCAGCCCGGCGATGTTGGTCGCCGCCCAGTCCCGCCGGTCCACCACCCGCACCGGCGGGTGCGACACCTGCGAGCGGAGGCCCGTGTAGTCCGCGACGTGCCCCGCCGCCTCGTCGGTCAACCGCCGCAGGTCACTGACCACGTCGGTGGCCTCGGTGTACGACACCCGGGGGCCCGACTTGCTCAGCGCCCCCGCGGTAGCGGCGGCCAGATCCCAGTCCACGAACTGCGCCATGCACCCCACCGTACCCGCGCCGCGACACCCCGGCCCGGGCTCGCGCCCGGCGGTCGATGCCCGTCCCGCCCGACGGCGGTCAGCGGCAGCCGCAGCCGGCCAGGGCGGCGCCGATCCGGTCCAGCGCTCCCCGGGCGGCCGTCAGCCCGTCGGGGGGCACCGCGTCGGTGAGCACGGCGAAGGTGAGCAGCCGCCCGTCGGCCGTGCTGACCAGGCCGGCGACGGCGTGCACCTTGGTCAACGTCCCGGTCTTGGCCCGGACCACCCCGGCACCGGCCTTCGTCGCCGCCGTCTCGTAGCGGTCGGCGAGGGTGCCGGACCAGTCGGCGACGGGCAGGCCGCCGAAGATGGCGGCCAGCTCGGGGCGGCTGCCGTCGCCGGCGAGCGCGATCAGGTCGGTGAGCAGCGAGGGGCTGATCCGGTTGCTGCGCGACAGGCCACTGCCGTCGGCGAGGGTGAGTTCGTCGGCCGGCAGGCCGAGCTCCCCGGCCACGGCGTCCATCGCCGCCCCGGCGCCGGCGAACGAGGCGGGCTGGTTGCGGGCCAACGCGACCTGCCGGGCCAGCGCCTCGGCGACGATGTTGTCGCTGTCGCTGATCATGATGTCGACCAGCCGGACCATCGGCAGCGACTCCACTCTGCCCAGCTCCGCGCCGGGCCCCGGGGCGGCTGCGGGGGTGGCGCCCGCGTCGGCTGCGGGGGTGGAGCCGGCGGGGGCGGTGCCGCGGGCGACCGCGCCGGCCGGCACGCCGAGCAGCCTGGCGAGGGCCCTGCCGGCCGCGAGGTCGGGCTGGGACACCCGCTCGGCCCAGTGGTTGCCGGCCGCGTCGTCCTTCTTCGCGCGGGTCACGTCGCTGCGGGCCCCGTCGGTCATCAGCGCCGTGATCGCCCCGCCGTAGCCGCCGGTGGGGATGTCGTCGTCCCAGCCCGGCTCGAAGAGCGGACCGGAGTACAGCGACGAGTCGACCGTCACCTTCGTCGGCTTCGTGCCGCCGAGGGCGTCACGCACCTGGCCGGCGAGGTCGTCCAGCCGGGCCGCGCCCGGGTAGAAGCCGTTCTTGTCGACCGCCAGCGTGGGGTCGCCGCCGCCGACGATCACCACCTCGCCCGGGGTCGCACCGGCCACCGCCCGGGTCGGGATGCGGTACGCCGGGCCGCGCGCGGCGAGCACCGTGACCCCGGTGACCAGCTTGGTCACCGAGGCGGGCACCGTGCCGTCGTCCTCGCCCCGGCCGAAGAGCGGCTGGCCGGTGGTCACGTCGGCCACCGAGACGTGGACCCGGTCGCCGAGGGCGGGCACGCCGACGAGCGGGGCGAGCGCGGCGCGTACGCCCTCGGGGGTGGGCATCGGGGCGTTCGCGTCCGTGCCGGCCAGCACCGCCACGGGCGCCGGTTCCGCCGCCGTCTCGGCGGCCCCCCGGTCGGCGGGCTCGGTGCCCAGCCAGTCCGCCACCGGTCCCGGACGGACCACGGCGATCCCGACGGCGGCCAGCACCAGCACGAGCACCGCGGCCAGCACGACGGGCAGGGTCCGGCGGCGGGAGGCCGGCGCGGGTGACGCGGCGGGGTCGCCCGGGCCGCCGGGACCGGATGGCCCGCCAGCGGGTCGGTTCGCGGCGGCGGCCCAGAGGTCGGTCGAGCCCGACGAGGGAGCCGGGCCGGCCGCGCCGGTCGGGCCCATCGGGCCCGTTGCGCCGGACTGGCCGCCGGGACCGGCCGGAGCGCCGGGACCGGCCGGAGCGCCGGGACCGGTCGCGGCGTCGGGACCGGCTGGGGCGTCGTTGCCCGGGGACGGGACCGGCGTCAGGGCAGGGTCGCCCGGGGACGCGGGCGGGTGGGGAAGGTAGGCGTCGGGCACCGGGAACCGCCCGGTCGCCTCGCCGGAAGCAGATCCCCCGGTACCCCGTCCAGCGTCGGCATCCGGACGGTAGTGTGAATCTTCCCTCCCCACGGCCCCCTCCTCGCCCCGTGAAAATCTGCTTGGGTGACACTACTTCGGTCCGAACACTATGCGGCGGCCGGAGCCCGCGGGTGGGCATTCACCTGTGCGGGAGCGGCGTGCCGCTGGTTTCCGTTGGCCAGCGTGGGCAAACGAGGGAGCGTGCAGATGGATTTCGACGTGACGGTTGAGATCCCCAAGGGTCACCGCAACAAGTACGAGGTCGACCACGCGACCGGCCGGATCCGGCTGGACCGTACCCTCTTCACCTCCACGCAGTACCCGGCCGACTACGGCTTCATCGAGGGGACACTGGGCGAGGACGGCGACCCGCTGGACGCGCTCGTGCTGGTCCCCGAGCCCACCTTCCCGGGCTGCCTGATCCGGTGCCGCACCATCGGCATGTTCCGGATGACGGACGAGAAGGGCGGCGACGACAAGGTCCTCTGCGTGCCCTACGAGGACCCGCGCCAGGAGCACCTGCGCGACATCCACCACCTCGGCGAGTTCGACCGGCTGGAGATCCAGCACTTCTTCGAGGTCTACAAGGACCTGGAGCCCGGCAAGTCGGTCGAGGGCGCCACGTGGGTGGGGCGGATCGAGGCCGAGGCGGAGATCGTGGCGTCGTACCAGCGCGCCCGGGACGCCGAGGCGCGCGGCGAGTCCGCGCACTGACCCGGCACTGACCACCGAACGGGCCCGGGGGCCGCTCAGCCGAGCAGCCCCCGGGCCCGTTCGTACAGGTCGAGCACCGCGCAGGCGACGGGCACCACCGACACCACCAGGGCGGTGTCGGTCAGGTCGGCGATCCGGCCGACGTACGGGGAGACCGGGCGGCGGGCGTACGTGGTGCCGGCGACCACCGCCACGAGGGCCAGCGCCAGCCCGCCGACGACCAGCGCCAGTCGGCCGGTCGGGCCGGAGTGCCCGACGAGCACGGCGCCCAGCACGGCGTACCCGGCGAGGCCGGCGACGACGGTCGGCACCCGGTGGCGCAGGGACACGAACAGCCGGGAGCGGAGCAGCAGCACGGCCGCGGCCACCGCCACCAGCAGCCGGCCGGCCGTCCCGCCGGAGAGGCCCAGCACCACCGCGGCGGCGACCGCCAGCACGGCGTGCCCGAGCAGCATCCCGGTGAGCATCTCCTCGGTGCGCGCCACCGCCGCGTAGACCCGGTCCCGGTCCGGCAGGTCGCGGACCCGGTCGGCGTCGCCCGGCTCCCCGGTGGGCAGGGTGATCGGGGGCAGCGGCACCTTCCCCAGCCGGATGGCCAGCAGCGGCACCGCCCCCACGGCGAAGACCAGCACGCAGAGCAGGACCGCCGCCGTGCCGGCCGGGCTGAGCAGCAGTCCACCGAGGGCCGCCAGGGCGCCCACGAACCCGGCGGTGGCGCCCGCCACGAAGACCCGCAGCCGGGTGGCGACGCCGACCAGCCCGAGCACCGCCACCAGCAGCAGCGCCACCGACCCGGCGAGCAGCTCGGGCGCGCCGATCCAGCGCAGCCCCGGGACCGGCCCGACCGGATCGCCGGAGCTGACCGCCAGGGCGCCCGCCGCCGCCGCGTAGGGCAGGGCGTAGCCGCCCAGGGTCGCGCCGGCGGCCCCGTCCGCGTGGGCACGGGACGCCACCACCCCGGCGAGGGTGAGCAGGAGCGCCACCACGGCGGCGGCCGGCCAGGCCGACCCGTACGCCGGCCCGCCGGCCGTCACGGCGAGCAGCCCGACGGCCAGCGGTACGGCGGCCCCGGCCAGGGCGGCGGCCCGGGTGGCGGCGGGTGACCACGCCCCGCCGCGCCGCCGGGCGCCGTCGGCGATCGCCTCGACCACGTCGTCGTACTCCAGCTCGGGCCACTGCGCGTGGGCCGGTACGAGATGCAGCACCTCGCCGTCGCGGACCCCCTGCGGCAGCAGGGCCTGGGCGGTGGTCAGCACCGCGCCGTCGGTGCGCCGCAGCACCCAGCCGCCGTGCCGCTCGCCGTCGTCGGCGAGCCCCTCGCCGGCGTGCCGCAACACCTCGGGCAGCAGCTCGGCCAGGGGCACCTGCTCGGGCAGTGCGACGTCGACCCGCCGCTGGGGGGCGCTGATGGTGACCCGGGCCAGCCCGATCGTCATCGACTGATCTCCATGTTCGGCGGGGTTGGTGGCTGCGCGGACGACAGGACTTTACCTACCATGAGCCAGGCTCGGGTTACCGAGCGCTGTCAGGAGGTCGAGTGTCCACTGTCGTCATCAAGCGGCCGCCCCGCCGACCGGCGCCGGAGATTCCGGTGGGTGAGCTGCCGGTGGACGCGCCGCCGGAGATCCCCGCCGTCGCCGGCGGGCGCTGGCAGCAGCTGCTCATGGTGCTGCCCATGCTCGGCGGCACCGTGGCGATGGCGATGATGTTCGGCCGCGGCGGGGGCGCCTACTCGTACGTGGTCGGCGGGATGTTCGGGCTCTCCTCGCTGGCCATGCTGGTGACCTCGTGGGGCAGCGCCTCCGGCACGCCGAAGAAGTCGGAGATGATGGCCGCCCGGCGGGACTACCTGCGGCACCTGACCGTGCTGCGGCGCCGGGTCCGGCAGACCGCCGGGCAGCAGCGCGCCGGGCTCTACTACCGGCACCCGGATCCCGGCCGGCTCTGGTCGACCGTCGACAGCCACCGGGTCTGGGAACGCCGTCCCACCGACCCGGACTTCGCGGTGGTCCGGGTCGCCGTCGGCCCGCAGACCCTCGCCACCCCGCTGGTTCCCCCGGTCACCCGTCCGCTGGAGGAGCTGGAACCGATGACCGCCGGCTCGCTGCGCCGGTTCCTGGACGCGTACTCCGTGGTGCCCGACCTGCCGGTGGCGCTCTCGCTGCGCAGCTTCGCCCGGGTCTTCGTACGGGCCGCCGGCCCGGCCGACGACGCCGACGGAACCGCCGCCCAGGCGCTGGCCCGGGCGATGCTCGCCCAGCTCGCGGTCTTCCACGCCCCGGACGAGCTGCTCGTCGCCGTCTGCGCCGGGCCGGAGCGGCGGGCCGCCTGGGAGTGGGTCAAGTGGCTGCCGCACGCCCACCACCCCACCCGCACCGACGCGCTCGGCCCGGTCCGGCTGGTCACCAGCGCGGGGGCCGAGCTGGAGGGGCTGCTGGACGAGGTGCTGGCCAGCCGGTCCCGGTTCAGCCCCGCCGGCCCGGCCACCGACGGCCCGCACGTGGTGGTGGTGCTCGACGGGGGCGACCTGACCGGAGCCACCGACCTGACCGGCGACGGCGGCATCGACGCGGTCACGATCATCGACCTGGACACCCCGCCGCCGCGCCTGCTGGACCGGTTCGCGCTGCTGCTGGAGCTGCGCGGGGGCCGGCTGCACTCCCACTCCGCCGACGGGCACGCCGAGGTCGGTACGGCGGACCGGCTGGACCTCGTCGACGCGGAGGCCGTCGCCCGGCGCCTGGCCCCGCTGCGGCTGGCCACGGCGGCACGCGGCCCCGACGCCCCGCCGGGCGCGGAGCTGGGCCTGCCCGAGCTGCTCGGTCTCGGCGACCCGGAGAGCTTCACCGCCGAGCAGGGGTGGGCGCCCCGGTCCGCCCGGGAGCGGCTGCGGGTGCCGATCGGGGTGGGCACCGACGGCGGCGCCATCGAGCTGGACCTGAAGGAGTCGGCGCAGGACGGGATGGGGCCGCACGGCCTGCTGATCGGGGCGACCGGCTCCGGCAAGTCCGAGCTGCTGCGCACGCTGGTGCTCGGGCTGGCCGCCACGCACAGCTCGGAGCAGCTCAACTTCGTACTGATCGACTTCAAGGGCGGCGCGACCTTCGCCTCGTTCGACCGGCTGCCGCACACCGCCGCGGTGATCACCAACCTGGCCGACGCGCTGCCGCTGGTCGACCGGATGGTCGACGCCATCAACGGCGAGCTGGTCCGCCGCCAGGAGCTGCTGCGCCGGGCCGGCAACTTCGCGAGCCTGCGCGACTACGAGCGGGCCCGGGCCGCCGGCACCCCGCTCGCCCCGCTGCCGTCGCTGCTGCTGATCTGCGACGAGTTCTCCGAGCTGCTCTCGGCCAAGCCCGACTTCATCGACCTGTTCGTGCAGATCGGCCGGCTGGGCCGGTCGCTCGGCGTGCACCTGCTGCTGGCCTCGCAGCGGCTGGAGGAGGGGCGGCTGCGCGGGCTCGACACCCACCTGTCGTACCGGATCGGGCTGCGGACCTTCTCGGCGCTGGAGTCCCGCACGGTGCTCGGGGTGCCGGACGCGCACGAGCTGCCCCGCTCCCCCGGCCACGGCTACCTGCGCTTCGGCACCGAGCCGCTGGTGCGGTTCAAGGCCGCGTACGTCTCGGGGGCGCTGCGCCGGCGCGGTGCGGCGCCCGGCGCGGGTGGCACCGGGGCCCCGCGCCTGCTCGCCTTCTCCACCCACCTCGTGCCCAAGCCGGAGCCGGTCGGGCCGCCCGCCCTGCCCGCGACGGCCGACGAGGGCGGCACGGAGAGCCTGCTGGAGCTGATGGTCGACCGGCTCGCCGGGCAGGGGCCGCCCGCCCACCAGGTCTGGCTGCCCCCGCTCGGCCGGGCGCCCGCGCTGGACGAGCTGCTGGGGCCGGTCGGCGTGGACCCGACGCGCGGTCTGACCTTCGGCAACCCGGAGCTGCACGGCGCGCTCCAGGTGCCGGTCGCGGTCGTCGACAGGCCCTTCGAGCAGCGCCGCGACGCGCTCTGGCTGGCGCTGGACGGCGCCGCCGGCCACGTCGCGGTGGTCGGCGGCCCGCAGAGCGGCAAGTCGACCGCGCTGCGCACGCTGATCTGCGCCCTGGCGCTCACCCACACCCCGGCCGAGGTGCAGGTCTACTGCCTCGACTTCGGCGGCGGTGGGCTGGCCGCGCTGCGCGACCTGCCGCACGTCGGCGGGGTCACCGGCCGCGCCGACCCGACGGCCGTCCGGCGTACGGTCGGCGAGATCGCGACCCTGCTGGTCGACCGGGAACAGCGCTTCGCCGAGCTGGGCGTGGAGTCGATGGTCGCCTGGCGGCAGCGCCGGGCCGCGCTCGCCGGCACCGGCCAGCCCGGGGCCGACCCGTTCGGCGACGTGTTCCTGGTGGTGGACGGCTGGGCCACCCTGCGCGGCGAGTACGACGACCTGGAGCCCCTCATCACCGACCTGGCCACCCGGGGGCTGTCGTACGGGGTGCACGTGGTGGCGACGGCGGTGCGTTGGCTGGACTTCCGGCCGGCGATCCGGGACCTCTTCGGTTCCCGGCTGGAGCTGCGCCTCGGCGACCCGGCCGACTCGCTGGTGGCCCGCCGGGCTGCGGCGAACGTGCCGGAGAAGACCCCCGGCCGGGGCGTCACGGCGGAGAGCCTGCACTTCCTCACCGCGCTGCCGCAGCTCGCCGCCTCGGGCGGGGACACCGCGGATCTGGTCACGCAGTCCGCCGGGGGCTGGGCCGGCCCGGTCGCGCCCCCGGTGCGGCTGCTCCCGCCGGTGCTCCCGTACGCCGAGCTGGACCTGGCCGTCGCCACCGGCCTGGGCATCCCGGTGGGGATCGCCGAGGCGGACCTGCGCCCGGTGGTGCTGGACTTCGGCACCGAGCCGCACTTCGTGGTCTTCGGCGACGCCGAGTGCGGCAAGTCGTCGTTCCTGCGCGCGCTGGCCACCTCGATCATGACCCGGTTCACCCCGGAGCAGGCCCGGGTCATCCTGGTCGACTACCGCCGCAGCCTGGTGGACCTGACCGAGTCGGCGTCGCCGCACCTGATCGGCTACGGCTCCGCCGCGGCGCACACCACCGACCTGGTCGAGTCCGCCGCCGGCTACATGGCGGGGCGGGTGCCCGGGCCCGACGTCACGCCCGCGCAGCTGCGGCAGCGGTCGTGGTGGTCCGGGCCGGAGCTGTTCGTGCTGGTCGACGACTACGACCTGGTCGCCGGCGGGCCGTCCAACCCGCTGCGCGCCCTGGAGGAGCACCTGCCGCACGCCCGGGACGTCGGGCTGCACCTGGTGCTCGCCCGTCGCTCGGGCGGCGCCGGACGGGCCCAGTACGAGCCGCTCGTGCAGCGCCTGCGGGAGCTCTCCACCTCGGGGCTGGTGATGGCGGGCAGCCCGGAGGAGGGGGCGCTGGTCGGTCCGGTCCGGCCCGGTCCGCTGCCCCCGGGGCGCGGCCGGCTGGTCACTCGGCGCGAGGGCGTACGCCTCGTCCAGTTGGCGCATCTGCCGCCGCCGTGACCGGTGTCCCGGGAACGCCCCGCAAGGCGGCGAGGAACCGGTAATCTCCGATCGTCATGTTTGCGTCGCGATGAATGCCTGAGGATGTGACGACCGTGCGGCACAGCTGTCCGCCAGCGGCTCGGCGGATCGCCGGACGTACGTTGCTCGGTCTGGCGGCCGCCGTCGTGTCGGTCGCGGGTCCGGTCACGGCGGCCGACGCCGCCCCTCCGCAGCCCGCCGCCCGGCAGGTCCTCCACCCGCCGGCCGCCGTCGTCCCGGTGGCGCTCGCGGCGCCCGACAGCAAGAACCGCCCCGACCAGGTCCGCGACGAGCAGTGGCAGCTCGACGTGTTGCAGGCGAAGACCGCCTGGCGCAGCTCGACCGGGCGGGGGGTCACCGTCGCGGTGATCGACTCCGGCGTGGACGCCGCCCACCCCGACCTGGCCGGCCAGGTGCTGCCCGGCCTCGACCTGGTCGCGCCCCGGGGCGCCGTCGGCGGCCCCGATCCGGTCGGCCACGGCACCACCGTGGCCGGGCTGATCGCCGGCCGCAACGACGACGCGCGGGGGGCTGTCGGCCTGGCGCCGGACGCCCGGATCCTCCCGGTGCGCGTCCTCGACGCCGAGAACCGCTACGACGACGCCCTGATCGTCGCGAAGGGCGTGCGCTGGGCCGTCGACAACGGCGCCCGCGTGATCAACCTGTCCCTCGGCGGCAGCGGCGACAGCCCCGCCCTGGCGGCGGCGCTCGACTACGCCTTCGCCCGGGACGTCGTCGTGGTCGCCTGCACCGGCAACCTGGGCAACTCGTCCAACGCGAAGGTCTGGTACCCGGCCCGCGAGCCGGGCGTCATCGCGGTCGCCGGGTCGGAGCGCGACAGCGACAACCTCTGGTCCGGTTCGATCACCGGACGGGCCACCGTGCTCACCGCCCCCGCGACCGGCCTGGTCGGGGCCCGGCCGGGCGGCTACTGGCGGGTGCAGGGCACCAGCTTCGCGGCGCCGCTGGTCGCCGCGACCGCCGCGCTGGTGCGGGCCCGCTACCCGGAGATGTCCGCCGGCGACGTCGTCAACCGGCTGCTCGCCACCGCCCGCGACATCGGCCCCACCGGCCGGGACGACCGGTTCGGGTACGGCATGGTCGACCCGGTCGCCGCGCTGGACGCCGAGGTGAGCCCGGTGGGCCGCAACCCGCTGGACGACGAGTCCTCGCCGGGCGTGGTCGGGTTCGGCCCGGCCCCGGGGGCGACGCAGCCCGACGTCGCGGGGGTCGGCGGCGACCCGCGCGGCTTCACGGTGCCGCGCCAGCAGTCCCGGTGGGCGGCACAGCCGGCGGGCGCGCAGGAGGAGACCACGCCGGAGCAGTTGTGGACCGGAGCCGCGTTCTTCGTCGCCCTGCTGACCGGGGCGGCGTTGATGGTGCGCCGGTTCCGCCAGTGGACCCCGCTGGCCTCGCCCCGGCGCACCACCGGGACGTGGCGTCGCCCACCGGCGCGCTGAGCGGCCGGCCCGGTCGTCGTCGCCCTGCCGGGAGGCGCCGCCGTCGCCCCGCACGGGCAACCGGCCCCGGGTGGCCGCCCCCGATCGGGTCTGACCGGGCCACGTCCCGGGTAGGACCACTGTCATGAGCCCGTCCGGCCCGCGTACCCTCGCCGCCCCGCCGCGCTCCTCGTGGCGGGGCCGCCGCCTGCACCCGGACCACGCCCGGGGGCTGCGGCTGACCCTCGCCGCGACGGCCGCGTTCCTGGTGGCGGTGCCGTTCACGCTGCTGGCCGTCCTGGTCCTGGGAGACTGGTCCCCGCTGCGCCGGCTGGACACGGCGGTCACCGACGCGCTGGTCGGCTACGCCGCCGACCACCCGGCGTGGGTACGCCTGATGACCCTCTGGACCGACGTGTTCGCCCCGATGCCGCTGCGCGTCGGCGCCCTCGTCCTGGTCCTCTGGCTGGTCCGCCGGGGTGCCCGGCAGCTGGCAATCTGGGTGGCCGTCACCATGACGGTCGGCGGCCTGCTCAGCCCGCTGCTCAAGCTGCTCGTCGGCCGGCCCCGGCCGGACCTGCCGGATCCGGTGGCCGAGGCGCCCGGCCTGGCCTTCCCGTCCGGGCACGCGCTCAACGCCGCCCTCGCCGCCGGGGTGCTGCTGGTGGTGTTCCTCCCGTACGCCCGGCCGGCCGGGCGCCGGGTGGTGTGGACGGCCGCCCTGCTGCTCGCCCTGGTGACCGGGTTCAGCCGGGTGGCCCTCGGCGTGCACTGGACCAGCGACGTGCTGGCCGGCTGGCTGCTCGGCGCGGCCGTGGTGGCCGCGACCGCCGCCGCCCTCACCGTCTGGCGGGCCGACCCGCCGGGCCGCCCGGCGCCGCCCACCGGTCACGGGCCGGCGGCGGGTACGGGAAGCTGACCGGTCAGGTGCACTCGCCGGTGCCGACGGCGCGGGTGCGCTCGGCGCCGGCGAGGGCGACGGGACGGGCCTCGGCCGCGGTCACCGCGAAGCCGGTGTTCGGGTCGTCTGCCACCGCCGCGAAGATCACCCCGAGCACCAGCCCGTTCGAGGAGACCAGTGGGCCGCCGGAGTTGCCGCTCTGCACGAGCGCCCGGATGGTGTAGACCTCCCGGGTCACGTTGCCGGCGGAGTAGATGTCCGGCCCGGTGATCCGGTCGACGTCCCGGATCCGCGCCGACTGCGCGTTGTACGGCCCGTCGAGCGGGAAGCCCAGCACGATCGCGTCCGCACCGCTGCCCGCGTTGCCGGCGGCGAACCGCATCGACGGGCCGGGCAGCCCGGGCACGTGCAGCACGGCCAGGTCCCGGTCGGGGTCGTAGACGACCACCTTGCTGTCGTACCGGTCGCCGTTCAGCTCGACGACGGTGGACCGGGTCCCGGCGACGACGTGGGCGTTGGTCATCACCCGGTCGTCGGCGTAGACGAAGCCGGAGCCCTCGATCCGGCGCGAGCAGCTCGGTGCGGAGCCGAGCACCTTGACCACCGAACGCTGGCTGTTGACCACCACCTGGGAGCCGGCGAGCGCCGGGTCGGGCGGGGACACCTGCCGCGCCCGGGTGGGTGCCAGGTCGCCGAAGACGTCGGGGAAGCCGTTGGTGTCGACGGTGTCCCGCAGCGCCGTGGAGAGCTGCTGCGCCTGGTCGGGCAGGACCCGGTCGACCACCGTGAGCAGCGCGCTGTTGCGCACCGACGAGGCCAGCCAGGGCAGCGACGACGAGCCGAGCGGCACCGCTACGAGCCAGGCGACCAGCAGCACGGCGAAGAGCGAGACGAACGCCCCGCCGACGTCGTCGACCCGCTTGGCGACGTCACTGGTGATCGTCTTGCGCAGGTGCGAACCGAGCCAGCCGGCGAGCGCCTGGCCGACCACCGCCAGCCCGAAGATCGCCACCAGGGAGATCAGCACCCGGGTGCCGCTGTCGACGAACTGCTGTGCCAGCAGCGGCCCCACCTGGAGGCCCACCAACGCGCCCAGGAAGAAGCCGGAGAACGACAACACCCCGATGACGAAGCCCTGGCGGTATCCGCTGATCGCGAACACGAGCATGAGCAGCAGCAGTACGAGATCCACGGCGGACACGCGTCAAGCGTACGGGCACCGGGCTCGCGAGATGACCATCGCTTGCGGAAGGTGACCGTCCGGTCAGCGCACCGGGGTCTCGTCGACCGCGTCGGTGCCGGCCGAGGGCGCCGGGGTGGCCCCGGTCGGCGGCAGGTCCACGACCCGGTCGCGGGGCCACGGCCGAGCCCAGCCGCCCATGTCGAGCAGGGCGGCCAGCACCCCGGCGGTGAAGCCCCAGACCAGCATCCCGCGTGCCGAGAAGGCCGGGCCGATCCAGCCGCTCGGGTGGCGGACCCGCATCCGGTTCGCCGGGTCGACCAGCTCGGTCACCGGCAGCCGGGCCACGTGCGCTACCTCGGCCGGCTCCCGGGAATGCACCGGGTGCGGCGCGTGCCACCAGGCGAGCACCGGGGTGACCACGAAGTCGCTGACCGGGATCCAGAGCTTCGGCAGCTCGGCCAGGACGGTGACGCTGGTCGGGTCGAGGCCGACCTCCTCGTTCGCCTCGCGCAGCGCGGTCGCCCGGGCGTCGGCGTCCTCCGGGTCGGCCGCGCCGCCGGGGAAGGCGGGCTGGCCGGCGTGGTTACGCAGGGTGGCCGCCCGCTGGAGGATCAGCACGTCCGGGCCGGCGCCGGGCTCCTCGCCGAGCAGCACCAGCACCGCGCTCTCCCGCCCCCCGCTCTCGGGGGTGACCAGCCGGGTGAAGTCCTCGCTGCGCGCGCTGCCGAGCCGGGTCAGCAGCGGGTCGAACCAGCCCGGCGGACGCCGACTCACGCCGACACTCCCGCGCCCCGCCGGTGGCCCGTGCCCGCACCCCCGCGCCCCGTCGCGCGTGCCGGACGGCTCATGCCGGCACCGTCACGCCGAGGTGCTGGCGGACCAGGTCCGCCAGCCGGGCGTCGTCGAGGGCGCCGCTGGAGTCGACGTGCCGGATGCGGCCCTGCCCGTCGACGAAGACGGTCAGGGGGATGGCCTTGCGGTTCAGCTCCCGCTTCAGGCGCTCACCCTGGTCGACCAGGACGGGGAAGCGGACGCCGAAGTCCTCGCCGATGGCCTGGGCCGCCTCGCGGCCGTCCTGGTTGTTGACCCCGACCACCTGGAGCTTGCCGGCGGCCCGCTCGCTGAGCCGCTGGAAGGCGGGCAACTCCTTGCGGCAGGGCGGGCACCAGGAGGCCCAGACGTTCACCACCGCCGGGCCGCGCAGGTCCCGCAGGGCGACCGGGGCGCCACCGGTGAAGCAGTTCAGGGTCAGCTCGGGCAGCGCCTGGCCCCCGCCCCCGGACGGGGCGGCGGGTGCGGCGGACGCGCGCGGCGTACCGAGGGCGGAGCAGTCCTGGAAGGGCGACGGCCGGCTGGCGGCGGCCTTCTGCCGGTCGGTGGGGCCCGGCTCCTTCTCCTCGGCGCCGGCGGTGCACCCGGCGACGGCCAGCAGCACGGGTACGAGCAGGGCGACGAGCCGGCGGTTCATCGGTCGCGGCTGCGGGGCTCGCGAGACCGGCTCACTCCTCGCGCTCATCGATTCACCGTGGTTCGCGACTGCGGGGCTCGCAAGACCGGCTCACTCCTCGCGCTCACGGGGCCTCCGCCACGACGGCCTGGACCGGCACCAGCTCCGGGTCGACCCCGGCCGCCACCGCCAGTTCCCGGGCCCGGGGGCCCTTGAGCAGCTTCGCGGCCGCCGCCGACTCGGTCGGACCGGTGCCGTACGACGGGCACAGCTTCGCCAGGGTGCACGCCCCGCAGGCCGGCTTGCGGGCGTGGCAGACCCGCCGGCCGTGGAAGATGATCCGGTGCGACAGCATGGTCCAGTCGCGCCGGGGGAAGAGCGCCCCGATCGCGTGCTCGATCTTGACGGGGTCGGTCTCGGCGGTCAGCCGCCAGCGCTGGACCAGCCGCTGGAAGTGGGTGTCGACGGTGATCCCGGGGACGTCGAAGGCGTTGCCGAGGATGACGTTGGCGGTCTTGCGGCCGATCCCGGGCAGCGTCACCAGGTCGGCGAGCTTGCCGGGGACCCGGCTGTCGTACCGCTCCACGAGGGCCTGGCCGAGCTTGATCAGCGAGTCGGTCTTGTTGCGGTAGAAGCCGGTGGGCCGGATCAGCTCCTCCAGCTCCGCCCGGTCCGCCCCCGCGTAGTCGGCCGCGCTCGGGTAGCGGGCGAAGAGCTTCGGGGTGACCTCGTTGACCTTCTTGTCCGTGCACTGCGCGGAGAGGATCGTCGCGACGGCCAACTCCAGGGCATTGGAGTGGTCCAGTTCACAGTGCGCGTCGGGGTGGGTGTCGGTCAGCGTCCGGCCGATCCGCCGGGCGCGACGGGTGCGCCCGAGGTCGGTCTCGGTGAAGCCGGAGGAACTCGTGGTCACGCCGGCCAGCCTACGTCGCCCGGCCGACGGTCGGCCGGGTCCACGCGCCGTGCCGCCCCGTCAGCCGCCCTGCGGCGCGCTGATCGCGCCCGAGTCGTCGAAGTCGGCCCCGGTCTCCGGGAAGTCGCTCTTGGTGAGCTGCTTCATCAGGCCCAGCCCGCGGTCGTCCTTGTCCATGGTCGGCTTGCCGATGGAGTTCATGTACGTGGAGACGAACGAGCCGCCGGCCCAGCTCCCGTCCGGCTTCAGGGACACCTTGAGCACCCCGCCCCAGCCGAGTCGGCCGGCGTTGCTCAGCGAGTTGCCCCCGCCGGCGAAGTTGCCCAGGCTGTACGCGATCAGCCGGCCCTTGTAGAACTCCATGCCGCGCAGCACGTGCGGGCCGTGCCCGACGATCAGGTCCGCCCCGGCGTCGATCATCGCCTTCGAGAACTTGACCGGGTCGCCCCGGTTCTCGCCGAGGAACATCTCGGTGCCGGGCCGCACCCGCGTCTTCTCGGAGCCCTCGCCGCCCATGTGCACCTGCACCACCACGATGTCGGCCATGCCGGCCGCCTTGGTGATCACCTTCTTCGCGGCGGCGATGTCGGTGAGGCTGTTGGACCAGACGTACGACGAGAAGCCGGCGACCGCGACCTTGACCCCCTTGACGTCGACCACGGTGATCTGGTCGGGCGCCCCGGTGTGCGCGAGGTCGTGCTTCTCCAGCGCCTTCTGGGTGTTCTCGTAGCCCTTCGGCCCGAAGTCGTAGCCGTGGTTGTTGGCCTGGTTGAGCAGGTCGAAGCCCGCGTCGCGCAGGTGCGCGGCGTACTCCGGCGGGGCCCGGAACTGGAAGCAGCGGGTCGAGTTCGGGCCGCACTTACCGGTGCCGGTGTCGACGGTGAGCGGCTCCTCCAGGTTGCCCATCACCAGGTCGGCGGCGAGCGCCTTCTCGACCGAGTCGAAGAAGCCCTTCCCGCCGTTGGGGGGCAGCCGGTTCGGCGCGTTGCCCATGATGATGTCGCCGGTCGCCGAGAGCGAGATCGCCTGCCCGGCGGGCGGTGCGGTGCTTGTGGGCTCGCCGGAGCGGACCGGGGCGCCGGTGTTGCCGCCGCCCGCGCCGGGCTGCCAGACCGCGTCGGACCCGGACCCGGGACCTCCGCAGCCAGCGGTGAGCAGGACGGCAAGGAGTCCGCCGAGGGCGAGTGCGGCCCGGCGACGCGGAGAGGAGGCGGCAGCGTACATCGAGCGCGACCTTATCGGGTGTGCAACGCCGAAACGAGGGCCGATCGGACGGAGTCTCAGCCCGCCAGTCGGTCCGACCACGGGACCACGGTGCCCGCCCCGCCGGCCGTCACGGCGGCGTGCACGGCCCGGGCCAGCGGGGCGCCCCAGGTGGAGCGCGGTCCGCCGTACGCCGACTCGGGGCCGTCGACCGGGCAGAGCACGGTGACCGCGTCCGTCGGGGTGCCGGTGCCCGGCACGCCCAGTTCCGCGATCGCCTGCGCCTTCGCCTCGGTGGCGGTGGCCACCGCGTTGACGAGGGCGGCGTCGCCGAGCCGGGCCGGGACGTACACCACGATGTTGACGGTGCCGACCCGCTGGGCCAGCGCCGCCGGGGCGGGCTCCGCCGCCCGGACCGGGGTGCCCAGGCCGACCGTCGCCCAGGCCCGCACGCCGGTGTCCGTGCGGGCGACCACCTCGGCGACGTCCACCCCGGTCAGCAGGCCCACCCCGGGCCCGTCGAGGTCGAGCCGGTCGGCCAGTTCGGCCAGGTGGTCGGCGGGATCGTCCCGGTCGTACGACATGGGCACGGTCGCGTTGACGACCCAGTGCCGGACGCCGATCCCGCCGCCCAGCGGCGCGGAACTGACCGCGCGCAACGGGCGGTCGGCGCGCCAGAACAGCAGCGGGACGTCCCGACCGTCCTCCTGGCGGGCGGTCAGCACGGGTTCACTCAGCACGTGGTGACCCTACGACCCGGGTGTCGGGGGCAGGATCGGCGTCCGGACGGGCGCGCGATTTTACTGCTTGTTCAGGCCCGGCAGGTTACGCCCAACGATCAAGTTTCCAGGGGTGCACCTCTGATTGCTGCTCACGTGCGCCTAGACTGGCGACGCGCGAGGGATCAGCGGACGGCGGACCCGGCCGACGGACGGCACGCGCAGGCGGAGGTGCGCGATGGACGAGGTACTGGCCCGCAGCGGGATCTTCCAGGGCGTCGACCCGGAGGCTGCCGAGGCGCTCGCCAAGGAGATGGAGACGCTCGAGGTCCGTAAGGGCGAGATCGTCTTCAACGAGGGCGAGCCCGGCGACAGTCTCTACATCCTGCTGTCCGGCAAGATCAAGGTGGGTCGGCGGGCTGCCGACGGCCGGCAGAACCTGATCGCGGTGATGGGCCCGTCGGACATGGTGGGCGAGCTGTCGCTCTTCGACCCCGGCCCCCGCACGGCGACCGCCACCGCGGTGACCGACACCCGGCTGGTGCGGCTGCGCAAGCAGGCCCTGCGCCCGTGGCTGAACAACCGGCCGGAGATCGCCGAGCAGCTGCTCCGCGTGCTCGCCCGCCGGCTGCGGCGGACGAACGACTCGCTGGCCGACCTGATCTTCACGGACGTGCCCGGCCGCGTCGCCAAGAACCTGCTCCAGATGGCCGGCCGCTTCGGCACCCGCGACGGCGGCGTGCTGCGGGTGACCCACGACCTCACCCAGGAGGAGATCGCCCAGCTCGTCGGCGCCTCCCGGGAGACCGTCAACAAGGCGCTGGCCGACTTCGCCTCGCGTGGGTGGCTGCGCCTGGACGGCAAGAGCATCATCATCCTCGACCCTGAGCGCCTGGCCCGCCGCGCCCGCGTCTGACGCACCCGGCTGATCCGCCCCGGGCTCTGTCTGCCCGGGGCAGAATCGCTGGACTCCGGCACGGGCCGGTGTGCACCGTGGAGCGATGCTGAACCGGGTCGCCGTTCTCTCCGACATCCACGGTGCGCTGCCGGCGCTGGAGGCCGTGCTCACCGAGCCGGACGTCGCCGCCGCCGACCTGATCGTGCTCACCGGCGACATCGCGGCCGGCCCGCAGCCGGTCGAGGTGCTGGACGTGCTCGCCGGCCTGGGCGACCGGGCCTGCTGGGTCCGGGGCAACGCGGACCGCGAGCTGGTGGAGGCGCGCGCCGGCCGCCCGTCCCCGGTCGACGTCTCCAACTGGGCGGCGGAGCAGCTCCGTGACGACCAGGTGGCCCGGTTGGCGGCGCTGCCGCTGACGGTGACCCTGGAGGTCGCCGGCCTCGGTCCGGTGCTGTTCTGCCACGGCACCCCCCGCGACGACGAGGAGGTCGTGCTCGTCGACTCCCGGATGGAACGCTGGGCGGAGGTGCTCGCCGACGTCCCCGCCGAGGTGGGAACGGTGGTCTGCGGGCACACCCACATGCCGTTCACCCGGCTGGCCGACCGTCGACTGATCGTCAACCCGGGCAGCATCGGGATGCCCTACGGCGGCCCCGGCGCCTTCTGGGCGCTCCTCGGGCCCGGCGTGGACCTGCGGCGTACCCCCTTCGACGTGGACGCCGCCTGTGCCCGGGTGGCGGCCGAGTCGGGCTTTCCCGACGCCGCCGACTGGGCGGACGAGTACCTGCGCTCCCGACACAGCGACGCCACGGCCCTCGCGGTCTTCGCCCCGCGCGACGGCCGCTGAGGGCGGCGCGACGGGCGATGCGGGCGGGCGGGACGCGGGACGCGGGCGCGCGACGGGCGATGCGCCTGACGGGACGCGGAGGAAAGACCGGAGGAAGAACCCGGCCACCGCCCTGTCGAACTGAATCGTCTACGACATCAGTGGAATCCGGCGCCACGTCTCTGCGGTCACCTTGAGGGGCGCGGTCGCGCATGAGTCGTCTACGACATCAGCTCGACAGCGCCCCGTAGGTCTCTCGCCGCCCTGCCCGCCACGCTGTCCACGGCCAGCCGGCTACGTGGCCGGCACCGAGCACGCCGAGGCATCGCGGTGGCGGGGACGGCGTGGCGGGCAGGGCGGCGGAGCCGGCGAGGCACGCGGCCGGGTCACCCGCACCGCAAAAAAAAGTCAGTCTTGACTGTTTGTTTCCGCAGCGGCACGCTGTCCCCATGTCCGCATCGACCCGCGTCCCTCAGCAGGAACGCAGCCGCGCCACCCAGGCCCGGCTGCTGGAGGCGACCGTCGAGTGCTTGGTCGAGCACGGCTGGTCCGGCACCACCACCACCGTCGTCGCGGCCCGGGCCGGCGTCTCGCGCGGCGCCCAGCTGCACCACTACCCCACCAAGGCCGCGCTGGTCACCGCCGCCGTCGCCCACCTCGCGGAGCGGCGGGCGGAGGAGCTGCGCACCGAGGCCGAGGCGCTGCCGCCCGGCCCGCAGCGGCTCGACCGGGTGATCGACCTGCTCGGCGCGGCCTTCACCGGCCCGCTCTTCGTCGCCGCCCTCGAACTGTGGGTCGCCGCGCGCACCGACCGGGAGCTGCGCGAGGCCCTGGTGCCGCTGGAGGCCCGGGTCGGCCGCGAGATGCACCGGCTCACCGTCGCGCTGCTCGACGTGGACGAACGCCGTCCGGGCGTACGCGAGGCGGTGCAGGCGACCCTCGACCTGCTCCGTGGGCTCGGCGTGGCCAACCTGCTCAACGACGACTCGTCCCGCCGCGCCGCCCTGCTGCACACCTGGAAGCGCCAGCTCGCCACCCTGCTCACCCCCTGACCGCCCGCCCTGACCGGCCCGCCCTGGCCGCCCGCCCAGCCCCCGGAGGCACCATGGTCGACCTCAAGGACCTGCTCGCGGACCTGGCCGACGAGTCCCAGCAGCTCGACGACCTGGTGACCGGCCCGCCGACCGACTGGGGGCGGGCCACGCCGTCCCCCGGCTGGAGCGTCGGGCACCAGATCGCCCACCTCGCCTGGACCGATCACGTCGCGCTGCTCGCCGCCACCGACGCCGAGGCGTTCCTCGCCGTCGTGCTCGCCGCCCCCGACCCGGCCCGGCTCGTCGACGTTGGAGTGGCGGAGTTCCTCGCCCCGCCGGGCGAGTTGCTTCCCCGCTGGCGGGCCGGCCGGGCGGCGCTCGCCGACGCGTTGGCACGCGTGCCGGCGGGCGGGAAGCTGCCCTGGTTCGGCACCCGGATGTCGGCCGCCTCGATGGCCACCGCCCGGATCATGGAGACCTGGGCGCACGGCACGGACGTGGCCGACGCGCTCGACGTGACCCGCCCCGGCACGGCCCGACTGCGGCACGTGGCGCACCTCGGCTTCCGTACCCTCGGCCACAGCTTCGCCGCCCACGGCCGGCCGGTGCCCACGGTGCCGGTGCGGGTCGAGCTGGCGGCGCCGGACGGCGACACCTGGACGTACGGCCCGGCCGACGCCGCCGACCGGGTCACCGGCCCCGCGCTGGACTTCTGCCTGCTGGTCACCCAACGGAGGCACCGCGCGGACCTGGCGCTGGCGGCGACCGGCCCGGTCGCCGACGCCTGGCTGGACGTCGCGCAGGCCTTCGCCGGCCCACCTGGCCCCGGCCGCCCGCCGACGGCCACCACGGCCACCACGGCCTCCACGGCCGGCGCAGCCTCCACGGCGGGCGCGGGCTTGACGGCCGGCGGAGCGGGCACGGGGACCGGCGGCGCGGGGACCGGCGTGGCGGGCGGGGTACCGGCGTGAGCGACGTGCTGCGGGTGGGCAACGCCTCCGGCTTCTACGGCGACCGGTTCACGGCGTGGCGGGAGATGCTCGACGGCGGCGAGGTGGACGTGCTGACCGGCGACTATCTCGCCGAGCTGACCATGCTGATCCTCGGCCGGGACCGGCTGCGCGACCCCTCCCTCGGCTACGCGAAGACCTTCCTCCGCCAGCTGGAGGGCTGCCTCGGCACGGCGCTGGACCGGGGCGTACGGATCGTGACCAACGCCGGCGGGCTGAACCCGGCCGGCCTGGCCGCCGCCATCGGGTCCCTCGCCGACCGGCTCGGCCTGACCGTCCGGGTCGGGTACGTCGAGGGCGACGCTCTCGCCCGCCCGGACGCGCTGACGGCGAACGCCTACCTGGGTGCGTACGGCATCGCGGCCTGCCTGGACGGCGGGGCGGACGTCGTGGTCACCGGCCGGGTGACCGACGCGTCCCTGGTGGTCGGGCCGGCGATCGCCCGGTTCGGCTGGGGCCGCGACGACCTGGACGCGCTGGCCGGGGCGACCGTCGCCGGTCACCTGGTCGAGTGCGGGGCCCAGGTGACCGGGGGCAACTTCAGCTTCTTCACGGAGCTGCCCGACGGCGGTCGGCGCCCCGGCTTCCCGGTCGCCGAACTGCACCCCGACGGCTCCTGTGTCATCACGAAGCACCCGGGCACGGGTGGCGCGGTCACCGTGGAGACGGTCACCGCCCAGCTGCTCTACGAGGTCGGCGGCCCGGCCTACCTCGGGCCGGACGTGGTGACCCGGCTGGACACGGTGGAGCTGGCCGCCGACGGGCCCGACCGGGTACGGGTGAGCGGCGTCCGGGGTAAGCCCCCGCCGGGCACCCTCAAGGTGGGCGTCAACAACCTCGGCGGCTTCCGCAACTCGATGACCTTCGTCCTGTGCGGGCTCGACATCCCCGCCAAGGCGGCCCTGGTGCGGAGCCAGGTCGAGGCGGCGGTCGGCACGGAGGGGCTGGAGTTCACCCTGGCCCGTACCGACCACGTCGACGCGGTCGGCACCGAGGCGGCGAGCGCGCTGCTGCACGTACACCTGCGGGACGGCGACAAGGCGCGGGCCGGGCGGGCCTTCTCGGCCGCCGCGGTGGAACTGGCCCTGGCCTCCTATCCCGGCTGCACACTGACCACCCTGCCGGGCGACGCGACGCCCTACGGGGTGTTCACCGCCGACGCCGTGCCGCAGGACGCGGTGCCGCACGTCGCGGTGTTCCCCTCCGGGGAGCGGGTGCCGATCCCGCCGCCGGTGCGCACCGCCGGCCCGCCCGACGAGCCGGGATCCCCCGCCGGCCCGCCCGACGGACCGGCGCCCGACGCAACGGCGACCGTCGGCGACCGGCCCGCCGGACCGGCACCGGTGGCCGGGCCGGCGCCGGCCGACCGGCCCACCCGGCGCGCGCCGCTCGGCGAGCTGGTCGGGGCGCGCTCCGGCGACAAGGGCGGCGACGCCAACCTCGGCGTCTGGGCCCGCACTGACGCCACCTGGTCGTGGCTGCGCGGCTGGCTGACCACCGCGCGGCTGCGCGAGCTGCTGCCGGAAACCGCGCCGCTGGCTGTGGAGCGCTACGAGCTGCCGAACCTGCGGGCCGTCAACTTCGTCGTCCGGGGCCTGCTCGGGCAGGGGGTGGCGGCCTCCACCCGGTTCGATCCGCAGGCCAAGGCGCTCGGCGAGCTGCTCCGGTCCCGGCTCGTCGACCTGCCGGCGGAGCTCACGCCCGGCCCGGACTCCCCGGTCGGCGGCGCGGCGCCCCGGGAGGGCCGATGACCATCGTGGACACGCCGGAGCGCCGGCAACTGCGGGAGCTGACCCGGGCCTTCGTCACCCGGGAGGTGCTGCCGCACCTGGACGACTGGGAGCGGGCCGGCGAGATCCCCCGGGAACTGCACGCCACCGCCGCCAAGCTCGGCCTGCTCGGCATCGGCTTCCCGGAGGCCGTCGGTGGCAGCGGCGGGGACGTGCTCGACACGATCCTCGTCACGGAGGAGATCATCCGTTCCGGCGGCTCCTCCGGGCTGATCGCGGCGCTGTTCACCCACGGCATCGCGCTGCCGCACATCGTCGCCTCCGGCGACGCGGAGCTGATCGACCGGTACGTCCGGCCCACGCTGGCCGGCACCATGATCGGCGCGTTGGCGATCACGGAACCGGACGGCGGCTCGGACGTGGCGAGCATCCGCAGCCACGCCCAGCGCGACGGCGACCACTACGTGGTCAACGGGTCGAAGACCTACATCACCAGCGGCGTCCGGGCCGACTTCGTGACCACCGCCGTCTGCACCCTGCCGCCGGGCACCGGCGCCCTGACCCTGCTGGTGATCGACAAGGGCACGCCGGGCTTCACGGTCGGGCGTCGGCTGGAGAAGCTCGGCTGGCACTGCTCCGACACCGCCGAGCTCTCCTTCGTCGACGTCCGGGTGCCGGTGGCGAACCGGGTCGGCGCGGAGGACACCGCCTTCCTGGCGATCATGCAGAACTTCGCCGCGGAGCGGCTCTCCCTCGCCACCCAGGCGTACGCCATCGCGCAGCGTTCCGTGGAGCTGGCGGTGCGCTGGTGCCGGGACCGGTCCACGTTCGGCCGCCCCCTGGCGAGCCGACAACTGATCCGGCACCGACTGGCCGAGATGCACACCCGCGCCGAGGCGGCCCGCGCGTACGTGCACCAGGTGGCGGCCCGGGTGGCGGCGGGCGAGCCGGTGGTGACCGAGGTGGCGATGGCGAAGAACGTCGCGGTGGCCGCCTGCGCCGAGGTGGTCGACCAGGCGCTCCAGCTGCACGGCGGCTACGGCTACCTGCGCGACGCCGAGGTGGAGCGGCACTACCGCGACGCCCGGATCCTCGGCATCGGCGGCGGCACCACCGAGATCATGAACGAGATCATCGCGAAGGGCATGGGCCTGTGAGTGCGAGGAGTGAGCGGAGCTTGCGAGCCCCGCAGTCACGAACGAAGGAGACACCGTGACGACACTGCGCAGCGCGGTCGACGCGTCCTCGCCGGGGTACCGCGCCAACCGGGAGGCCCTGCTGGAGCGCCTCGCCGAGCTGGAGACGGCCCTCGACCAGGCCCGCGCCGGCGGCGGCGAGAAGTACGTGACCCGGCACCACAAGCGGGGCAAGCTGCTCCCCCGGGAGCGGATCGAGCTGCTGCTGGACCCGGACAGCCCGTTCCTGGAGCTGTCGCCGGTGGCGGCGTACGGCACCGACTTTCCCGTCGGCGCCAGCGTGGTGACCGGCATCGGTGTCGTCGAGGGCGTCGAGTGCCTCATCGTCGCGAACGATCCGACGGTACGCGGCGGCGCGGTGAACCCGTGGTCGCTGGCGAAGACCCGCCGGGCGGGCGAGATCGCCCTGGCCAACCGGCTGCCGATGGTGAACCTGGTCGAGTCGGCGGGCGCGGACCTGCCCACCCAGGCGGAGATCTTCATCCCGGGCGGGCGGGTGTTCCGCGACCTGACCCGGCTCTCGGCCGCGAAGATCCCCACGGTCAGCGTGGTCTTCGGCAACGCCACCGCCGGGGGCGCGTACGTGCCGGGGATGTCCGACCAGGTGATCATGATCCGGGACCGGTCGCAGGTCTACCTGGCCGGGCCGCCGCTGGTGAAGATGGCCACCGGGGAGGTCACCGACGACGAGTCCCTCGGCGGGGCGGCGATGCACGCGAGCACGTCCGGCCTGGCCGACTTCCTCGCCGAGGACGAGGCCGACGGCATCCGGCTGGCCCGGCAGTGCGTACGCCGGCTGAACCGGCGCAAGCAGGGCCCGCCGCCGCGCAACCCGTCCCCGGCCCCGCCGAAGTACGACCCCGAGGAGCTGCTCGGCATCGCCAGCGCCGACCTGAAGGTGCCGTTCGACCCGCGCGAGGTGCTGGCCCGGGTGCTCGACGGCAGCGAGTTCGACGAGTTCAAGCCGGCCTACGGCACCGCTCTGGTGACCGGCTGGGGCGAGCTGCACGGCTATCCCGTCGGCGTGCTGGCCAACGCGCGGGGCGTGCTGTTCAGCGAGGAGGCGCAGAAGGCGGCCCAGTTCATCCAGCTCGCCAACGCCGCCGACACCCCGCTGGTCTTCCTCCAGAACACCACCGGCTACATGGTCGGCACCGAGTACGAGCAGCGCGGCATCATCAAGCACGGCGCTCTCATGATCAACGCGGTGTCGAACTCGACGGTGCCGCACCTGACGGTCAACCTCGGCGCCTCCTACGGCGCCGGCAACTACGGCATGTGCGGCCGGGCGTACGAGCCGAGGTTCCTGTTCACCTGGCCGAACGCCAAGTCGGCGGTGATGGGGCCGGCGCAGCTCGCGGGCGTGCTGTCCATCGTGGCCCGGCAGGCCGCCGCCGCCCGGGGCCGGGACTACGACGAGGACTCCGACGCCGCGATGCGGATGATGGTCGAGCAGCAGATCGAGTCGCAGTCCGGCGCGCTCTTCCTCTCCGGCCGGCTCTACGACGACGGGGTGATCGACCCCCGGGACACCCGTACGGTCCTCGGGCTCTGCCTGTCGGCGATCCACAACGGACCAGTCAGGGGCGCCGACGGCTTCGGCGTCTTCCGAATGTGAGGGCGGCCATGATCACGAGACTTCTGGTGGCGAACCGGGGCGAGATCGCCCGCCGGGTCTTCGCCACCTGTCGGACGCTGGGCGTCGAGACCGTGGCCGTGCACTCCGACGCCGACGCCGACGCGCCGTTCGTCGCCGAGGCCGACCACGCCGTCCGGCTGCCCGGGAACACGCCCGCCGAGACGTACCTGCGCATCGATCTCATCCTCGACGCGGCCCGCAGGACGGGGGCGGACGCCGTCCACCCCGGCTACGGCTTCCTCGCCGAGAACGCCGAGTTCGCCGCCGCGGTGACCGACGCCGGGCTGACCTGGGTCGGTCCGCCGGCCAAGGCGATCGCCACGATGGGCGACAAGGTGGCGGCGAAGGCCCTGCTCGCCGAGGCGGGCGTGCCGATGCTGCCCACCTGGACCGACGCCGACGAGATCACCGACTTCCCGGTGCTGGTGAAGGCGTCCGCCGGGGGCGGCGGGCGCGGCATGCGGATCGTCCGCGACGCCGCCGGGCTGGCCGAGGCCGTCGCCTCCGCGCGCCGCGAGGCGGCCGCGGCGTTCGGCGACGGCACGGTTTTCGTCGAGCGGTACGTCGAGCGGGGCCGGCACGTCGAGGTGCAGATCTTCGGCGACACGCACGGTACGGTGGCCGCCCTGGGCGTGCGCGAGTGCTCGATCCAGCGCCGGCACCAGAAGCTCGTGGAGGAGGCGCCCGGCGTCCTTCCGCACGAGGTGCGGGAGCGGCTGCACGAGGCGGCGGTGGCCGCCGGCCGGGCGGTCGACTACGTGGGCGCCGGCACGGTCGAGTTCCTGCTCGCGCCCGACGGGGAGATCTACTTCCTGGAGATGAACACCCGTCTCCAGGTCGAGCACCCGGTCACCGAGCTGGTCGCCGTCGGGGCCCTGGACCTGGTTCGCCTGCAACTGCTGGTGGCCGAGGGCGAGCCCCTGCCGGAACACCTGCACGACCGGGTGGCGGTGCGGGGGTACGCGATCGAGGTGCGGTTGTGCGCCGAGGATCCGGTGCACGGGTACCGGCCGGCGGCGGGGGTTCTGCACCGGTTCGCGATTCCCGGGGTGGAGCGTGAGTTCGAGAACCTCTCCCGGGCAGGCCTGCGGCTCGACTCCGGCGTCGTGGACGGCTCGGTGGTGGGCGTCCACTACGACTCGATGCTCGCCAAGGTGATCGCCTGGGCGCCCACCCGCGCCGAGGCGGCCCGCGCCCTGGCCGGCGCCCTGGCGGGGGCCGAGCTGCACGGCGTGGCCACCAACCGGGACCTGCTGGTCCGGGTGCTGCGCAGCCGCGAGTTCGGCGCGGTGGAGATCGACACCGGTTTCCTGGACCGGCACGGGGAGGTCTTCACCCCGCTGCTGCCGGCCGACCAGCTCCCCCTGGTGGCCCTGGCCGCCGTGCTGGCCACCGCCGCCGCCCGGCGGGCCGCCGCGCCGGTGCTCGCCGGCCTCCCGTCGGGCTGGCGCAACGTGCCCGCGTTCCCGCAGGTCACCCGCTACGCGGGACCGGACGGCGAGATCGAGGTCCGCTACCGGCTGGACCGCTCGGGCGGCCTCGCCGAGTGGTCGACCTCGCCGGGCGGGCCGTCGCCCGTGGTGAGCCTGGTCCAGGCCGCCCCGGACCGGGTGGTGCTCGACGTCGACGGGGTGCGGCGGGCGTACCGCGTACACCGGGTGTCCCCGGAGGTCTTCGTGGACGGCCCGGACGGGGCGGCGAGCCTGACCGAGCTGCCGCGTTTCCCCGAGCCCACGGCGGAGCTGGCGGCCGGGTCGCTGGTCGCGCCGCTGCCCGGCGCGGTGACCCGGGTGCACGTCGAGGTCGGCCAGCGGGTGGCGGCCGGCGACCTGCTGCTGACCCTGGAAGCAATGAAGCTGGAACATCCCGTGCTCGCCCCGGCCGACGGCGTGGTCGCCGAGCTTCCGGTCGCGGCCGGCGGGCAGGTCGACACGGGCGCCGTGCTGGCCGTGGTCAACCCCGAGTGAGCCTGGAGGCCCCCCGATGAACTTCGACCTCACCCCCGAGCAGGACCAGCTCCGCGACGCCGTGCGCGCCCTGGGCCGCCGGTACGGCCACGAATACTTCGTCGCCAAGGCGAAATCCGGCGAGCACACCACCGAGCTGTGGGACGAGGCCGGCCGGCTGGGCTACCTCGGGGTCAACATCCCCACCGAGTACGGCGGCGGCGGGGGCGGGATCACCGAGCTGGCCATCGTCTGCGAGGAACTGGCGGCGGCCGGCTGCCCGCTGCTGCTGCTGGTGGTCTCCCCCGCCATCGCGGCCACGGTGATCGCCCGGCACGGCACCGAGGAGCAGCGCAAGCGCTTCCTGCCCGGCTTCGCCGACGGCTCGCTGAAGGTGGTCTTCGCGATCACCGAGCCGGAGGCCGGCTCCAACTTCCACCGGCTCGGCACGGTGGCCCGCCGCGACGGCGACGACTGGCTGCTCTCCGGCCGCAAGTGCTACATCTCGGGCGTCGACGAGGCGTCGTACGTGCTGGTCGTCGCCCGCGTCGCTGTCGAAGACGGCCAGGCCGGCACAGGGGATGCCACTCCGCAGAAACTGAAGCCGGCGCTGTTCATCGTGCCGACCGACGCGCCGGGGCTGACCCGCTCCAAGCTGGACATGGAGATCGTGTCCCCGGAGAACCAGTTCCTGCTCTACCTCGACGACGTGCGGCTGCCCGCCGACGCGCTGGTCGGCGAGTCGCTGGACGCCGGCCTGCCGGCGCTCTTCGCCGGGCTCAACCCGGAGCGGATCACGGTCGCCGCGATGGGCGCCGGCACCGGCCGGTACGCGATCGAGCGGGCCAGCGAATACACGGCCACCCGCAAGGTCTGGGGCGGCCGGACCATCGGCTCCCACCAGGGCGTGGCCCACCCGCTCGCGCACGCCGCCGTGCAGGTCGAGCTGGCCCGCCTGATGATCCACAAGGCGGCCACCCTCTACGACGCGGGCCGCGACCTGGAGGCCGGTGTCTCCGGCAACATGGCCAAGTACGCCGCCGGGGAGGCCGCCGCGCTGGCCGTCGACACGGCCGTCCAGGTGCTCGGCGGGGCCGGCATGACCACCGAGTACGGCGTGGCCACGCTGCTCGGCGCGGTACGGGCCGGCCGGATCGCCCCGGTCAGCCGCGAGATGATCCTCAACTTCGTCGCCCAGCACGTCCTCGGCCAGGACAAGTCCTACTGACTCCGGCGGAAGGCTCACCCAGGTCAGGTACGGGATCCACCCGTTGAGGCAAGCTCTGACGGCGGGGAGCACCGCTCATCGTGGACGGGCGGTGCAGGTCTTCAGTGCTCGGCGCCAATGGTGGTCAGGAAGGGTGGTTCCCAGGGCATCGTCGAGCCATCGGCAGGCTGGTTGGCTGAGAAGCGGCAGGGCCGCGGCGAAGTCGATCTCATCCTTGGCCAGTTGGTTTGCCGGCTTCGCCTTGTAGTGAAGCTGGACCTCTGGAGCAAGGTACGGCCAGCCCTCGCGGGTGCGTCGACCGAGACGGTCGACGGGAAGTGTCACCGCCGGGTGGCGTCGTGAGTGCCAATGCCGCCCATCGGCGTTGTCGATCATGAACTGGAGCCGCCAGGGCGAGGTGGGATCTTCTCGGCACCAGATGTCGTGGACGTGTTCGGGAAGCAGCTCCCCGTCTCTCCAGGGACGCAGCTGCCCGGGCGGATCGGCGGCGTGGATGTCCCAGCCGGGTAGGACGTGGTGGACCATCCCCTGATCACGTCGAAGGATCAGGACGTCGATGTCACCGTGGGGGCGAAGACTGCGGCCGGCGAACAGTTCGATCGCGTAGCCGCCGGCGATCCACCAAGGCTGTCGGACGTCGCTGCGGCGGAACCGGTCCACGACCTGTCGAGGGGTTTCCGGCTCCCATGTTCCGAGATCGCTCATCGGTCCATCCGTTCCACTCAGCAGGGCTGACGCATCGGGCCATGTTTCGTCTGGCAACGTTGGCCGGGCGACGGAGCTGTCCGGTAGCCGGGTGCAGCCGATGACCATACCCGGCACCGTCGCTCAGGCGTCGGACCTGCCGCCCTTGATGTCCTGGACGAAGCTGGCCCACTGGTCGGCGGCGAAGGACAACACCTCCGCGTGAGCGGCGGACCAGGTCCGCCAGCCGGGCGTCGTCGAGGCCGCCCGACCCGGTGATCAGGACGCCATGGACCTCACAGCGGCCGGATAACGTCCATAGGATCCTGATCACGCGGCTCGCGCCCCGCGGCCCGCGGCTCGGGGCCGGCGGGTCAGCCGCGACGGCACCCGGCCGAGGGCGTAGCGCTAGCGCAGGACGTTGGCGATGTGGCCGCCGGCCTGGATGTTGGGGGCCTGGAACGAGGAGGCGACAGCGTTCCACGGCTCGGGATAAGGGCCGGACGGAGGGTTCGGCTTCGGGATGCGGATCTGCCACGCCAGGCTGTTGCCGCACCAGTCGCCGTCGAGGTGGTCGCCGTGGATGGTGGCGGCGATCGGCTTTCCGGGGACGGCGACGCCGGATGCGGTGGCTGCGGTCGGCTCGTGCCAGGTTCCGGCGACGTTCGAGGTGGCCCGGACGGCGCCGTCGTGGCCGGCGAACATGACGATGGCCGGGCCGCCGGCAAACTGGGCCGCGGCGAGGTGTGCCCCGGCCGGTGCGGCCCCGGCACCGGCGACGGTGACCGGTTGCCACGGGTCCGGTAGCGGGCCGCCGGTCAGCCTCACCTGCCAGATCCGTCCGTCGAGCCCGGTGACGAACCCGGCGAGGGCGGAGATGGCGGCGAGCCCGCCACCGGGCGTGGCGAAGTTCGGTGGGCTGGCCGGTGCTGTCGTCCAGGTGCCGGTGCTGTTCGACCGGACCACGCGGAGTGCGCCGGCGGTGCCGACAAACGCCACCCCGGAGGTGGTCCCGGGGATCGCGGCGACAACCGCGCCGGGCGGGGCGATGCCGGCGACGGTGACCTGCCGCGGCCCGACCGGCGCGCTGCTCAGGTACGACCTGTTGAAGACCGCGCCGTTGCGGCCGACGAAGAAGACGTCCAGGCCGGCGGCGGCTATCGGGGCCCCGGGTGGGGCCAGGCCGGCGGGGCCGTCGATGGTGACGGCGGGGCCGGGGCCGAGCGGCAGGGTCCGCGACATGACGAGACCGCCGTTCACGCCGATCGCGAACGCGGTGACGCTGCCGGATCCGGACCGGATGGTGGCGATGCCGGCCCCGGGCGGCGCGACATGCTCACCGTGCACCAGGGCCGGTGCGTTGCCGGTGGACTTGTAGAGGCCGTAGCCCGTGCCGATCGTGTACGCCTCGACCTGGCTGTCGGCGTACGCCGGTGAGGTGCCGATCGGCGCGGCCGTGAGGATCAGCGCGGCGCCCATCGCGACTGCGGCGCGTCGATGTCGGGCGCGGATCTCGATCATGCGTGCCCCCTGCGGGTGATGGAACCGGTAGGGACAGAATCGCCGCACGACCGCCAATCGCATAGGGTTTCATCGATCGATTTCGGGTGTCGGCATTTTCGGCACGATGATGAGGAGCCTCAGCGGCAGTTCCGCCTCGCTCGGGCATTTCCTGCCCGCGCTGTTGCGGGCCGGGGGGGGGGGGGGGGGGGGGGGGGGCCCCCCCCCCCCCCCCCCCACCCCGGAATTGTTCACCGTCGACGCTTTTGGCGGCGGCCAGGTGCAGCGGCCCGGTGTCAGCCCGCGCGCCGGGTCACCTGATGCCGGCCATCCACACCGGCGGTCTGGCCTTCGCACCGTCGGGCGCGTATTCGTCCGCCACCCGCCAGCCGGCGGATTCCTTGCGCAGCAGCAGGAAGCCGACGATCTCGCTGTGCGGGGCGCCCAGTCCGTAGACCTCGTCCTGGTCGACGAAGCCCATCCGGAGGGCGCAGGTCGCCACGGGATCGCGCTTCGCGTTCTTGCACAGCCCGAGGTAGCGGACCCCCGGGACGGCCGACAGGTGTCCGGCGATCGCCTCGTCCGGGTTGGCGTACCCGCCACGCCCGGCGGCCGACGTCCCGGGGGCGGCCGGCGAAGCGGAGGCGGCCGAGGACGCGGGGGCGGACGACGACGGGGCGGCCGGGGACGTCGGCGCGGCGCCGGTCGCGGGAGGCGGCGCGGCCGCCGGCTCCGGCGCCCCGTCCGACCCGCACGCGGCCAGCGCACCCGACACCAGCACGGCGGCGACGATCCGGAAGACGCGGGTCACCGGACTCCTCTCCCACGGGGACGATCGCGGCGACGATCTCAGTGAAGATCATTGCATCCGGTGCCGGCGACCCGGTTGACAGCGGGCCCCGCTCGGACATCCTGGACGGGTGAGACTTGCGAGGCCCGATGCACGGGCGAAGGCGGTGGCGGCCGCGCTGGTGGCGGCCTCCCTGCTGGTGACGCTGATCGTGTGGGGGCGCCAGGATCTCGTCGGCGTGACGTTGGCGCTGCTCTGCGTACTGACGACGATGATCGCGGCGGTGTCCGTGGCGGCGGCCCGGCAGGATGACGGCCCGGAACCGGCGGTCACGCCGAACGGCCCGGGGCAGCCCGTCGGGGGACTGTACGGCGTCGACGCCGACACGCTGGAGTCGCTGGACCACCGGGAGGCCGTGCGCGCCATGCGGGAGCGTCACCGGGGACGCGGCGGCTCAGCGACCCGTGAGGGTGGGTGAGGCGAGCGCGTCGAGCCCACGCCCGGCCAGGCAGCGGTACGTCCGGTCGGCGTCGGCACCGGCCGGGGGCAGCACCTCCAGGTTCCAGCCGTCCGCGTAGCTGATCCCGCTGGTGAGCCGGAAGGTGGTCTCGTTGCAGACCTCGCGTACCACCGCAGCCGCGCTGACCTCGTCGTGGCCGGCGCCGACCAGGGTGTCGGGGAGCTTGCCCTCGGCGTAGCTCTCCCAGGTGTGCTGGCCGTCGCAGGGCACCCGGGACGCCCGGGTCCGCGCGCCGCGCACCTCCATCGGCCCGAAGCACTCCAACTCGTCGGCGCAGCCCGCGCCGGCCGGCAACGCGGTCGTCAGGGCGCAGGCGGGCAGCACCGTGCTCGTCGCCGCCACGCCGGCCGTCGGCGACGGGCCCGGGCTGGAGACCGCGCCGGCCAGCCAGGCGCCGGCGCCGGCCGAGGCGGCCAACGCGACCATCCCGGCGCCGCCGAGGAACCAGCGCCGCCGACGCCGCTGGCCGGCGGTGGGCACCGTGGGGTGGAGGTCCTCCACCGGCGGTCGCGGAGCGGGCCGGGAGACGTGGTCCACGCCGTACGGGCCGACGGGGCCGGGCACGCCGCTGACCGGACCCGGGATGCCCGTGCCGCCCGCCGGGGAGCCGGCGGGACCGAGCGGCAGGCCGACCAGCAGGTCGCGCAGCTCGACGGCCGAGGGACGCTCGCCGGGATCGTTGGACATCCCGGCCCGGAGCACGTCGATCATCTCGGCCGGCACCCCGGGCAGGCCGGGAACCGGCTGGTGGAACATCTCCAGCACGGTGACCAGGCTGGGGTTGCGTTCGGACTGCCAGCGCGGCGGGCGGCCGTGCATCACCGCGTAGAGGGTGGCGCAGAGGGCGTAGACGTCGACGGCGGGCGACGGCGGGCTGTGGTTGAACATCTCCGGCGGCGCGTAGGCCGGGGTGAGCACCTCCAGGGCGACCGAGGCGTCACGCATCTCGGCCACCACGGCCAGCCCGAAGTCGGCCAGCACCGCCGAGTTGAAGTGCGAGTAGAGGATGTTCGCCGGCTTGACGTCGCGGTGCAGCACGCCGGCGGCGTGCGAGTGGGCGATGGCGTCGGCGATCTTGACCCCGAGGTCGCGCGCCTCGGGGGGCCCGAGCGGCGAGGTCCGCATCCGCTCGGCGTACGAGCCGTCGCAGAGCTCCATGATCAGATAGGGGTGCTGGTCGACCGTGACCCCGACGTCGAAGAGGTCGACCACGTGCGGGTGGGACGACATCCGCCCGGCGGCCCTCGCCTCGCGCAGGAAGCGGGCCTGGTCGTGCTCGCTGTCGAGGGTGCGATTCTCCACCTTGACCGCGACCTCGCGCCCCACCGAGATCTGGGTCGCCTTGTAGATCGTCGCGTAGCCTCCCCTGGCAAACACGCGCAGATCGGTCAGACCGGGCACAATGGGCGCCGGCAGGGCGCCGGGCGGGGTCGCGGTCACAGCTCGAAAATACCCAACCGGACCGACGGCTCAGTGAACCGCATCAGCGGCCGGCACGGCACCGGCTGCGGAGTCGCCTCCGCCGCCCACCGCCCCCGGGCCCGCGCGACGGTTGTCCCACCAGAGCCCGACGGCGGTCGCCACCGCGCCGAGGCCCTCCCAGGCGGCCACTCCGAAGAACCGCTCGGGCGCGATGTCGGCCAGCACCGCGATGCTGAACACCGTGAGCGTGACCAGCCGGAACAGCACCGTGAAGCGGAAGAACGACCGCCATTCGGTGGCGGTGGCGAGCAGGTAGTAGACCCCCATGTTGAACGAGGCCATCGAGGAGGCGATCAGGAAGGTGCCGGTGTGGTCGCCGGCCGCGCGCGTCGCCGGCACCTCGAAGCCGAGCATTCGCAGCAGCGCCTCCGGCCAGACCAGCCCGACCGCGCCCATGAGCAGGGCCAGCACGCCGAAGACCGCGATCGTCCATCCGGCGGCCGAACGCGGCAACCTCATCACGGCCCTCCCCAGACCCGACGCGGTCGCACGACCGACCGCCCCTCGGACCTGACACGCTATCGGCCATCCCCGACACACCGCATCCCCAGAACCGCCAGACCTTCCGGTTCCGGGGTTCGCGGGACTAGGGGGTGGCCAGGCGCGCCCGCAGGGCGTCGGCGGCGGCGCGCTCACTGCGCTGCTCGGTCGCGTACGCCAGGCGGACCGCCTCCTCGGCGCTGGCGAGCGCCTCCGCGGGCCGGCCGCAGGCCGCGAGCGCCTCGGCGAGCACTCGGGCGGCGACCACCTGGCTGCGCACGTCCTCCGCCGGGGCGGCGACGGCCCGCCGGGCCCAGTCCAGCGCCTGCTCGCACTGGCCGTGGGCGAGCAGGGCGGACGCGTACCGGGCCATGGTCTGGCGGCGGGAGAAGAGCAGCGAGGGCACGGTGGCGGCGGCGGTGGCCACCGGGGCGAGCAGCCCCACGGCGGTCGCGGAGTCGCCGGCGGCCAGCCGGGCGGTGGCCAGCAGCACCCGGGGCCCCACCTGGGCGGGCGCCTGCGGGTTGTGCGGTTCGACGGCGGTCAGCACCGACCGGGCGTCCCGCTCGGCCGTGTCGCAGTCACCCAGATCCAGCGCCACGAACCCGCGCAGCGTGCCGGCCATCCCGGTGAGCAACGGGTGCGACGTCCGCTCCGCGTACGACAGCGCGTCGGTGAGCAGGTCGGCGGCGTGCCCCGGCTCGCCCAGCCCGCGTGCCACGACGCCCCGGACGACCAGCGCGAACCCGCGCCCCCAGTCGTCGGAGGCGGCGGCGAACTCGCGGTACGCCCGACGGGCCCCCCGGTCCGCCTCGCCCAACTCGCCCAGCTCGGCGGTGGCGAACGCCTCGACCGCGCGCAGCGTGCCCACCGCCCACGCCTCGCCGACCCGCTCGCCGAACGGCAGGAAGACCTGCGCCATCCGGCACGCCTCGCGCAGCCGGCCGGCGAGCAGCCGGGCGAAGGCGGTGGTGCCACGCAGCCAGGCCCGCCCGTACGGGTCCTTCAGCTCGGCGAAGAGCCGGGCGGCCCGGCCGAGCACGGCGTCGGTGCCGGCGAAGTCGCCCCGGGTCGTGGTGACCCAGGCCAGGTTCTGCAACGACCACGCCTGCCCTCGGCGGTCCTGCGACTGGAGGCTCACCTGGTACGACGCGGCGAGCCGGCTGCTGGCCTGCCCCAACCGCCCGGCGACGAAGTCGGCCATGCCGAGGCGGCGCATCGCCGAGGCGCGCAGCGTCGGCAGCCCGCCGGCCGTGGCCACCTGCAACGCCTCCTGCCAGCAGCCCACCGCGCGCGCCTGGTCGCCCATGGTCTGGTGGGCCTGCCCGGCGAGCAGCAGCGCGCTGCTCCGGACGACGGACTCGTCGCCGGCGTTGGCGGCGATCTTCTCGGCGAAGGCGAGCGCGTCGGCGGGGCGTCCGACCTGGAGCAGCGCCCGGGCGTGCACCACCCGGTCGGCCGCCGGCACCCCGTCACGGGCCAGCTCGGCCGCGCGTTCGGCGTACTCCACGGCCAGCGCGGGCTCACCCGCCTGCAACGAGCGGCGCGCGGCCCCGCCGAGCGCGGCGACGCCCAGGCCGACGACGGCCCGCGCCGCCGCGTCCGGCCGCAGCCCGACCGCGTCGGCCAGCGCGGCGGCCCGTTCCACGTGCTGGGCCACGAAGACGTCCCGGGCCGCCTCGGCGAAGCCGCCCGGCGCGCCCGCCCCCGCCGACGGGCCGGCTGCGGCCCACCGGGCCAGCGCCGCGTGCCGCTCGGCCAGTTCGGCCTTGCTCACCCCGGCGTACGCGGCCTCCCGCATCAGCGGGGTCGCGAAGGCGTACCCGGCGCGGGTGCGGTGCAGCATCCGGCGTTGCAGCAGCTCCTCCACCGCCCGTTCCAGCTCGACGGCGACCACCGCCGCCGGTCGGCCGTCGCGGCCGGCCCGCTGCCCGCGCAGCGCCTCCAGCGCACCGTCCGGCACCGTGTCGCCGACGACGGCCGCGTCCCGCAGCACGGAGCGGGCCTCCGCCGGCAGCGCGTCGATGCGCGCGGCGAGCACCGCGGCCAGGTCGCGGGAGAGCAGGCGGCTGCCGAGCGAGCCGGGCACCAGTCGCCAGCCGCCCGGATTCGGGGAGTTCCGCTCGGCGACGGTGGTCAGCGCGCCCCGCTCCATCAGTAGGGTGACCAGCTCGGCCAGGTAGAACGGGTTGCCCTGGGCGGTGGCGAGCAGCCGGTCGGCGTCGGCCTGTGGCAGCCTGCCGCCGCCGAGGTAGGTGGTGAGCAGCCGGGCCGCGTCGGCGCCGCGCAGCGGCGGCAGCGCGTGCACCTCGGCGTCGGCGACCCGGGTCAGCGCCCCGGCGGTACGCACCAGCTCGGGCCGGCCGAGCAGCAGCACCAGCACCGGGCCGGCGAGCCGGGACAGGGTGATCCCGAGCGCCTCGATGGTCTCGGCGGTGGCGTCGTGCAGGTCGTCGACGACGACCACCAGGGGTGCCTCCCCGGCGAGCGCGGTGAGCAGGTCCGCGACCGCGTTCGGCACGGCGTCGGCGTCGACGGGCTGGGCGGTGCCCCACTCGCCCTGGTCGGCCGGGCCGCCGCCGGGCAGCTCGGCGTACCCGAGCAGGGCCAGCAGCTGGTCGATGGCGACCGGCGCCGGCGCGCCGGTGCGGCTGAGTCGCTGGCCGAGCCGGCGCAGGCGTTCCTCGACGGCCGGGCGGGTGAGCGCGGTGGCGGCGTCGTTGGGCAGGCCGACCGCCGCCCGGACCAGATCGGCCAGGGGCGCGAGCCGGCGTCGCTCGCCGAACGCGGCGCAGCGCACCGACAACACCCGGGCGCCGGTGTGTGCGGCGTACCGGCCCGGGCCCACGTCGTAGCCCGCGGCGAGGCGTTCCACCTCGGCGGCGAACCGGGACTTGCCGATCCCGGCCTCGGCGGTCATCAGCAGCACCCGGGGTTCGGCGCGGTCGATCACCTCGGCGAGCCGGCCGGCGACCCGGCCGATCTCGGTCTCCCGGCCGACGAAGGGCGCCTCGTCACCGAGGCCGGAGCGGGTGCCCGGGGCGTCCAGGAGACCGAGCAGCTCGTACGCCTCGACCGGCTCCCGCTTGCCCTTCAGCCGCAGCGGGCGCAACGCCCGCCAGGAGGCCACGTGCCGGGTGGCGGCGGAGGTCCGCGCCCCCGCGTAGACCGCGCCGACGGCGGCGGCGTCGGCCAGCCGGGCGGCGGTGTTGACGGTGTCGCCGATGACCGTGTACTCGATGGCGGCCTGGATGCCGGCGATCACGTCGCCGGTGTTCAGCCCGACCCGCAGGCCGAGCGGCGCGCCGCCGCCCCGCTCGTCGTCGAGCACCCGGCGGACCGCCCGCTGCATCGACAGCGCGGCCCGCACGGCCCGCTCGGCGTCGTCCTCGTGCGCGACCGGCGCCCCGAAGACCGCCATGATCCCGTCGCCGGTGAGCTTGTCGACGTGGCCGCCGAACGTCTTCACCGCGCCGGCCAGCGCGGCGAGCACCCGGTCGGTGACCGCGCCGACGCGTTCCGGGTCGAGGTCCTCCGACCAGGAGGTGAAGTCGGACAGGTCGCCGAAGAGCACCGTCACCACGCGGCGTTCGGCCGCGGGCAGCGTCGCGGCGGCCGGTAGCGCGGCGCCGCAGTTGTGGCAGAACCGCGCGCCGGGCACGGCGACGGTTCCACACACCGGGCAGGTCACGCTTGCTCCAACCCCGCGGCGCCTCCGCCGGATTCCCGGCCCAGGTACTCCAGCTGGGCCCGGACGGACCACTCGGCGGCCCACCACAGCGACCGGTCGACGTCGGCGTAGACCGTCACGACCACCTCCGCGGCGGTGCTGGCGCCCGCGGCGACCGCCGCCCGGACCTGGTCGAGCCGGGCCCGGCGGTGGGCCAGGTAGAAGTCCGCGGCGACGCCGCAGTCGGCCAGCGCCGGGCCGTGCCCCGGCAGCGCCGGGATCCCCCGGTACGTCGAGAGCAGCTCCAGGCTGGCCAGGTAGTCCCCGAGGTGCCCGTCCGGGTGGGCGACCACGGTGGTCCCCCGGCCCAGGATCGTGTCGCCGGTCAGGACCACCCGCTCGTCGCCGTGCTCGACCAGGAAGCAGACCGAGTCGCCGGTGTGCCCGGGGGCCGGCACGAGTCGGACGCCCAGCCCGTGGCCGGCCAGTTCCCCGCCCGGCCCGGTCAGCGGCTCCCCGGCGATGGTGTGCGCCGGGTCGGCGGCGCGTACGGGCACCCCGCCGAGCAGCTCGTGCAGGCGGCGCGAGCCGTCGGTGTGGTCGGGATGGCCGTGGGTGATCAGCACCAGGCCGATCGGCCCTTGCGCGGCGATCGCCGCCAGGTGCCCCTCGTCGGCCGGGCCCGGGTCGATCACGACGGCGTGCTCCTGGCCGGGGGCGCGCAGCACCCAGGTGTTGGTGCCGTCGAGCGTCATCGGCCCAGGGTTCGGGGCACGCAGCAGCGTCACCCAACCCGGCAACTCGTCGGCGAGCGCCGCCGCCGGCGCGGTGAAGTGCCCGGTCATGGCTGCGATCGTACGGCCCCGCCGGCCACTCCCCGCGATCTTGCAGGCTCCGCCTCTGATACGTCCCAGTTCACGGCTTTTGCCGGGCGCAGCACGCAAGATCGCGGGGAGGTGGTGCGGTCAGGAGACCTCGACGACGACCTCGACCTCGACGGGGGCGTCCAGGGGCAGCTCGGCCACGCCGACGGCGCTGCGCGCGTGCCGGCCGGCCTCACCGAAGACCGCGCCGAACAGGTCGGACGCGCCGTTGATCACGCCCGGGATCGCGGTGAAGCCCGAGGAGGCCGCGACGAAGCCGGTCAGCTTGACGATCTTGACGACGTTCTCCAGGCCGACCAGCGAGTCGATCGCGGCCAACGCGTTGAGCGCGCACTGCTGGGCCAGGTCCTTGGCCTGCTCGGCGGAGACGCCGGCGCCGACCTTGCCGGTGGCGAGCAGCTTCCCCTCGACCATCGGCAGTTGCCCGGAGACGTAGACGTGCTGCCCGGACTGGACGGCCGGCACGTAGCTGGCCAACGGCGGGGTCACCTCGGGCAGCGTGTGCCCGAGTTCGGCGAGTTTCGCGTGCGGACCGTTGCTCATGCCTTCGGCCGCTTCAGGTAGGCGACGAGCTGCTCCGGGTTGGGACCGGGAACCACGGAGACGAGTTCCCACCCGTCCTCACCCCAGTTGTCGAGGATCTGCTTGGTCGCGTGGACCAGCAGCGGGACCGTGGAGTATTCCCACTTCTGCATCGGTGGAGGGCTCCCTTGGCTGGAGTTCGACTTCTCGACGCACAGCCTACGGTCCGGCGGACGGGCGGGGCGCGGGACGTTGCTCCGGGGGCGCCGGCACCTCCCCGCAGGAGCCGCCGTGCTCGTACGGCTGGGGGCAGCGGGAGCGGTCCGGCAGCAGCAGGTCGCAGAAGACCCGGTGCCGGTTGTTCTGGTCGTCGGTGCTGGAGACGGTGGTCTCGCCGGCATCCAATTCGCTGAGGAAGCTCAGCGAGGTGGCGACCGTTCCGGCCAGCGCGGTGGCCGCCCTCAGGTCGGCGACCCGGATCGGCAGGTGGATGACGAAGCCCGGCTCCTCCTCGTCCCGGGCTCCCGGGCCCGGCCGGGCGGGCGCGCGCACCACCTCGACGGGTTCGGCGAGCCGCCGGTACGACCGTTCGTTGACGGGCAGGCCGACGCCGCCCTCGGCCTCCCCCGGGAAGCCGGGCCGCCGCGCCCGGTCGCCCACCGGGAACTGGGCCCGAGGAATGTTTTCCACGTCGCGCATGCCTTGCCTCCGGACGTCGTACCTGGTCAGGTCATCGCTCGCGGTCGGACCCTCCGCCCGGCCCGCCCTCCGCGCCGCTGAGAACGTAGGTCGGCGGCGACAGCCACGCCAACCGGACGCGCACAGACGATCACCCAAAGTCACATATGCGACACACGATCGGTAAGGAACTTGACGGCACCCGCCGCCCCCCGGAGCGGGGAACCGACCGTTACCCTTCCGGTCGGACGGGCGCTCCGCCGGCTCGCCGCCAGCTCGATCACGCTCGTCGCCCGGTCAGGCGACGACGCCGCAACCCGGGGGATGAGATGACCCAACCACCCAGCGGTGGCCCCGTCGGACCGCCGGCCGACCAGCCCGGCTCCCCGGCGGCTCCCGGCCCGGCCGCCGCACCCGACCATGCCACCCCACCCGACCATGCCACCCCACCCGGCCCGGAGGCCGCACCCGGCCCGGGCGCCGCACCCGGCCCGGCAGTCCCATCCGGCCCGACCGCCGGGCCCGACCCGGCCCCCCCGTCCGGTCCGGCCGCCGCTCCTCCGCCCGGTCCGGTCGCCCCACCCGGCCCCGCCGCCCCTCCGCCCGGCCTGGCCGCCGCCCCTCCGCCCGGCCTGGCCGCCGCTCCTCCGCCCGGCCCCGCCGTCGCCCAGGACCCGTCGATCCCGCCGGCCCCGGCCGGGTACCCGCCCTACCAGCCGCCCGCCGCGCCGAAGAAGAAGCGCGGCGTGCTCATCGCCTCCATCGCCCTGGCCGTGATCCTGCTGCTCTGCGCCGGCGGCGGCGTCGTCGCGTTCCTGACGCTGCGCGACGCCGACAGCGGCACGGGGGCCAAGGAGCCGACGGTCGCGGTCGACGAGTTCCTCAAGGCCGTCTACCAGGAGCGCGACGCGGACCGGGCGGCCGGCCTGGTCTGCTCCTCGTCGCGGGACCAGAAGAAGATCGCCGCCAAGGTGGCCGAGGTCGAGAAGCACGTCTCGGCCCACCAGAACCCCCGGTTCCGGTGGAGCACCCCGAAGGTGGACAACCAGACCGGCGACCGCGCCACGGTCACCACCAAGGTCACCATGACCACCGCCGACGAGAAGGTGGCCGACCAGGACCTGCGGTTCACGGTGGTGAAGAAGACGGGTTGGTGGGTCTGCGAGGTCGCCTGAGCCCACGGCCTGGATAGGCTCGACGGGTGCGCGCAGCAGAGTCGCCGGCCGACCCGGCCGGCACCCAGTGGCCGGCCCGCCTCCACGTCGTGACCGGCAAGGGGGGCACCGGCAAGACCAGCGTCGCGGCGGCGCTGGCCCTCGCGCTGGCCACCGACGGCCGGCGCACGTTGCTGGTCGAGGTCGAGGGACGGCAGGGCATCGCCCAGCTCTTCGGCACCGATCCGCTGCCGTACGAGGAGCGGCGCCTGACCGACGCGCCGGGCGGCGGTGAGGTGCGGGCCCTGGCGGTGGACGCCGAGGAGGCCCTGCTGGAGTACCTCGACATGTTCTACAAGCTCGGCGCGGCCGGCCGGGCGCTGCGCAAGCTCGGGGCGATCGACTTCGCCACCACCATCGCCCCGGGCCTGCGGGACGTCCTGCTCACCGGCAAGGTGAAGGAGGCGACCACCCGCACCGCCGGCCAGCGGCGCGCGTACGACGCGGTGGTGCTGGACGCGCCGCCCACCGGGCGGATCGGCCGGTTCCTCAACGTCACCGCCGAGACGGCCCGGCTGGCCAAGGTGGGCCCGATCAAGACCCAGAGCGAGGGGGTCGCGGCGCTGCTGCGCTCCCCGATCACCGCCGTGCACGTCGTCACCCTGCTGGAGGAGATGCCGGTCCAGGAGACGGTCGACGCGATCGCCGAGCTGACCCAGCTCGGCTTCCCGGTGGGGCGGGTGATCGTCAACGGCGCCCGACCCCCGCTGCCCGCGGGCCGGGTGGTGGCCGCCACCGAGCTGGAGCGGGGGCTGCGCGCCGCCGGGCTGCCGACCGACCGGGACACCGTGGCCGGGCTCGTCGCCGAGGCGCGCGACCAGGCCATCCGCCGCGAGCTGGAGGATTCGCTCCGCGCCGACCTGGTGGAGCTGGGGCTGCCGATGACCGAGCTGCCGCTGCTGCCCGACGGGGTGGACCGGGCCGGCCTGGACCGGCTCGCCGCGACCCTCGTCCGGGCGGATTGACTCACACCTGCGACCGGCCCGGGCGCACGGACCGACCCGGCCCGATACGCTCGATTGGTGCCTTCCGAAGACGCGGCGCCGCAGCTGGACGTCGACCAGATCCTCGCCGATCCGGGCGTCCGGATCGTGGTGTGCTGCGGGGCGGGCGGAGTGGGGAAGACGACCACGGCCGCCGCGCTCGCGCTGCGCGCCGCGGAGCGACACGGCCGGCGTACGGTGGTGCTCACCATCGACCCGGCCCGCCGGCTGGCCCAGTCGCTCGGGCTGACCGAGCTGGACAACACCCCCCGCCAGGTCAAGGGGATCGACGTCGAGGCCAGCGGCGGTGAGTTGCACGCCATGATGCTCGACATGAAGCGCACGTTCGACGACGTGGTGCTCCAGCACACCGACCCGGCGAAGGCGGCGGAGATCTTCGCCAACCCCTTCTACCAGGCCATGAGCTCGACCTTCGCCGGCACGCAGGAATACATGGCGATGGAGAAGCTGGGCCAGTTGCACGCCCGGGGCGAGTGGGACCTGATCGTGGTGGACACCCCGCCGTCCCGCTCGGCGCTCGACTTCCTGGACGCACCGGCCCGCCTGTCCCGCTTCCTCGACGGGCGGATGCTGCGGCTGCTGCTGGCCCCGGCGCGTACCGGCGGGCGGAGCATGTTCAGCCTGGTCACAGCCTCGTTCGGGATGTTCTCCAAGGTCGTGCAGAAGGTGCTCGGGGCCCAGTTGCTGACCGACCTCTCCGGTTTCGTCGCCGCGTTGGACTCGATGTTCGGCGGCTTCCGGCAGCGCGCCGAGCAGACGTACCGCATCCTCCAGGCGCGGGAGACGGCCTTCCTGCTGGTCGCGGCGCCGGAGCCGGACGCGGTCCGGGAGGCTGCCTACTTCGCGGGCCGGCTGCGCGAGGAGAAGATGCCGCTGGCGGGCCTGGTGCTCAACCGGGTGCACCGCTCGGCGGTGCCCGGGCTCGACGCGGCGGAGAGCCTGGCCGCCGCGGAGCGGCTGGCCGGCCTCGGCGGGCACGAGGGCACCGTCGAGGTGCTGCGGGCCCACGCGGCGCTGGCCCAGCAGGCGGTACGCGAGCGGCAGGTGGCGGCCCGCTTCACCGAGGCGTTCCCGGCGGTGCCGGCGGTGTCGGTGACGGCGCAGCCCGCCGACGTGCACGACGTCGACGGGCTGCGGACGATCGGCGCGGCGATCAGCCGGCCGTGACGGTGCTCAGCCTGCGGTGGTGACGAGGATCTTGTCCTTGCCGGTCTTGTCCTTGGCGTTCTTCTTCATCGCGGCCTCGAACATCTTGCGCCAGCTCGCCACCTGTGGGTGACGGCGCAACAGCGCGCGACGTTCGCGTTCGGTCATGCCGCCCCACACTCCGAACTCGATCCGGTTGTCCAGCGCGTCGGCCAGGCACTCGTACCGAACTGGGCAGCTCCGGCAGATCCGCTTCGCCACGTTCTGTTCGGCGCCCTGTACGAACAACGCGTCCGGGTCCCCGTTCTGACACGCCGCCAGCGACGGCCAGTCAGTGATCATGCCCATCTGTACACGTCCCCCCTTGCAGTACCTACCGACCCCGTCGCGGACCAGCCGGCAATCCCCCCGATCGCCCTGCCCGCCTTCCCCAAGGCGGCACGGACGACATGTGGCGCTGTCGCCGCCACCATCATGCTCTGTAGTCGCCTGATTACGCAACGTTGTCGGCGAAATCCATCATTCCGGACACTCCCGGCTTCCCGGGCTTCGCGACCGCCGGTTACCCCGTCGGGGTCCGTGAAAACGCTGCGGGCCCCCTCCGTCAGGAGGGAAACTCGGCGGCGGATTCACGCAACCACTCACCGGGGGTCGTGCGTTTAGCACAACGAGGTCGGCGCGCGCAGGAAATGGGGAAAGAACGCCCCGGCGCCCCTCGTTCCCTACTCGCGTACCCTGTCGAGGTGACCTGGATGCGGAAACGTGACCACAATGTGCTGACCAACGCCGCATCGCTACTCATCTGTGGCCTGTTGGCCGGCGTGGTGGTCGCGGCGGCGGCCTTCCCCGCAGTGGCGATGTCCGGACTGGCCGCGAAGGCCGGCGCCGAGACCTTCGGCGCACTGCCCAAGGAGCTGACCGTGGCCCGCGCGCCGCAGATCAGCTACCTTCTCGCCTCCGACGGCAAGACACCGCTGGCGACCATGTACGACGAGAACCGTCGCGACGTGAAGCTGGCCGACATCGCGCCCGTCATGCAGAAGGCGATCATCGCCGCCGAGGACCACGACTTCTACAAGCACAACGGCGTCGACCTCAACGGCATCGCCCGGGCCTTCGTCAACAACCAGTCCAACGCGTCCAGCCAGCAGGGCGCCTCGACGCTGACCATGCAGTACGTCCGGCTCGCCATCGCCTACTCGGCGAGCCACCCGGCGGACGTGGTCGCGGCCACCGAGGACACCAGCGCCCGGAAGCTGCGCGAGATGCGCTACGCGATCCAGATCGACAAGGAGCTCTCCAAGGACGAGATCCTGGAGCGCTACCTCAACATCGCCGCGTTCGGCAACGGCGCGTACGGCGTCTACGCCGCCAGCCAGGTCTACTTCAACAAGCCGCCGAGCAAGCTGAAGCTCGAGGAGGCGGCCATGCTCGCCGGCATGGTGAAGGCGCCGAGCACCAACGACCCGACCACCAAGAGCGGCCACGCGGCGGCCCTCGCCCGGCGCAACTACGTCATCCAGAACATGGTCGAGACCGCCGCCATCACCCAGCAGGAGGCGGACGCGGCGAAGGCCACCAAGCTCGTGGTCACCGGCAAGCGCGCCCCCAACGGCTGCGTCTCGACCAACGAGAAGGGCTGGGGCTTCTTCTGCGACTACTTCTACCGCTGGTGGATGCAGCAGGAGACGTTCGGCTCGACCTCGTACGACCGGGAGCGGCGGCTGAAGAGCGGCGGCTACACGGTCATCACCACCCTGGACCCGCAGGCCCAGCGGGGCGCCGACAAGGCCGTCCGCAAGGCCAAGTCGGAGAAGAGCAAGGAAGCCGCCATGGTGGCGGTGCTCGAGCCGGGCACCGGCCGGGTGCGGGCGCTCGCGGTGAACCGCAACTTCAAGCTCGACGACCCGAAGAAGCCGGTCAACAAGGCGCACAGCGACCCCAAGCAGCGCAAGAAGGGCAAGCTCGGCAACTACCCGAACACCGTCAACCCGCTGCTCACCGGCGGCGACGGCATCACGGGCTACCAGGCCGGCTCGACCTTCAAGATCTTCACCATCGTGGCGGCGCTGGAGAAGGGCATCCCGCTCGGCTACACGATCAACGCCCCGCAGGCCTTCAAGTCGGAATACATCGTCGAGGCGGGCAGCCCGGCCGCCTGCCCGGGCACCAACAAGTACTGCCCGACCAACTCCGGCAAGAAGGCCGGCGGCGTCCAGAACATGTGGAGCGCCTTCTCCTCCTCGATCAACACGTACTTCGTGCCGCTCCAGCAGCAGGTCGGCGCGGAGAACGTGGTCGACGTGGCCAAGCGGCTCGGCATCCAGTTCCGGGTCACCAGGGAGAACGAGTGGGCCAACAACAAGGAGTACGCGCACGACTGGGGCGCGTTCACCCTGGGCGTCTCGAACACCACCCCGCTTGAGTTGGCCAACGCCTACGCCACCCTCGCGGCCGACGGCAAGTACTGCGAGCCCATCCCGGTGCAGATGATCAAGGACCCGGAGGGCAAGAAGCTCGACATCGCCAACCCGCGCTGCGAGAAGCGGGTCAGCACCGAGGTGGCCCGCGCCGCCGTCGACGCCGCCCGCTGCCCGGTCGGTGACAACTCCTCCACCAGCAAGTGCGGCGGCAGCCGTACGGCGGCCGAGGTCAAGCAGGTCGTCGACGCGCCGGTGGCCGGCAAGTCCGGCACCACCGACTCGGAGAAGAGCGCGGCCCTGGTCGCGATGACCAAGCAGTACGCGGTGGCCGGCATCATGGCCGACCCGGACTGGCCGCAGACCAACGTCAAGATGAAGCACAAGCAGAAGGACGGCATCAACCCGCCGGTCTACGAGACGCTGCGCGACGCCATGAAGGGCAAGGACCGGAAGAACTTCGAGCCCCCGGGCAAGAAGATCTCCGAGGGCGACCAGCGCCGGATCCCCGACGTGAAGTGCCTCGACCCGGAGCAGGCGAAGTCCCGGATCAAGGCGGAGGGCTTCGACGCGGTCATCTCCGACATCAAGGTCCCGTCGAGCTGCCCGGCCGGCAAGGCCGCCGGCACCAGCCCCGACGGCCGGACCATCAAGGGCGGCGTGGTCACCATCCAGATCAGCTCCGGCGGCGGCACCGCCCCGGGCACGACGCCCGACAACAACCGGCCGAACACCCCCGGCCGACCGCCGGGTCGCTCGGGCGGCTGAGCCGGCCGGACGAACGCCACGGGCGGGCACCCTTCGCGGGGTGCCCGCCCGTTTCGCGTACGCGGGTCGGTGCGGCCCGGGATGCTCCTATAGACGTCAAGGGGTGTTGAGGGCGGTGAAGTCGGCGAGGAGGGCGGTGTGGACCTCGCGGACGA
>NZ_JBNCOB010000031.1:0-86314 GCF_049847285.1 Micromonospora sp. DT62
GCTGACGAAGGCCGCGCAGACGGTGCAGGTGTCGGCGTACCCGGACCACTACGCCCAGTGGGAGCAGCAGGCCGCCGGCCTGGTGGCCGAGCACTGGAACAGCTGACGACAGCAACTGAACGCCGCTCTGGCCGGCATCCCACCTTGGGGTGCCGGCCAGACGCATGTCGGGCCTCGGTGACGGGTGGCGGAGCCGGGGCGACCGGGGACGAACTGCATCGCGACCGCTGACCCGCCGCGCCGGCCGCGTCCGGTGAGATGGGCCGGGACCCACCCCGCGACAAGCAGACCGCCCCGCGACAAGCAGACCGCCCCGCGACAAGCAGACCGCCCCGCGTCAGCGGTCGTCACCGCGGTGGCCGTAGGCGACGTCGACCAGGGCCGCGACCAGCGCGAGCGCGATCACCCCGGCGGCCAGCAGCAGCGAGTGCCGGAAGGCGAGCGAGAAGTCCCCGCCGCTGGCGGCCAGCGAGGAGAAGAAGATCGAGCCGACGGCGGCGATCCCGGCGGCGGAACCGATCCGCTGGCCGGTCTGGAGCATGCCGGCCCCGCTGCCCGCCTGCCGTACCGGCACCTGGGCCAGGGTCAGCGTCTGGTTCGGCGCGATCACCAGACCGCTGCCCAGCCCGGCCACCAGCAGGGGTGCCGCGGTCAGCCATGGCACGGCGGCGCCCCTCGGGGCCAGGTTCAGCACGACGACCACCGCGACGAGTCCCACCACCACGGTGAGCAGCCCGACGGCGACCAGGGGACGCCCGAAGCGGTTGACGATCCGGCCGCCGAGCGCGGACGCGGCGGCAGAGCCCAGCGCGAACGGGGTGATGGCCAGGCCGGCGACCAGCGCGCTGTAGCCGAGGCCGTTCTGCAGGTAGAGCGTGAAGATGAAGAAGATCGCCGTGAACCCGCCGAAGTAGACCAGCGCGATGAGCGATCCCAGGGCGTACGACCGGAAGCCGAACAGCCCCAGGTCGAACAGCGGTTCCTGGCGGCGGCCGTACCACCGTTCCCACGCCCCGAAGCCGGCCAGGGCGAGCAGCCCCGCCGGAACGAGCAGCCACTTCGCCGGGCTCCGCCATTCCTGCTGCACCAGCGGCAACAGCACGGCCAGCACTCCCACGCCGAGCAGCAGCACCCCGACGGGGTCCAGCCGCCGGTGGTCGCGTGGGCCGGCCGGTCGGTCGGGGAGCAGCCGCCAGCCGAGGACCACCGCGAGAACGCCGACCGGCACGTTGACGAAGAACACCCACCGCCAGCCGTGCGCCTCGCCGCCGACGGCGATCAGCAGGCCGCCGAGCAGCGGGCCGATGGCCGTGGAGATGCCGATGGTGGCGCCGAGCAGCCCGAACGGGCGACCCCGCTCCGGCCCTTGGAAGAGCTCCTGGATCAGCCCGGTGACCTGCGGGTTCACCACCCCGGCGGCGGCGCCCTGGAGCAGCCGGGCCGCGATCAGCCACCCGGGCGAGGCGGCCAGCCCGGCCAGCGCGCTGGCCAGTGTGAACAGGGCGATCCCGAAGACGAACGCGCTTCGCCGGCCGCGTGCGTCGCCGAAGCGGCCGGCGGAGACCAGCACCAGCCCGAACGTCAGGGCGTACCCGGAGAGCACCCACTGCAGGTCGCTGGGGGAGGCCCCGAGGGCGCGGTCGATGGACGGGACGGCGACGTTGACGATGCTCACGTCGAGCAGCGTCATGAAGGCGGCGACCAGCCCGACCCCGAGGGCCTGCCAGCGGCGCCGCTCGTCCGGCGACGCGGCCGTGTCGGCCGGGCTCATCGTGCCTCCCGTGGACCGGTGATCGGGCATCGTCGAGCGCTACCCCGGTCCCCGGGAGGCGAACCATCGCGAGGTGCGCGGCGGCTCACGCCATCTGGCGGGCGCAGAACCGGGGACCGAAGTCCAGCCCGGCCATCGGCGAGTCCTCCCGGTGCAACAGGTTCTTCTCGGTGAGCTGGTGCAGCGGCGCCCGCAACTGCTCCTCGGTGAGACCGGCCTCCTCGGCGATCAGGTCCGGGTAGGGCACCTGTCCCCGGGCCTCCAGTGCCGCGACCGCGTCGTACACCCGCTCCTCGACATCCGACAGCTGCACCTGCCGCATGGCCTTTCCTCCTTCGCCTGTCCCGCCCCTGCACGGGCGGTTACCCCGCGCGTTTACCCGGTGGACGGGCGAAGATACCCACCCGATCGGGCGGTGCCGGCGGCCGCGCCGTCGGCGCCGCGGGCTGCGGCTTGCCCTAGGCTGCACCAGTGATCGTCTGGGATCTCGCCGTCGTCGGCGCCGGCCCCGCCGGGCTCTCCGCCGCCCACGCCGCCGCCCGAGCGGGTGTGCGCACACTGGTGGTGGAGCGCGCCGCGCACCCGCGTTACAAGACCTGCGGGGGTGGGCTGATCGGCACCTCGCTCGCGGCGGTGGCCGACCGGATCGAGGTGCCCGCGCACGACCGGGTCGACCGGGTGACGTTCACCCGGGACGGGCGACGCCGGTTCACCCGCCGCCATCCCGGCGGGCCGCTGGTGAGCATGGTGCGCAGGGAGGAGTTCGACGACCGGCTGCGTGCCGCCGCGGTGGCCGCCGGTGCCGAGGTGCGCGAGCGCGTCGCGGTCCGCGCGGTCGAGCAGGACCCCGACGTCGTACGCCTCAGGCTGGCCGACGGGGACACGGTCCACGCGCGGACGGTGGTCGGGGCGGACGGCTCCTCGGGGGTGACCGCCCGGCACGTGGGGGTCCGCCACCGGCAGGTGGACCTGGGGCTGGAGCTGGAGCTGCCCGTGCCGCCGGAGGAGCAGGCCCGCTGGCGGGGCCGCCTCCTGCTGGACTGGGGTCCGCTGCCCGGCTCGTACGCCTGGGTCTTCCCGAAGGGCGACCGGCTGACGGTCGGGGTGATCGCCGCCCGGGGCGAGGGGGAGCGGACCAGGGCCTACCTGCGCGGGTTCGTCGACCGGCTGGGCCTGTCCGGGGTGGAGCCGGCGCACGACTCCGGCCACCTGACCCGCTGCCGGGCCGAGGACTCGCCGCTGCGTCGGGGCCGGGTGCTGGTCGCGGGCGACGCTGCGGGGCTGCTGGAGCCGTGGAGCCGGGAGGGGATCAGCTACGCGCTGCGTTCCGGCGAACTGGCCGGCGCGGCGGTCGCCGCCGGTGACCTGGCGGGCTACGACCGCGCGGTCACCCGGGACCTGGTGCCGTCGATGCGCGCCGGGCACCGGCTGCTCGACGTGTTCGCCCGGCGGCCGGGGGTCTTCCACGCGTTGTTGGCCACGCCGCCGGGCTGGCGGATGTTCGTGCGGTTCTGCCAGGGCCGGGCGAGCTTCGACGAGACGTTGCGTCGCGCCCCGGTCCGGGCGGCGCTGGCGCTGCTGGACCGGCCACGGGCCGGCTGAACCCGGCCGGGGAGGCCCGCACGTCCTGGCCGCGCACGCCTGGCCGCACGTCCTGGCCGCGCACGCCTGGCCGCATGTGCGTGGCGCGCACGCCTGGCCGCACGTCGCGGCGTGCACACCTGTGTCCGCGTGCGGCGCGCCGCACGCGGACACACCGGCCCCCGCCTTTCGCCCAGGATCCTAGGATGCCTTAGCGGTGGTGTCCGTCGTCACCACCGCAGACAATGATGACGTCGAGGGAGAGAAGTCATGGCAGAAGACCGCTCCGGACCGTCGTTCACCGACGACGAGTACAGCTTCCTGCGGCACGTGCGCTTCGGCGAGCTGCCGCCCGCGGCCCGCCCGGATGAGCGGACGGCGCTGACCGAGACCGATCCGCGGCGGGACCAGCCGGATCCGGGCGACGAGCGGGACCGGTGGGACCTGCGGCACGGGGCCTGACGCCCTGCCCGGGGAACGGGGCGCAGCTCCAGCACCGTTCCTGCCGGTTCTTCGTGCGGCCCGCCCGGCGGAGCGAAATCCGGACGAGCGGGAGCGCCCGCGCTGCTAGCCTGGCCGTCATGGCACGAGGTATCTGGTCGCAGAAGGTTCGCTCCGCCCGCTGACGGCGGCGCCTGCTCTCTGCTGAATCCGCGCTCGCCGTCCCGGGTCCCGCCGGGCGGCCGCTTGCTGCTGCCCGGCTCCACCACGAGCTGCGGAGCACCCTTGAACCTCACCCCGACCCCCGAAACCCTGTCCCTGCCCGTCACGGCGGGCGGCGCCGCGCACGTCCGCGCCACCGGCGTCGCCGTCGTCCGCGGCTCCCGACGGGTCCTCGATGACGTGTCGGTGACTGTCTCCGCCCGGTCCCGGATCGCCGTCGTCGGCGAGAACGGCCGCGGCAAGACGACGCTGCTGCACGTTCTCGCCGGCCTCATCCCGCCCGACGAGGGCACCGTGCACCGGGCGGGCACGATCGGCCTGGCCCGGCAGGAGCTGTCCGCGCGTGACGGTGAGACCGTCGGCACCCTGACGTCCGAGGCGCTGGCCGCGTCGTTGGCGGCCCTCGCCGCGCTGGACGAGGCGTCGCTCGCCGTGGCCGCGGGCGATCCCGGCGCCGGGGACCGCTACGCCGTCGCGCTGGAGGCCGCCACCGGGCTCGACGCGTGGGACGCCGAGCGCCGCATCGATGTCGCCCTCGATGCCCTGGGCGCGTGCACGGACCGCGACCGCGCGTTGTCGGAGCTCTCCGTCGGGCAGCGCTACCGGGTACGGCTGGCGTGCCTGCTCGGCGCGCGGCACGACGTGCTGCTGCTCGACGAGCCGACCAACCACCTCGACGCCGACGGGCTGGACTTCCTGACCCGCAGGTTGCGCGAGCACGACGGCGGCCTCGCCGTCGTCAGCCACGACCGGGCGCTGCTGCGCGACGTCGCGGACCGGTTCCTCGACCTCGACCCGACTCGCGACGGGACGCCGCGCCTGTACGCCGGTGGCTACGACGCCTGGCAGGACGCCCGGCGGCGCGAACGTGAGTCCTGGGAGCAGGACCACGAGGAGCAGCAGGCCGAGCACCAGCGGCTGCAGAACGCGGTGTCCAGGGCCCGCGACCGGCTCTCCACCGGCTGGCGGCCGGACAAGGGGACCGGCAAGCACCAGCGCCAGTCCCGCGCGCCGGGCGTCGTGCAGGCTCTGCACCGCCAGCAGGATGCCCTCCAGGCGCACCGGATCGACGTGCCGGAGCCGCCGCCGACCCTGCGGTGGCCCGACCTGAGCGTCCGGCGGGGTGCGCCACAGTTGCGGGCGTACGGCGTCGTCGTCGACGGGCGTCTGGCCGGTCCGGTCGACCTCACCCTCGACGGCGGCGACCGGCTGCTGGTCACCGGGGCGAACGGTGCCGGGAAGTCCACGCTGCTCGCGGTGCTGGCCGGCGCGCTCCCGCCCACGGACGGACGCGTCTGGACGGCGAAGGAGGCACGGATCGCCCTGATCGACCAGGAGACCGCCGCGCACGATCCCGGCCGCACCGCCGGCGAGGTCCACGCCCGCCACGTGGGGCGGCTGGTGGCCCGCGGGGCGCTCCGCGACGCCGAGGCCGTTCCGCTCGGGGCGCTCGGGCTGCTGGACTCCGATGCGGTGCGCACCCCGGTCGGGCGGATGTCGCAGGGGCAGCAGCGGCGCCTCGACCTGGCGTTGGCGCTGGCCGGGCGGCCCGGGCTGATCCTGCTCGACGAGCCGACCAACCACCTGTCGTCGGCGCTGGTCGACGAGCTGACCGAGGCGATCCGCGACACGAGCGCCGCCGTCGTGGTCGCCACGCACGACCGGCAGCTGCTGCGGGACCTCGCCGACTGGCCGCGCCTGGAGATCGGCGGTCGGGTCACCGGCCGCGAACGACGCTGACCCGGATCGCGGCGCCGGCCCGGTGTCACGTCGCGCACGTGGCAACGGGCCGGTCGTGCCGCCGGGCATCGGACGGGCCGCAGGCGATCAGCCCACGGCCCGTCCGGTGATGCGGGGATCAGAAGACCGGCACGCCCTCGCGCACCAGCCGCCAGTTCGGCTGGTAGAAGTCCGCCGGGTCGATGGTGCCCTTGGCCTGCGCCCAGTCGATCAGCAGCTGCCGGATCTCCTGCTGCTCGTTGTAGACCTGGGTCTTCACGATGCCGGGGAAGTTGCCGCCGCCGCTGCGCCGGTAGTTGTTGACCGCCACCACGAACTGCGCGTTGTCCGCCACCGGCGTGTCCGTGCCGGGCAGCACCAGGCGGGTGACGCGCTGGCCCACCGGCTTGGAGATGTCGATGTCGTAGTCCAGGCCGGAGAAGACGTCGTAGTTGTAGTCCGGCACGGCGGGGTCGCTGATCGTCGCCGGGTCGACCGGGGCGCCGGGGGCGAGGGTCCGGAAGTACTTCGCCGAGTACTCCAGGTAGGCGCGCACCTCGGCGCCGCTGAGCACGACCGCCTCGAGGGTGTTGTCGAAGACGTACAGCCCGGCCACGTCGCGGATCTTCACGTCGCCGGCGGGGAAGACCGCGGTCCGGCTGAACGGTGCCGCGATCGACAGCACCGGCAGGTCCGCGTACGCCGTGCCGGCCAGCGCCTGACCGACGACCTCGGTCTGCACGTGGTTGATGAAGTCCAGGATGGGGGTGTCCTTGTAGCGGCTCTCCGCCGCCGAGAGCTCCACCGTGGAGCGGGCCACGACCTGGTTGACGTACGCGACGGTCTTCTGGTGCTGCGCCCGTACGGCGGCGAGGACCTTCGGGTCCTCGACCACGGTGTTGGTGTTCAGCAGGGCGGCGGCCTTCTTGGTGATCTTCCAGCGGCCCCGCTCGCGGGCCAGGGTGAAGTCCATCCGGCTCAGCCGCTGGCCCCACTTCGACGGCTCGGTGAGCAGCACCTGCTCGCCGGTCCGCTCGTTGGTCACGAACTTCTCGGCGACCTCGGCGTGGGCGTGGCCGAACAGGATCGCGTCGATGCCGGGGACCTGCTGGGCGATCAGGGCCGTCGGGTTCTCGATCGGCAGCTCCGGGCCGTAGCTGGAGGTGCCGCTGTCGCCGCCGTGGGCGGAGATCAGCACGATGTCGGCGCCGCGCGCCCGCATGATCGGCACGTACTTCGCGGCGGTGGCGATCATGTCGTCGAACCGCAGCTTGCCCTCGACGTTGGCCCGGTCCCAGATCGCGCTGCCCGGGTTGGTCAGGCCGAGGATGCCGACGCGCAGCGGCGGTGCGGCGAAGCCGACGGAGACCTTCTTGATGACGTACGGCAGGAAGGCCGGCTTGCCGGTGGCGACGTTGACGGCGTTGGCGGCCAGCGCCGGGAAGCCCAGCTGCGAGATCCACTTCGCCAGCAGCGGCAGGCCGTAGTTGAACTCGTGGTTGCCCAGCGTCACGGCGTCGTAGCCGAGCACGTTCATCGCGTTGGCCATCGGGTGCGTCGCACCGGTGGTGGTGATCGGCTCCTGCTTGGCGTAGAAGGTGGCCAGCGGGGTGCCCTGGATGGTGTCGCCGGCGTCGAGCACCAGCGTCGCCTTGCCGCGCCGCTCGGCACGGATCTGCGTGACGAGAGCGGCCAGCTTGGCGACGCCCACGTCGTTGTGCTTGCTGTCGTCGTACTCGGCGTCGGAGTAGTAGTCCCAGTTGTAGACGTTGCCGTGGGTGTCCGAGGTGCCGAGGATCGTCAGGTCCCAGGTCCGCGACCGGGCCGGGCCGGCCGCCTGGGCGGGGGTGGCGGCGATCAGCGGGACGCTCGCCGCCGCGGCCGCGGCGGCGAGCACCGTCCGACGCGACGGGCCGGAGGGAGAGGTCATGAGGTGCCCTTCCATGGGGGTTCGGGACGCCCGGTGAGCGCCGAGCGCACCATAAACGAGCGGCGGTCACTCCTGCCACAGCCGTCCGAGGTGTTTCATCACACCGGCGCGCACGGGCCTGGTGATGTAACACGGCGACGGTCGTTTCCGCTGGCCGCCGCAGGGTAGGGCGGGGAGAGACCCAGACCCGACCGGTGCGCGAGGAGACGTCGGTGAGCGAGGACCAGCACACCCAGCAGGACCCCACCAGCCAGTACGGCCAGCAGGAGGGACAACCGAAGCAGCAGCAGACGCCGCCCGGCTCGACGGAGGAGATGACCCCGAAGCCGGACCACGGCGAGGAGTCGTACCGCGGTAGCGGCAAGCTCGACGGCCGGCGGGCGTTGATCACCGGTGGCGACTCCGGCATCGGCCGCGCGATCGCCATCGCGTACGCCCGGGAGGGCGCCGACGTGCTCATCTCCTACCTCAGCGAGGAGGAGGACGCCGACGCCCGGGAGACCGTCCGGCTGGTCGAGGAGGCCGGCCGCAAGGGCATCGCGGTACGCGGCGACATCACCGACGAGGGGCACTGCCAGGAGTTGGTCGAACGGGCCTTGGGCGACCTCGGCGGGATCGACATCCTGGTCAACAACGCGGCCTACCAGATGGCACAGGACAAGGGCATCCTCGGCATCAGCGGCGAGCAGTTCGACCGGGTGCTGAAGACCAACCTGTACGCGATGTTCTGGCTCTGCCGGGCGGCCGTGCCGCACATGCCCGAGGGCTCGGCGATCATCAACACCTCCTCGATCCAGGCGTTCGACCCCTCGCCGCAGCTGCTGGACTACGCCACCACCAAGGCGGGGATCGCCAACTTCACCAAGGCGCTCGCCGCCGACCTGGCCGAGCGGGGGATCCGGGTGAACGCGGTGGCGCCGGGCCCGATCTGGACGCCGCTGATCCCGGCGACGATGCCGAACGAGAAGGTCGAGAAGTTCGGCCAGGACACCCCGGAGGGACGCCCCGGCCAGCCGGCCGAGCTGGCCCCCGCGTACGTCTTCTTCGCCTCGCAGGAATCCAGCTACGTCACCGGCGAGATCCTCGGCGTAACGGGCGGCCGCCCCACAAAGTAACCCCGCCCCCTGACCCGGGTGGGTGGTCAGCGGGGCCAGGGGGTTAGGCGGGTACGGACCTGGGCTACGGCGGCGGGGTCCAGGCCGTAGCGGGCGAACCGGCGGTCGGGCAGCCGGTCCAGGTAGCGGCCGGCTGCCCGTACGTCCTCGTCGTCCAGGGCCGGGTCGAGTTGGCGGGCCAACTCCAGCAACTCCGCCACGTCGTGGTGCTCGAGGGCCGCCGCGACGTCGATGTAGTCCCGGACCTCCCGCCGGTTGACCAGGGCGGCGGTCTTGTTCGCCATCAGGTCCCGCACGTCCATTACCGGCCCGAGATCCATGACCACCGGGCTGCGGTGCCGGTCGAGGCGGGCCAGGCTGAGCCGGATGAGGCGCCCGTCCCGGCTCACCACGAAGTCCCGCAGGTCCCGGTCGAAGCCGTCGAACAGCTCGGCCAGCTCGCTGTCGGGGTCGGCGTCGGTCACTTCGAACCCGGCGCGTTCGAGCGCCGTACGGACCACGTCGGCCGCCGCGGCGGCGGCCCCCTCGACGTCCGCGAACAGGTCCACGTCCTCCGTCGGGCGGGTCACCAGCCCGTGCGCGGCCCAGGCCACCCCGCCGCCGAGCACGAACCGGTACGGCCCGGCCGCGGACAGGGCCACCCGGGCAACCTCGCGGTAGAACTCGTGCGGGTGGGCGGTGTTCACGCCGTACGCAGCCCCCGATGGTGACTTTCCCACGCCTGGCGTACGCCCCGGGGCAGGTTGAGCAGCCGCCACACCCGGCGCAGCGTACGCCCGTTGATGAGCAGCCGGAGATCCTCCGCGCGGGTGGTCTCGCGCAGCACGTTCTCGTACATCCAGAGCAGTTCGTCCGGATCGCCCAGGTCGAAGGTGCGGTCGGAGTTCCACATCAGCCGTACCGGCAGCTCCACCACGCCACGGGTGGGGCCGGTCAGTTCGGCGAGCGAGCGGGCCACCACGGCGGGCCGGCCCGGGCGGGCCAGGTGGGCCGCGCGGGTCGGTGCGGGGGAGAGGGCCTGCATGTTGTCAGGGTAACCCCAGGTCGGGCCGTCTGGACTCGCCTGTTTGCCCGCGTCGGGTCGGTGTTGCTGGTTGCGGGCTTTCGTGTCGGCCTGCTCGCCGTGGTGGTTGCAGTCGGTTTGTGGCTGGGTACACATGGTCGCGGCCGACGTGAGGCATCCCCGCCGACCTCGTCACCGAGCACTGGAACGGCGCCAGGGAAAGCCCCGTGGAATGTCCACTGTCCGTGGAGCGACAGTTACTTGTGATCACCTTCGCGATCTGGTGATGATCGCAGCGCGGCGGGGGCGATGAACATCCGTGGTTGGGGGGCGGCATTGAACTGTGGCCACACGTCCGGTTGCTGCGCCTCGATGCGCCCCGGGGTCTGATCCGATGGCGTTCGACGCCGAGCGTTACGACCGTGAGGTCATCAAGCCGCTGCGAGGCCGGCACGGGCGCCTCCCCGCCGGCGACCTCGCCGTCCACTACGCGGTGCGGCCCGGCTGGACCGGGGAACAGCTCGCGGCCCACCTCGTGGAGCTTCGGGAGTTCTGGCGTGAGCGGGCCACCGGCCCGGACAGTCGGGCCGAGATCTGCCGGCTGCTGATCCGGGCCGACGACGAACTGCGTCGCGACGTCGGCGACCTGATGAACGACCCGGCCTGGTGGCGGGAGCAGGGCGGTGCCTCCGCGGGAGCTACGCGGAGCACCGCCGCGCCGGGCATCCCGGTCCGGGAACGGGCGGACTCCGCGCAGCGGACCTGGCCGCCGCCCACCCGGGAAGGCGGCGCCTGGTCGTGGCGGACGGAGGCGCGCGACTTCATCCAGCGCCGGCTCGACACGCCGGTCGGGGGCGGACACACGTCGAAGCGCAATGGCGTTCAGCCCGCCGGCGGCGGCACGGACGGGCGCGGGCCGGGCCCACCGACCGAGGCGTCGACGGCCCTGCCGCTGCAGCGGCGCCCTGAACCGGCTCCGGGGCCAGCCGGCCCGCCTGCGGAGCTTGTCGTCGAGGTGCTCGGCGCCCGGGACGACCGCTGCCGGGTGCGGGTGTCGTGGCCAGCGGCGGGCGGCGAGGTGCGCGTCCGGTGGGCCGCGACGCCACCGCCCTGGCCTGCGGGAGAGGTGCTGTCCGTCTGCGCGCTGTCCGGCTTCGGCACCGAGCTGACCGGTGAGCGGCGGGAGCGCGACGGCGAGGTGAGCATCGTCGCCGACGTTCCGCTCGGCTACCACCTCTACGTGCCGTTCCTGGTCGCGCAGGACCGCGCCACCGTGTGCCACCTGGTCGCGCTCGGGGTGGCCGAGCCGGTGCGGCGGCTGCGGGCCGAGCGGCGGGGTGACGACGCGGTCGTCTCGTGGATCTGGCCCGAGGGGTCGCGGCTGGCCCTGGTGGAATGGTCCGCGCCGGCGGGCACCGAACGCGGCCAGATCAGCCGCAGCCGGTACGCCGGCTCGAACGGCTTCCGGATCCCGGCGGCCCCGGACCCGTGCACGATACGGGTGTCGGCGCTCACCTCCGTCGCCGCCGACGAGGTGCGGTCCCCGGCCCGCGAGGTGTCCCTGCCGCCCCGGCCGGTGCGCGTCTCGTACACCCTCAGCCGGCACTGGCGCTGGCACCTCGGCCGGCGGGAGATCACCGTGCGGCTGCGGTCGGCGACCGATCTCGCGGACCTCGCGGTCACCGCGGTGCTCGGGGCGGAGCCGACCATGCCGCTGTCGCCGACGGCCGGCGCCGTCCTCGCCGAGGCCGTGGGCGTCGAGCTGCCCGGCGGCCAGGCCCGGGAGCTCACATTCGTGGTGCCGGAGCTGCCCCGGCGCCTTCATTCCCACTGGATCCGGTGCTTCGTGCGCGGCGGCGTGCCGATCGTGGTCACCGATCCTCCCGTCGAGTCGATGAGGGTGTCGTAGATGGCCGAAGTCGCGTGTCCGTTCTGTTACCAGCGCATCGACGGGTCGGCGCTGTGGTTCCAGTGTCTGGGCAAGGGCGACGCCGACCGTCGGGGATGCGAGCCGGGCCCGGATGCCGCCCGCCGCAACCTGACGGGTTTCACGGAGACCATGCGGCCCGTCTTCCCGCCGCCACGCCACCAGCGGCTCCGGCCGGTACGGGTGGCGTGGTGCCCGAACTGCGGCGGCCGGACCGGCATCCGCGCCTGTCCCTCCTGCCACACCCCGGTGCCACCGAACTTCGGGGAGACGGCCAGCCCGATGATCGCCATGTTCGGCGGCAAGGGCACCGGCAAGACGGTCTACCTGACCGTCCTGGCCCACCAACTGCGCTCCTCCGACCTGCGCCGCAGGTTCGCCGCCGACATCCGGATGACCGGCGACGGGCAGGGCGGTTTCAAGTCCCCGCTGAAGTGGCTCGAACAGAACGTGGACCGGATGTTCATCGAGCACAAGCTCTTCGAGGCCACCGCGGCGGCGGTGAACGGCCGGCAGAACCCCCTGGTGTTCGAGTGGCGCGGCGAGCGTCCGCGACGGCTGCGGTCTCCGGCGTACCGCACCAGCTACCTGTCGTTCCACGACACGGCGGGCGAGGACGTCAGCACCCTGAGCGGCGCGAACGACCTGGAGTACGTGGGTGCCGCGGACGGTCTGATCCTGTTGCTCGACCCGTTCATGCTGCCCAAAGCGCGGGAGCGGCTGCGGCTGCCGCCGTCGGCGATCCGGTCGACGGAGCACACGCTCGCGGTGGTCGACCGGCTGACCCAGAGCCTGCGCGCCAGCACCGGGGTGGGGGGCACCGAGAAGATCAGCAAGCCGGTCGCCGTCGCGTTCGCCAAGATGGACGCCTTCTTCGACGAGCTGGGCCAGGATCATCCGCTGTGCCAGGAGCCCCCGCGCGAGCCGGCGTACGACGAGCGGTTGGGCAGGGCCACCCACGAGCAGGTCGCCGCGCTGCTGCGCAAATGGGAGGGCGACGACATCGAACTGCACCTGCGGATGAACTACGAGACCTTCCGCTACTTCTTCGTCTCCGCGCTGGGTGCCGAGCCCGACTACGACAACGCCCTGGTGGAGGAGCGCGGGGTGCGTCCGTACCGGGTCGAAGAGCCGCTGCTCTGGCTGCTCAGCCTGCCCCGCTTCGGCGTCGTACCTCGGCAGGGCTGAATGACCGGGCGGTTCGAGACCCTCATCTACACCGACTGCCGGGAGGGCCAAGGGCTGCGCGGCACGCCGGGGCTGCAGTTCCAGGCCCGGTCGGCCGGGGCGGACCGCGGCGCGGAGGCGGTGGTGCAGCGCAACCTGCTGTACGAGCCGCCATCGCGGTGGATGCGGGAGCGGCGCCCGGTGAGCGAGTACCCGGTGTCGTTCGCCCACGTCTGGGACGGGATGTTCGCCACCGCATCCGGGATCTACCTCGGGCGGGAGAGCGTGGGCGGTCGGGAGGGCAACCAGCTCACCCACGCCATCGTGACCACCGATGCCGCCGCGTACGGGCTGGTGCGCCCGGCCCAGCTGTTCGGGGCGCCGTTCTGGACGGCCGAGCCGGCGCCCGACACGCGGTGCCCGCCGCTGGAGCCGGGGTGGCAGCCAGGCTCGTTCGGACCGGCGGAGGCGCGGGCCTTCGTGCAGGCCGCGCCCGACGGTGCCGAACTGCTGACGGCGCTGCTGTCGACGTTGCGCGCGCCGGCCGGGCAACCGAGCCGGCGGGTGCTCTTCGTCGCCCGCGAGCCCGCGCAGGTGCTGCGCTGGGTGACGGCGGCGACGCTGTTGCTGCCGCAGCGGGAGGCCCTGCGCATCGGTTTCAAGGTCTTCACCCTCAATCCCGCGTACGCGCCCCAGCAGATCCTCGCCGTGCATCCCGACTGGGGCGGTGCCGGCGCGACCCTGGACAACGACCAGGGCTACGCCGTGTTCGACCTGGTCCGGCACGACTGGAGCCGGGTGGCCGCAGACCGGGCGGCACGGCGATGGGTGCACCTGTTCCTCGCCGAGGACCCGCTCGACGTCGTGGACGCGGTGGAGGTCGCCGCGGCGTCAGGGGCGGAGGGCGAGGACGCCACCGGTGTGGCCCTGGCCGCCATCCTGCGGCGTCTGCCACCCCGGGAGGAGGTGGGCGGACTGGTCCGTTGGCTGCGGCAGGGGCCACCGCCGTTGGTCCGGCGCTACGGCGGCGACATCGTGGACCTGCTCGTGGCGACCGCGCCGCAGTGGCCCGTCGACGTCCTGCGCGGACTCGACGACGTCAGCCGGGCGGCGTCCTTCCCGCACCGGGGTGCGGCGGTACGCCTGGCGCTGGTCGACGCGGAGCTGCGGGAGGTGATGTCGTCCGACACGGTTCGTGCCGATCGGGCCGCGCCGACCGACGGGTGGACCCCGACGGACGAGGCGCGGGCGCTCGGCCCGATCACCGAGGCGATGCGCGCGGCCGAGCCGCTCCGGTTCGAGGCACTGCTCCGGTTGTGCGGCCGATTCGGGCTCCGGCCGCCGCTCACCGGGTTGCAGCCGGGCCTGGACCGCTTCGTCCTGGACTGGGCCGATCACCCCGAGCGGGCCTACCAGTTCCCGCTGTGGGCCTGCGCGGAGGGAGTCGAGCGACTGCTGCGCCAGGAACTCGGGCAGCGCCTGACCGCCGAACCGGACACCGCCTACGAGCTGGGTGACCAGTGGTGGGACGTGCTGCTGCGGGAGCCGATGCGGCTCGACGAGCCGTTGGACGCGGCGGTGGTGGAGGCGGCCCTGCGTAACCTGCCGCATGCCCAGCAGCTGGACCTGATCGAACAGTGCCTCCGGACCGCCGTGGAGACCGACCGGCCCGCCGTGCTGGTGAACCGCACCGCCGCCGTGATCTGGACGCACCGCCCGGTGGGGTTGGCCGAGGCGCACCTGCTGCGCCGCCTGCTGCCGCGCAACGCCCCGCTGGACCCGCGGATCTTCGCGGCGTCGGGCGCGGTGCTCGTGGAGTACGACCCGGACCCGCAATACCTGGAGGCGGCGCTGCTGCTGGTCGCGTACGGGCTGTGGTCGCCGCCGCCGGAGGTGGCTCGCGCGATCGCCGCGTGCCGCGCCCTGGCCGGGGTGCTCGACCAGTTGGCCCGCTCCCGGCCCGACATCGGCAGGCTCACGTTGACTGTGCAGCACCTGCCGCCGCAGCTCGTGTCGGCCCGCCTGCGGGAGCTGTGTGACGCCCTGGCGGCAGCGCCGGCGGCGGCCGCGGCCTTCGCCGTGCTGACCCACGCGACGCAGCTGATCGAGCCGTACTCCCGCAAGGTCCGGGCGGAGCTGATGCGCAGCTCGACTCCGGCCCACGTCGCCCTCGCCTTCGTGCTGGTCCACCTCGAACGGCAGTCGGCCACCCTGGCCGCGCTGGTTCCGCCGGGTATCCACGCCGACCTCGACCGGAAGGTGCGTACGGCGGTGGCCCGCTGTTCGCAGAAGCGGCTCGACGAGATGACGGCGCAGGTCGAGGGGGTGGGGCCGATGTGGTCGGCGCAGTGGCGGAGGCTGGTGGGCGCCAACCGCCGAGGTCTGCTGCGCCGCCTGCGGCGCGGCGGGCGGGGGTGACCGGTGTCCGCCCCGGCCGCTGCCCTGCTAACCCTGTTCGGTTTCCTCGTGTTGGCCGCGTACGGCCTGGTCGCGGTGACGGTCGCGCCGATCGTCCTGTACTGCCTGCTGGTCGGCGGGCTGGCCGGTTGCGTCCTGGCACTGGCCGAGACGACGCGGGTGCTCGGCGGGTGGGTGGACACGCCGCGGGTGCGCACGCCGCGCGACGGGTTCACCGCCCGGCGGAACAGCCGGTCGTCCCGGCGCGACTACGCGTGGCCCCACTACGCGGTACGGCAGGCCGGGTACGACCTGTGGCACGTCGTCGAGCGCTGCCACGAGCACGTCACGAGGTCGTGGCGGGTCTGCTGGCGGGCCCTGCCGCGGCTGCCCCGCTACCACGCCCGCGTCGCCGGCGCCGGGCGGGATGCCGGCCGCTCCCGCACGTGGACGGTGGTGCTGGGTTGGCCGTTGCTCGCCCTGCCCGCCGCCGCTCTCGTCGGGCTCACCACGGGGACGGTGGCCGTGCTGTCGGTGCTGACCCTGGTGGTTGCCGTGGCGACCGGCACCTGCTGGCTCCTCGGTGCGGCAGCGATCGGGGTGCTCCGCGTCGTCGACCGTCGGTGGCGCGTGTCCTGGCAGACGGACACCTGCTGTCCCTGGTGTTTCTTCCTCGTCGACCTACCGGTGTTCGCCTGCCCGGGCGGGCACGCCTCGGTGGCGCCGCTCAGGTCGTCGCGACACCGGCTGCTGCGACCCGGCGCCCAGGGGCTGTGGCGCCGACGGTGCGGTTGCGGGGCGTCGCTGCCGGCCCTGCGGATGTCGGCCGGCGTGCGGCTGACTGCGGAATGCCCGAAGTGTGACGTCCCGCTGGCCGCCGGCGTCGGCCGGGCCACGGAGATCCGGGTAGCGGTGTTCGGGGCCCCGGACGCGGGCAAGACGACGGTGGTCGACGCCCTGGTGGCCCGCCTGGCGGCGCGGTTCCCCCCGGACGGTTGCGCGGTCGCCCGCCTCGACGTCGACGCACGCACGCGACCGCAGGTGGTCAGCGTGGCCATGCGGGCGCATCGCGCGCCGCAGCGGGTGCAGGTGTTCGACGCCCCTGGGTGGGGTCTCGTCGACCGCGAGGTCTGCGCGTCGTACGGCTATCTGGACGACACCCGCAACTTCGTCTTCGTCGTGGACCCGCTGTCGCTGCCGGCGGTGCGCCGACGGGTGGCGGAGGCGCCCGCCCACCTCGCGCCGACCGTACGGGTCGCCCGTCACGACGTGGTGGACTCGTACGAGGCCGTGGTGGTGGGCCTGCGGCATCGGGGCGTCGCCACCGAGCGGTGCCGGTTGGCGGTGGTGGTGTCCAAGGTCGACCTGCTGGGTCTGCTGCCCGGCGGCGGTCCGACGCGGGAGGATTCGGGCCACGTGCGGGGCTGGTTGGCCGGGCAGGGCCTCGACCATCTCCTGACGGCCGTGGGCCGGGACTTCGGCGAGGTGCGCTTCTTCCTGCACGGCACGGCCGGTTCGCCGCCCCCGGACGACCCGCTGGTGTGGTTGCTGCGTGGCGAGCGCGTCCTGCGCCGGGAGGTGGCCCGTGCGCTCCACTGACCTGCCCGCCTCCTACCGGGCGTCGCGGCTCGTCACCCTCGCGCTGACCGGTCTGGCCGTGGCGACCCTGGTGGCGCTCGCCGCGCGGGCCGGGGTGCCGCAGGCGGTGCTCCGCTGGGCCGCCGAGGTGACGCGTGACTGCTGGGGCGTGTGGACCGTGGTCGGCTAGCTCCCGGGTCGGTCCGCCGGGCCCTCGGTCAGCCGCCGCGCCCGCACCCGGTGTCGGTCGGCGGCCGTCCTGTCGCCGGCCCGTTCCCACAGCTCGGCGAGCTCCTGGTGGGTGCTGGCCAGCCGGGCGCGCAGCGTCACGTTGCCGACGTCGTCGCGGAACACCCGGCCCAGGACGGCGCAGCTCTCGTCCAGCGCGTCGATCGCCGCGCCGGCGTCCCCCGTCTCGGCGAGCAGCCCGGCCTGGTGCCTCAGCATGGTGGCCAGGTCGGCGGCGTAGCGGGCCGGATCGGCGGTGGCGAGGTCGCGGTGGATGACGACCACCTCGCGCAGGGCCGCCGCGGCGTCGCCGTGCCGCTCGAGGTCGTGCAGGTGCACCGCCCGGCAGTACAGCGCCGTCGCCAGCTCGACCAGGGCTTCGGCGTCCCTGCCCGCCGCCAGGTCGCGGTGGATGCGTACCGCCTCGTCGCCGACCGGGAGCGCGGTCTGCGGCGATCCCACCTCGGCGAGGTCCATGGCCTGCCGCAACAGCGCGCGGGCCAGCGCCGGCCGCCGCACCGGGTCGGCGGCGGCCAGCCAGCGGTACAGCCGGACGGCGTCGTCCTGCGCCTTGAGCGCGGCGGCGCCGTCGCCGGCGAGGCGGTGCAGCACCGCCAGCGCGTCGAGCGTTCCGGCCAGCCGGACGCAGTCGTCCCGCGCCGCCACGGCGGCAGCGCTGGCGGCACCGAGGCGGTGCAGCCGGGTCCGCTCGTCGAGCGCCTCGACGAGCCGGGCGACGTCCGGCAGGCCGCCCGCGTCGGCAGGCGGCGCGGCGCGGATCAGGCCGGCGGAGACCAGGTCGTACGCGTGCGCCACGGCCTTCAGGGCGGCCTCCACGCCCTCGTCGGCGCGGCCCAGCTCGCCCAGCAGCCGCGCCCGCCGGGTCTGCGCGGCGCAGAGCAGGCCGAGCCGCCCGTCGGGCACCCGGCTGGGGAGCTGCCCGTAATACTCCAGGGACCGGTTCGTCGCACTCAGCGCCTGCACGGTGAGGCCGGCCCGCTGCAGGGCGTCGGCCTGGGCGTCCAGGGCCGAGGCCAGGCGCGCCACGGCCCATGGTGTTCCGGCGCGGTCGAGCGTCCGTACCCGAAGGTCGATCTCCTCGGTCAGCACGGTGAGCACGTCGTGCGAGCCGCTGGCGGTCAGTCGTTGCCGGTGGTGCCGCAGCGCCTCCGCCAGCCAGGGCAGGTGCCGATCGGAGTCACCCAGCCGGCGGGCACCCTCGATCAGCGCAGTCGAGCGGGCCACCGGCTGGTCGGCGAAGAGGGCCCCCGGGTCGTACAGCCCGCCGGCGACGGCCCGCAGCATCGGCAGCGGCGTCTCCGGGTCCTGCACGAGCAGACGCAGGCGGGCCACCAGGGCGGGCGGCGGCGCCGACGTGCGCGAACGCGTCTGCTGGAGCAGGCTGAGCAGCAGCGCCGGCTGGTCCCGGACCACGTGCCAGAGCGGCCCGGCGAGGGCGGGATGCCGGTGGCAGGCGGGCCCGAGCACCGTCACGGCCCGCCGCGCCTGCTCCGGGGTGCAGTACGGGAGGACGTCCGTGACCAGGGTGGGGGCGACGAGCGCCGCGGCGACCGCGAGTCCGTTGCCGACGTCGTCCGGCTCGACGGGCCCCCAGTACTCGCCGTCGGCGCCCGGGTAGAGCTCGTGCAGCCAGTTCGCCAGGCGGTGCAGGATGGTCCGGTCGGTGGTGTCCCCGGGGCGGATCCGCCGCACCACCTCGTGGGCGTCGGCGGCGGTGCTCGCGCCGTACAGGGCGGCCGCCGCCAGGTACCCGTCGAGCTGCCCGGCCCGGGCGTACGAGATCCGCGCGGCCACTGCCGTGGCCTCCGCGTACCGGCGCTCGCGGGCGAGCAGCACCGCCGTGACGTCCGCGACGGTGACCGGCGGGGGCGGCCCCGGCACGCTACGGACCAGGATCCGCAGCGCCGTCAGGTGCAGTGCGACGGGTGCGCCGAACCGCTCGTCGTCGACGTCGGGCAGGTGCACCGCGGAGGCGCGGTCCCGCCAATGACGGGTCCCGGTCTGCGCGTCGAGCGCCCCGGCGATGGCGAGCACGGCGTGCCGCAGCGCGGTCTGCCGCTGGCGTCCCGGCGGCCAGGGTGCATCCAGCCGCTGGACGGTGGCCTCCCGGATCAGCCCCCACGGGTCGGTGCGGCGCAGCTCCTGCCACCAGTCGCCGGCGGCGCGGGCGATCAGGAGCAGGCGGAGCGCAGTGCCGTTTCGGGCTGCCCGGGCCAGCTCCTCCAGCACCTCGTCGGTCCGGGTCTCGGCGCGGTCCACCACCACCAGTCCGCCGTCGTCCGGCCCGGCGTCCACCGCTGCCGGCAGGGGCGACGAGGCGTCCCGCCAACGCGCGCGGCGGCGGCCCACGAGTTCCCGCACCAGCCGGGTCTTGCCCTGGCCGGGGCCGCCGACCACCACCCGTACCGCCGTGCCCGGCTCCTCGCACCAGCGTTCCAGCGTGGCCAACTCGTTCCTGCGACCGACGAAGGGCACCACCGCGCGGTGCGGGGAGAGCAGGTCGGCCAGATCGGCCGCGGGCCTGGCGACGGCCTCCGGTGTCGCCACGGCCGGGTCGTCGGATGTGGCGGGCCCCGGGTCCTTCGGCGCGGCGGGCAGCGGGTCGGCTGGCGACGGCACGTCGGCGGCAGCGGCCGTCGCCGCACCGGCCGGTTCGGCGCGTACGGGCGCCCGGGCCGCCACCCGGTCCAGCCGGGCCCGGCCGATCGTGTTGATCACCGCGAAGGGGAGGCTGTCGGGGACGAGCCCGGGCCGGCCAGGGCCGGGGGTGAGCGCCGTGAAGTGCTCCCGCGCGACGCCCACCCGGGCCTGCACGGATCGGGACAACTCCTCGAGCAGTTCGCCCGCCCGGAACAGGTCGGAGCGGGCCAGCGTGTCGAGGAGCAGCGGTTGGACCCCGTCGACGAACCGGTAGCGCCCGGCCCGGGCGTCGACCACCCGGAGCAGCCCGCTGAGCAGCACCTCCGCCAGCTGCGAGGGCGGGGCCGGGCGGAACATGGCCTGCTGGATGTAGCGGATCACCGGCAGCACCGGTTCGGTCATCGCGACGTACCCGGCCAGCCGGAACGCCCCGGGCGACGCCGACGAGCGGAAGTGCCGGACCCGTTGCCCGGGACTCGGCGGCGTGCCCTCCCGCCCGGGGCCGGTACGCGTCCGCTCCCCGGTGACCGGGGTGACCGCGCTGGTCACGGCCGTCGCGCCGGCGAGCAGCCGCGCCCAGCGGCCGAGCCAGCGTGGCGACAGCTCCAGCACCGGCACCAGGGTGCCGTCCTGGACGGGCATGCCGTCGAAGGCGGTGAACCGCAGGTCGGTGTTCGGCGCGCCGGGACGGGGCGCGCTGAGCAGTCCCGCCACCGTCCGCGCGCCGGTACGCGACCACATCCGTTCCGGCAGCGGCTGGAGGATGGACACGGGCCCGTGCCGCGCCCAGCGGCGCAGGAGGGCGCCGGCCGCGCCGGTGTGCCAGATCTGGTCGACGCAGTCGCTGACGACGACGACCACCCGCCGGCCGGTCGGGTCGACCAGCTCCGCCGGGCGGCGCGCCTCGCCCCGCCAGCTCGACAGCGCGGCGGCACCGACGCCCGCGCCTCGGTGCAGCCGCCACCGGCTGACCTGACGGAAGATGCCGGACGCGGTCAGCGTCTCGACGAGGCCGGTGGCGAGGTCCCGCCACAGCGTCATCGACGCGGTCCAGTCCACCACCACCGCGACGTCCAGCCACCGCTCCGTCGACGGCATCGTCACCGCCGGCCAGGGCCGGTCGACCAGCATGTGTTCGGCGACGGCGCGTACCGTGGCCTCCTCGTCGAGGACGTCGACGCGGGGGCAGGGCACCCGCCGCATCAGCGGTCGCAGCGACCGCTGGAAGCCCAGCCGGTCGGACAGGGTGGCCGAGCGGGGCACGACGACCTCTGCCGCCGTCATCGTGCCCGGCTCGGGCGGCGGCACGTACAGGCTGGTGGGCGCCGGTGTGGGCGCGGGCGGTGGCAGCGGCGCGGGCGGCGGCTCGGGGTCGTCGGCCGGCACCGGTACGTCGGGCTCCGGTCCGCCGGTCGGCGCGGTCCCGGGCGCGGGGGACGCCGGCGCCTTCGGCGGCGGATGGGTGGTCGGGGCGGGGGCGCGCAGGTGCTGCGCCAGCCAGAGCGCCTCCGCCAGCTCCCGGGGCGTCGGGTCACCGCCGGCGGCGACGACCGCCGCGTGGAGCCGGTCAATCGTCATCGGACTGGCGGGACAGGTTGGCCATCACCTTCTCGGCGAGCTGCAAACGGTCGACGCCCCCGGACCGGCCGGCCTGGTCGGTCAGGTAGATGGCGTTGAGGAGCTGGTCGGTGGCGAGGTCACCCGGCTCCCGGCGGGCGAGGAAGCTGTCGATCAGGTCGGCGCTGCCGTCGGCGAGACCGTCGAGGTGGGCGCTGACGATCCGGGCCAGCTTGTCGCCGTCGGGCTGCCGCAGGGTCACCTGGACGCAGCGCCGCAGGAACGCGGGCGGGAACTCCCGTTCGTCGTTGCTGGTCATGACGATGACGGGGAAGGCCCGGCAGCGTACCCGGCCCGCGTGGACGGGCACCCGCTCGGTGCTGTCGGCGGCCATCACCAGCGCGTCCGGAGAGTGGTCCGCCTGCCGGACCAGCTCGGGAATCTCGTACGTGCCGTCCTCGAAGATGGTGAGCAGGTCGTTGGGCAGGTCGAGGTCGCCCTTGTCGATCTCGTCGATTAGCAGCACCCGGGGTCGCGCCGCGGGCAGCAGGGCGGTGCCGAGCGGACCGAGGCGGATGAAGCGGCCGACGTCCTCGCCCTCGTCGCCCGCCACGCGGCGACTGTTCTGGTAGAGGCGCGCCAGCGGATCGTACTGGTAGAGGCCGTCCTTGAGGGTGACCCGGCTGGTGATGTTCCACCTCAGCGGGCGGCCGAGCCTGAGCTCGTGGGCGATCGCGGTGGCCAGGGTCGACTTGCCGGTGCCGGGGCGGCCGGTCACCAGCAGCGGACGCCGCAGGTAGAGGGCGGCGTTGACGAGTTCGACGGTGTCCCGGTCGGGCCGGTACTTCCCGCCCTGCCGCGCGTCGGCGGCGGTCTCGGCGACCGGCGGCGCGGTGGGGGTGGCGGCCTCGTCGAACGACCGCCACGGCGGTGGCGCGGGCAGCCGTTCGATGCCGTCGTGCTGCTCGCCCGTCCCCTGGTAGATCCACCAGCCTGGTGTCTCGGACACGTCCGCTCCTTACTCGGCCAAGGTCAACTGGGGTGGGCGCCGCTGCGGGCCGTCCCACAGCAGGGTGACGTCCCGGCCGCAGTGCTCCTGCCCGTCGTCGACCCCACCGGCCGCGGCCCGCAGTTCACGGATGAGCCGGGGCAGCTCGTTGCTGTGGACGCGATCCAGTTCCTTCGCCATCGCGTCGCGGAACTGCAGGCCGGGGCAGGGGTCGCGGGGGCGGAGTTCGTCGGCCTCCGGGTGGACACCACAGGCGGAGCGCCGCCACAGCAGTACGGGCAAGCCGCTGGCGACGGCCGAGCCGATCCGCTCCGGCGTGGCCCAGGGACCGGCCAGGCCGAGGACGTCGCGGCGGGTGCTTTCGCGCAGCCACGCCTGGAACTGCGTCGGCGTCTGCTTCCTGCTGCCGCAGTGGCGCCATTCCAACGTCTCGTCGAGGCGTCTGGTGCCGGTCCGCAGCCGGTTGGCGCGCTCCTTCAGCCTTGCCGAGTCGTGGGCGCCGTCGAACCACTCCAGGGCGCGGACCACCACGGGGCGGTTCCATCCCAGCGGCACCTGGTCGAGGTCGTCGAGGGCTTGCCAGGTGTCGACGGGCCAGGCCAACCGGCCGCGGGGCAGCACGAACTCCACTGTGATCGAGTCGTACGTCGCCTCCGGGATCTCCCGGTAGGCCATCGGCAGGGCGCGCTCGACGGTGGCCCGGATGGCGTCCTCCGCGACGGTCTCCTCGACTATCCGCCTGTCCAACGCGCCGTCCGGGTCGGTGGCGGTCCAGATGGTGACCTGGTGCGCCCGCGACGGGTCCGCCGTCGGCGCGATGCGGACGACCACCCATCCCGGCCGTACGTCCGCGTCCGGCGATTCGGGCTGCGCCGCGGCGGTGTCGGCGCCCGACGGTTCGGACTGGGCCGCAGCGGTGCCCGCGTCCGTCGGCTCGGGCAGCCCGGCGGCGGTGCCGGCGTCCACGCCGTGCTCGCGGAACCACTTCCGCAGGGCGGCCGCGCGCTCCGGGACCTTCCGGCCGATCCGCCGCAGCAGCGCGTTCAGGAGGTCGACGACGTCCTCCTCGGGGAACGTGGTGTCGACCGCGAGCCACTCGACGGCGGCCAGCGCGTTGCTCAGCCCGGCGGGCGGGTCGGGATAGTACGTGCGGGGGCGCAGCACCTCCAGGAGCAGTTGGCGCGCGTCCGGCATCGACAGGTCGTTGAGGATCTCGTGCAGGTCCCGGTACGCGTTCGAGTCGAACGGGCCGAGGGAGATGCGTTCGAGGAGGTCCGGCCAGTGGCGGCCGATCTCGTCCAGCGGCAGGAGCACGCCGGTGCGCATGCCCGGATCGCGATCGGCGGCGATGACCATGCCGACCACCTGGTAGCTGCCCGGCAGGTAGGCCGCCGAGCCGCTGTAGCCGGGGAGCAGCCGGGGTCCAGTCGACCCGTTGGCGTTGGTCTGGCAGCAGTCGTTGGCGAGGCGGGGGTGGGCCACTGCCGTGAAGTGGGCGATCTGGCCGGTCTCGCGGTAGGCGTCGGGGAAGCCGATCGCGCCGAGTTCCCTCCCGGCGTGAATCTCCACTGCGTTCCACGGCGCGAGCTGGGCCGGTTTCACCCTCTCGACCGAGTGGGTCAGGCGGATCACCGCGACGTCACCCTTGTCGTTCTCGCCCCGCCTCCAGGGCCCCCGGAACACCACGTCGCCGTCCAGCCTGAGTTTGCCCGCGCGGGGGAACAGCACTTCCGCCCTGCTCGCGTCCCCCACCACGTGCGCGCAGGTCAGCACGTGCCGGGGGTCGATCAGGAAGCCGCTGCCACCGCGCCCGGAGCCGTCGGCGACGTCGATGCGGGCGTGCCACTGCGGGCTCGCGTTCACCGTTCGGCGGCCTCGCCGCGCGGCGCGCCGGACCAGCTGAGCTTGACGGTGAGGTGTGCGTCCACGCCGGTCTTGGCGAAGACGGCGCCGGCCTGCGCGGTGAAGTTGACCCCGAACTCGATCTCGATGTCGTCCGGCCGGTGCACGGCGCCGCGGAACGTGGTCAGGGCCTTCTGCGCCGCGACGTTGATCTCCCGCAGGCCCGCCTCGAAACGCTTGCGCGCCTCGATGATCTCGTCGCCGAGCCCGGCCTCGCCGAAGCCGGCCTCCCGCCGGTCGATCTCGAAGACGACCTCGTCGCCGTCCTCGGTACGGACGCGCATCAGCTCCGTTGCCATCGAAATCCTTTCTCGTCCGTCGAAGATCCCGCTGAGCATCGACCACCGGGCACGCCGCCGCTGTCGGCTGTCCGACTGAAAGAGCCCTCGTTTTTGCGGAAGCGCGATGCGTCCTCCGGACGGTGCCGGGCGAATCAGGAACGGCGGCTCGCGTCGCGCCCGCGCGCGCACTGCCCTAGTGTTCGAGGGGTCGACGGCGTCGGGACGAAAGAGGGGGTGTCGCGTGGGCCTGCGGACCTTCATCCAGGGCTGGCCTGTCTACCGGCAGCTCACCGGCACCGACCCGCTGGGCCGGGGCGCCGCGGCGCAGTCGGGCCGCTCGGCGGAGCTGACCGCCCGCACCGAGACCGCCGACAGCGTGGCGCGGTCGGTCTGCCCCTACTGCGCGGTCGGCTGCGGCCAGCGCGTCTTCGTGAAGGACGGTGCGGTCACCCAGATCGAGGGCGACCCGGACAGCCCGATCTCCCGGGGCCGACTGTGCCCGAAGGGGTCGGCCAGCAAGAGCCTCGTCACCAGCCCCCTGCGGCAGACGACGGTCCGCTACCGGCGGCCCTACGCCACCGAGTGGGAGGATCTGGAGCTCGACGTCGCGCTCGACATGATCGCCGACCGGATCCTCGCCGCGCGGGCGGAGACCTGGGAGGACGTCGACGCGCAGGGCCGACCGCTCAACCGCACGCTGGGCATCTCCAGCCTGGGTGGGGCGACGCTGGACAACGAGGAGAACTACCTCATCAAGAAGCTGTTCACGGCGATGGGGGCGCTCCAGATCGAGAACCAGGCGCGCATTTGACACTCCGCCACCGTCCCCGGTCTGGGGGCCAGCTTCGGTCGCGGTGGCGCGACGGACTTCCAGCAGGACGTCGCCAACGCTGACGTCATCGTCATCCAGGGCTCGAACATGGCCGAGGCCCATCCGGTGGGCTTCCAGTGGGTGATGGAGGCCAAGCGGCGCGGCGCCAAGGTGTTCCACGTCGACCCGCGGTTCACCCGCACCAGCGCGGTGGCCGACACGTACCTGCCGATCCGCGCGGGCTCCGACATCGCGCTGCTCGGTGGCGTGGTGCGCCACATCCTGGAGAACGAGCTGGACTTCCGGGAGTACGTGCTGGCGTACACGAACGCCGCGACGATCGTCAGCGAGCGCTTCGTCGACACCGAGGACGGCGACGGCTTCTTCTCGGGGTTCGACCCGGAGACGGGCAGCTACGTCCAGGACTCCTGGCAGTACGCGGGCCACGAGTCCGACTCCGGCAGCGGGCACACCGCGAAGGAGCGGGACACCGCCGCCGGGCTGCGCCACGAGTCGCACGGCGCCGACGTGGGTGGGCAGGTCGAGCGGGACGAGACGTTGCAGCACCCCCGCTGCGTCTACCAGATCCTCCGGCGGCACTTCGCCCGCTACACCCCCGAGATGGTGGAGCGGGTCTGCGGCATCCCGCGCGAGAAGTTCCTGGAGCTGGCCGAGGCGTGGACGGCCAACTCGGGCCGGGAGCGCACCGGCGTGCTGATCTACTCCGTGGGGTGGACGCAGCACAGCGTCGGCGTGCAGTACATCCGCACCGGCGCGATCATCCAGCTGTTGCTGGGCAACATGGGCCGCCCCGGCGGGGGCATCCTGGCCCTGCGCGGGCACGCCAGCATCCAGGGCTCCACCGACATCCCGACGCTGTTCAACCTGCTCCCCGGCTATCTGCCGATGCCACACCACGCCGACCACCCCACCTTCGACGAGTGGGTGGACAGCATCCGCCACCCGGGTCAGAAGGGCTTCTGGGGCAACGCCCGCGCCTACGCGGCGAGCCTGCTCAAGGCGTACTGGGGGGACGCGGCGACGCCGGAGAACGACTTCTGCTACGGGTACCTGCCCCGGATGACCGGCGACCACGGGACGTACCAGCAGGTGCTGAACATGATCGACGGGAAGGTGCGGGGCTACTTCCTGCTCGGCCAGAATCCGGCGGTCGGCTCGGCGCACGGCCGGGCACAGCGCCTCGGCATGGCGAACCTGGACTGGCTGGTGGTCCGCGACCTCTTCATGATCGAGAGCGCCACCTTCTGGCGGAACAGCCCCGAGGTCGCCACCGGCGAGATCGTGCCGGAGCAGTGCAAGACCGAGGTCTTCTTCCTGCCGGCCGCCTCGCACGTGGAGAAGGAGGGCACCTTCACCCAGACCCAGCGGCTGCTGCAGTGGCGGGAGAAGGCCGTCGAGCCGCCGGGCGACGCCCGCTCCGAGCTGTGGTTCTTCTACCACCTCGGGCACCGGCTGCGGGAGAAGCTGGCCGGCTCCGACCTGCCGCGCGACCGGGCGCTGCTCGACCTGGCCTGGGACTATCCCACGCACGGCCCGCACGCCGAGCCGAGCGCCGAGGCGGTGCTGCGCGAGATCAACGGGTACGAGGTGGCGACCGGCCGCCCGCTGTCCGCGTTCGCCGAGGCCCGCGACGACGGTTCCACCGCCGTGGGCTGCTGGATCTACTCCGGGGTGTACGCCGACGGCGTCAACCAGGCGGCGCGGCGCAGGTCGCGTCACGAGCAGGACTGGGTGGCCGCGGAGTGGGGTTGGGCGTGGCCGGCGAACCGGCGCACCCTCTACAACCGGGCCTCGGCGGACCCGCAGGGCCGGCCGTGGAGCGAGCGCAAGCGCTACGTCTGGTGGGACCAGGACGCCGGGGAGTGGACCGGCTACGACGTGCCGGACTTCGAGCGGACCAAGCCGCCGACCTACCGGCCGCCGGAGGGCGCGTCCGGTCCGGAGGGGATCGCCGGCGACGACCCGTTCGTCATGCAGGGCGACGGCAAGGGCTGGCTGTACGCGCCCAGCGGCGTGCTGGACGGCCCGCTGCCGACGCACTACGAGCCGGCCGAGTCGCCGGTGCGCAACCCGTTCTACCGGCAGCAGGCCAACCCCACCCGCAAGGTGTACGCGCACCCGGTGAACTCGGTGAACCCGAGCCCGCCGCAGGAGCACAGCCAGGTCTTCCCGTACGTGTTCACGGTCAGCCGGCTCACCGAGCACCACACGGCGGGCGGGATGAGCCGTACGGTGCGGCCCCTGGCGGAGCTGCAACCGGAGATGTTCGTCGAGGTGTCCCCGGAGTTGGCCGCGGAGGTGGGCCTGGCGCACCTGGGCTGGGCGCACCTGGTCAGCGGGCGGGCGGTCATCGAGGCGAAGGTGCTGGTCACCGACCGGCTCAGCCCGCTGCGCGTGGACGGCCGGGTGATCCATCAGGTGTGGCTGCCGTACCACTTCGGGTTCGAGGGCCTGGTGACGGGCGACTCGGCCAACGACCTGTTCGGGATCACCCTGGACCCGAACGTGCTGATCCAGGAGAGCAAGATCGGTACCTGTGACGTGCGGCCCGGTCGGCGGCCCACCGGCCCGGCTCTGCTGGACCTGGTGGCCGACTACCAGCGGCGGGCGGGCATCGTCCCCGGCCAGCCGGCCCCGACGCTCACCCCGGGGGCGCTCGCCCCGCCGGAGCCCGCCGACGGCGCCGGGGAGGGCCGCGATGCTTCCTGACCCGCACAGCCTGTCCGGGCCGCTGGATCCCGCTCCGGAGGCCGGCTGGACCGACGCCCCGCCCCGGATGGGCTTCTTCACCGACACGAGCGTCTGCATCGGCTGCAAGGCGTGCGAGGTGGCCTGCAAGGAGTGGAACGACGTCCCCGGCTCGGGGCTGGACCTGCTCGGCATGTCGTACGACAACACCGGCGCGCTGACCGCGAACTCGTGGCGGCACGTCGCGTTCGTCGAGCAGCCCCGCCCGGCGGGGCACCGCAGCCCGCCGTTCGCCGGCACGCCGACGGGCGGCTCGGTCAGCGCCTCGTCGGCGGCCGTGGCCGCCGGCGTCGGCAACCCGACCGGCACCGAGCCGGGCGTCCCGCCGGGCGCGGCGGACGCGGCCGCGCGGATGGCCGCCGGCACCGGTTCGGGGACCGGGGTGGGCGACCCGGCCAGCACCGGCGCCGGCGCGACCAGCACGGGCACGAGCACGGGCCCCGCCGGCACGAGCACGGCCGGCCGGACCGGCGGGCCGGAGTTCCTGGGGATGCCCGGGGCGCAGCCGCCGGGGCGCGCGGGGGGCGCGGAGGGACGCACCGACTTCCGCTGGCTGATGATGTCCGACGTCTGCAAGCACTGCACCCACGCGGCCTGCCTCGACGTCTGCCCCACCGGCTCGCTGTTCCGCACCGAGTTCGGCACGGTGGTGGTGCAGGAGGACATCTGCAACGGCTGCGGCTACTGCATCTCCGCCTGCCCCTACGGCGTCATCGACCAGCGCAAGGGCGACGGCCGGGCGTGGAAGTGCACGCTGTGCTACGACCGGATCGGCGCGGGCGGGACGCCGGCCTGCGCGCAGGCGTGCCCGACCGAGTCCATCCAGTACGGCCCCCTCGACGAGCTGCGGGAGCGGGCCGCGGCCCGGGTGGCGACGCTGCACGAGCGGGGCGTGCCCGAGGCGCGGCTCTACGGGCACGACCCGGGCGACGGGGTCGGCGGCGACGGCGCGTTCTTCCTGCTGCTCGACGAGCCCGAGGTGTACGGGCTGCCGCCGGACCCGGTGGTCACCACCCGGGACCTGCCGAAGATGTGGAAGCGCGCCGGCCTGGCCGCGCTGACGATGGCGGCGGCGGCCGTGGCCGCGTTCGTGGGAGGTTCCTGATGAGTCCGGAGCGCGGTGGGCGCAGGCGGCGCGGTGGCGAGGAGCTGAGGGTCCCGGAGGCCGAGTTCACCTCCTACTACGGCCGGCCGATCCTCAAGGCGCCGGTCTGGAAGTGGGACATCGCCGCGTACCTGTTCACCGGCGGGCTGGCCGCCGGCTCGTCGCTGCTCGCGGCGGGCGGGCAGCTCACCGGCCGTCCCGCGCTGCGCCGCGCCGGCCGGGTCGCCTCGCTCGTGGGGGTCACCGCCAGCACCGTCTTCCTGATCAAGGACCTGGGGCGGCCCGCTCGGTTCCACCACATGCTCCGGGTGGCCAAGCCCACCTCGCCCATGTCCGTGGGCACCTGGATCCTCGGCGCCTTCGGCCCGGCCGCCGGGCTCGCGGCGGTCGCCGAGGGCGCGTCGTGGCTGCCCGAGCGGGGCCTGTCCGGCCTCGCCCGCCGGGTGCTGCCGCCGGTCGGGCACGCCGCCGGGCTGGCCGCCGCGGCCACCGCACCGGCGCTGGCCACGTACACCGGGGTGCTGCTGGCCGACACGGCCGTGCCGTCGTGGCACGAGGCGTACCCGGAACTGCCGGTCATCTTCGCGGGCAGCGCCCTGGCCAGCGGCGCGGGAGTGGGGCTGATCGCCGCGCCCGCCGCGCAGGCCGGTCCCGCCCGCCGGATGGCGGTGGCGGGCGCGGCCCTGGAGCTGTACGGCGCGCACCGGGTGGAGACCCGGCTCGGGCTGCTCAGCGAGCCCTACCGCACCGGCCGGCCCGGTCGACTGCTGCGCGCGGGGCGGGCCCTGACCGCCGTGGGGGTGGCCGGCGCGTTGCTGGGTCGGCGCAGCCGCACGCTCTCCGCGCTGTCCGGGGTGGCGCTGCTGGGTGCCTCGGTGGCGACCCGGTTCGGCATCTTCGAGGGCGGCGTGGCCTCGGCGAAGGATCCGAAGTACACGGTGGTGCCGCAGCGGGAGCGCCTCGAGCGGCGGCGCGCCGCCGAGGGCTGACGCCTCCCCGCACACGCCCGCCGGGCCTGTGGTTCACTGCTGCGTGGAGGCGTTCAGGCGGCTGGTGCCCCTCCCGGTCTTCAAAACCGGTGTGGTCCGGGATCCGGGCCAGGCGGGTTCGATTCCCGTCCGTCTCCGCCATGCTGCGGAAGTGGGGATCATGGGGGACGTCGCGGCCGATCCGCGCCGGCGGGTGCCGCGCACCGACGCGCTGCTCGCCGACCCCCGGCTGGCCGCCGCGGCGGGCACCCTGGGTCGGGAGCGGGTCAAGGCCGCCGTCCACCGCGCCCAGGAGCGCGCCCGCCGGGGCGAGATCACCCCCGAGGCGGTACGCGACGCCGCGCTGGCCGCCCTGCCGGCGCCGGCGCCCCGGGCGGTGCTCAACGCCACCGGCGTGGTGCTGCACACCAACCTGGGTCGCGCCGCGCTGTCGCCCGCCGCCGTCGCGGCGGTCGCCGCCGCCACCGGGCACACCGACGTCGAGTTGGACCTGCGCACCGGGCGGCGGGCCCGGCGGGGACGCGACGCCCTCGACGCCCTCGCGGCGGCGGTGCCCGACGCGGGCGCGGTGCACGTGGTCAACAACGGCGCCGCCGCGCTGGTGCTCGCCGCGACCGCGCTGGCCGCCGACGCCGAGATCGTCGTCAGCCGGGGCGAGCTGGTGGAGATCGGCGACGGGTTCCGCCTGCCCGACCTGCTGGAGAGCACCGGCGCCCGGCTGCGCGAGGTCGGCACCACCAACCGCAGCACGCTCGACGACTACGCCGCCGCCATCGGTCCCCGTACCGGCTTCGTGCTCAAGGTGCACCCGTCGAACTTCCAGGTCACCGGCTTCACCTCCGCGGTGCCCGTACGGGCGCTGGCCACCCTCGGCGTCCCCGTGGTCGCCGACATCGGCTCCGGGCTGCTGGCGCCCGACCCGCTGCTGCCCGCCGAGCCGGACGCCACCAGCACGCTGCGGGCCGGGGCGGCGCTGGTCACCGCCAGCGGCGACAAACTGCTCGGCGGGCCGCAGGCCGGCCTGCTGCTCGGTGCCGCCGACCTCGTCGAACGGCTGCGCCGGCACCCCCTCGCCCGGGCGTTGCGGGTGGACAAGCTGACCCTGGCCGCGCTCGCCGCCACCATCGCCGATCCGGCGACCCCCACCCGGGCCGCGCTGCACGCCGACGCCGGCGCGCTTCGGGCGCGCACGGAGCGGCTGCGCGACGCCCTCGCCGCCGACGGTCGCAAGGCGGAGGTGGTGCCGGCCAGCGCCGTCGTGGGTGGCGGCGGGGCGCCGGGCGTCGAGCTGGACTCGTGGGCGCTCGCCCTGCCCGAGCGGTACGCGCAGCCGCTGCGCGTCGGAGACCCGCCGGTGCTGGGCCGGGTGGTACGCGGGCGGCTGCTGCTGGACCTGCGCTGCGTACCCGCCGACGCCGACGCGGCGCTGTCCGCCGCCGTGCTGCGCGTGCCCGGGGAGGGCTGAGGCGTGTTCGTGGTGGCCACCGCCGGGCACGTCGACCACGGCAAGTCGACCCTGGTCCGGGCGCTGACCGGGATGGAACCCGACCGGTGGGCCGAGGAACGCCGCCGGGGCATGACCATCGACCTCGGCTTCGCCTGGAGCACGCTGCCCTCGGGCGCGACGGTGGCGTTCGTCGACGTGCCGGGGCACGAGCGGTTCGTGCCGAACATGCTCGCCGGCGTCGGCCCGGTGCCCGCCGCGCTGGTCGTCGTCGCCGCCGACGAGGGCTGGATGCCGCAGTCGGCCGAGCACCTGGCGGCACTGGACGCGCTCGGGGTGGCGTACGGCCTGCTGGTGGTGACCCGCGCGGACCTGGCGGATCCGGGGCCGGCGACGGCCCGGGCCCGGGCGGAGTTGGCCGCCACCTCCCTCGGCGCGGTCGACGCGGTCGCGGTCAGCGCGGTGACCGGCGCCGGCCTGCCGCAGCTGCGCGCGGCGCTGGACCGGCTCGCCGCCCGGCTGCCCGCCCCGCGGGCCGACGCCCCGGTGCGGCTGTGGGTGGACCGCGCCTTCACCGTCCGCGGCGCCGGCACGGTGGTGACCGGCACGCTCGGCGCCGGTGGGCTGCGGGTGGGCGACGAGCTGGAGCTGGCCGGCAGCGCGGAGACGGTGCGGGTGCGCGGCCTGCACTCCCTCGGCGTGGCCCGGCCCGAGGTCGGCCCGGTCGCCCGGGTGGCGGTGAACCTGCGCGGCACGCCCCGGGACCGCCTGGGGCGCGGCGACGCGCTGCTCACCCCCGGCCGGTTCCACCGCACGGACCTGCTGGACGTGCGGCTGGCCGGCGACCCGACCGGGGAGCTGCCGGCCACCCTGACGCTGCACATCGGCGCGGCGGCGGTGCCGGCGCGGGTCCGGCCGCTCGGCCCGGACACGGCCCGGCTGCGGCTGGCCCGGCCGTTGCCGCTGCTGGTCGGGGACCGGGCGCTGCTGCGCGACCCGGGCCGGCACCACGTCGCGGGCGGGGTGACCGTGCTGGACGTGGCTCCGCCGCCGCTGACCCGTCGGGGCGCGGCGGTCGCCCGCGCGGCGGTGCTGGCGACGGTGGACGGCCGGCCCGAGCTGGCCGGCGAGCTGCGCCGGCGGCGGCTGGCCCGGGCCGCCGACCTGGTCCGCATGGGCGTCGAGGTCACCGGTCGGCCGGTCGCCGGCGACTGGCTGGCCGACCCGGAGCACTGGCGGGGCCTTGGCGCCCGGCTGGTCGAGGAGGTCGCCCGGCACGCCCGGGAGCACCCGCTGGAGGCGGGCGCGCCGGTCGAGTTGCTGCGCCAGCGCCTCGACCTGCCCGAGCGGACGCTGGTCGAGGCGCTGGTCCGGCCGCCGCTGCGGCTGTGCGCCGGCCGGGTCACCGCGTCGGCGGTCGACGCGCTGCCGGCACCGGTGGCCCGGGCCGTGGCCCGGGTCCGCGCCGAGTACGCCGACCGCCCGTTCCGCGCCCCCGAGGCCGAGCACCTCGCCGACCTGGGGCTGGGTCCCCGGGAGATCGGCGCGGCCGTACGCGCGGGGGCGCTGCTGCGCCTCGCCGAGAACGTGGTGCTGCTGCCCGGCGCGGCGGACGACGCCGTGCGGGTGCTGGCCGGGCTGCCTCAGCCGTTCACGCTCAGCGCCGCGCGGCGGGCGCTGGACACCACCCGCCGGGTCGCGGTGCCGCTGCTGGAGCTGCTGGACCGTCGCGGCGCCACCCGTCGGCTGCCCGACGACGCGCGGGTCGTGGTGACGGCCCGGTCCTGAAGCCGCCCCGGCGGGGTTGGCGGTCGCCTAGCGTGACGCCATGGACCCTTCCGCGGTCTGGCGGGACCGGCAGCACAAGTGGCGGATCGAGGCGTACCGGGCGCCGGACCTGCGTTTCGCGATCTTTGCCACCAACGGCACCACCGAGTCCGCGCCGCTGTGGCTGTTCGGGATGTCGGCGCTGGCCCGGTGGCTGATGACGCACAAGATCTCCCTCGACGACCTGGAGGTCGACTGACATGGGGGCGCAGCTCGGCCAGCTCGCGCTGGTGGCGGTGCTGGTGCTGGTCAACGCGGCCCTGTCGGGCAGCGAGATGGCGCTGGTGACGCTGCGCGAGGGGCAGGTGCGGCAGTTGGGCCGGCGCAGCCGGTCGGGGGAGCGGCTGGCCCGGCTGGTCCGCGACCCCAACCGGTACCTGGCGACCATCCAGCTCGGCATCACCCTGGCCGGGTTCCTCGCCTCCGCCGCCGCCGCGGTGTCCCTGTCCGAGCCGCTGGTGGGGCCGCTGGGCTTCCTGGGCGACGCCGCGCGCGGCGTCGCGATCGTCCTGGTCACCGTGCTGCTGACGTTCGTCACCCTGGTCGTCGGCGAACTGGCCCCCAAGCGGCTGGCGATGCAGCGCGCGGAACGCTGGGGGCTGGTCAGCGCCGGGCCGCTGGACCTGCTGGCCCGGTTGTCGCGGCCGGCGGTCTGGCTGCTCAGCAAGGCCACCGACGTGGTGGTGCGGCTCGCCGGCGGGGACCCGCGCGCCAGCCGTACGGAGATGACCGAGGACGAGCTGCGGGAGATCCTGGTCAGCCAGCGGGGCCTGTCCGCACAGCAGCGGGAGATCCTCACCGGCGCGTTCGACATCGCCGGCCGGACGCTGCGGGACATCCTGGTGCCCCGGCTGGACGTGACGGTGCTCCCCGCGACGCTGCCCGCAGCCGACGGGCTGCGCCGGCTCGCCGCCGCCGGCCGCTCCCGCGCACCGGTCGTGGGGCCGGGTGGGCTCGACGCGGTGCGGGGCGTGGTGCACATCCGCGAACTCGTCGGGGCGGACGCGGCGACGGTCGCCGACCGGGCCCGTCCGCCGCTGCTGCTGCCCGGCACCCTGCCCGTCTCCGACGCGCTGCGCGAGCTGCGGCTGTGCCACCAGCAGCTCGCCCTCGTCGTCGACGAGCACGGCGGGGTCGACGGCATGATCACCATGGAGGACCTGCTGGAGGAGGTCGTCGGGGAACTGTACGACGAGACCGACCGGGACGTGACCGGGGTGACCCGGGAACCGGACGGCTCGCTGCTGATGCCCGGCGACTTCCCGCTGCACGACCTGGCCGACGTCGGGGTGCGCCTGCATTTCCGGCCGTCGCGGGAGTACACGACGGTGGCCGGGCTGGTGCTGGCCGGGCTGGGGCACCTGCCGAGCGGGCCGGGGGAGACCGTGCACCTGCCGGGGCTGACCGTCGAGGTGGTGGAGGTGGCCGGCCGCACGATCCGCCGGGTCCGGCTGCGCGGCTTCTCCGCGGGCCCCGACCCGGTCGGGTGACGGCGGCGGGAACCGCCACGAACGGCGTGGATCAGGACGTACGGTCCGGTACGTGAAGGACCGAGGGATGCGGACGTTCGTCACCGTGCTGGCCGGGCTCGCGGTGATCTACTTCGGCACCACCGGACGCAGCGAGGAGGACGGCCGCGGCGTGTCGGGCGGCCTCGTCGTGCTCGCGCTGCTGGCGGCGCTGCTGGTGTGGCACCTGACGAAGCCGGGCGACAAGACGGCCAAGTAGGCCGGTCAGGTGGCGGCGGCGCGGGTGACCTCACCGGCGGACTCCTCGCCGAGGGCCACCCGGACCAACGCCGAGGCGAGCCGGCCGAAGTCGGCCGGGTCGACGAGCCCGGCCAGCCGGTCCGCCGAACCGGGCAGGCCGAGGCGTTTCGCGCCGGCCAGGGCCCGCCGGTCGGCGTACGGGCGCAGATCGGGCCAGGCCACCTGCGCCTCGCGCAGGAAGATGTCGGCGCCGGTGGGGCCGATGCCGGGGAACTCGGTCAGCAGCCGGCGCAGCCCGGCCGGTTCACCGCCGGCGTCGCGGTGCAGCCGGCGCAGGTCGCCCCGCCAGCGGTCCAGGCACAGCCGGGCGCCGGTGCCGAGCATCGTCGAGGTCCGCTCGTCGTAGCGGCGATAGTGGCCCCTGCCCAGCGCGTCGACCCGGTCCTGCCAGCTCGCCGCCTCCATCGCCTGCGGGGTCCGGTAGCCGGCGGCGAAGAGTTCGCGGGCGGCCGCCACGGCCACCCGGGCCCGGATCCGGGTGCTCAGCAGCGTGGCGAGCACCAGCAGCTGGTAGAGCGGGGCGGGCCGGTCGGCGAGCGTGATGCCCGCCTCCTCGGCGTACGTGCGGCCCCGCCGCTCCAGCAGGACCCGCGCCACCTTCCGGTCGTCGCCCATCCTCCGGGTGTACCCGCCCTGCGCCCGGCCACCCCTGCGACCGTCCGCCCCGGTGGGTATGCCGCCGGGGCGGGCGGGTAACCGACGTCGGACACGGTCGGACCCCGGAAGGAGAGACCCGTGGTGAATCCGCAGCAGGAGGAGTTCCGCCGCAACAACAAGGGCGCCACCAGCCAGGACAGCAAGGGCCCCAACCCCGCGGGGCACCCGCGCAACCGCGGCTCGTCGCACGGCGACGAGGGGCGCCCGGTGCCCCGGGGGCAGGTGTCGCCGTACGGCCCGGCCACGGAGCCGGTCGCCGACGACGAGAGCGCCCGGGGCTAACAGCCCCGGCCCGGGACGGACGGCCGCAGCCGGTTCCAGGTGGCTGCGGCCGCCACGCCGTACGCGAGGTGCGGCACGATGTCGGCCAGCCAGTCCGACCGTCGCCACGTGCGCGGATCGGTCACGCCCAGCGCGGTCATCGACCCGTCGGACATCGTCATGACGGTGCCACCGAGCACCCCGACGGCCAGCGGCAGCGGCATCCGGCGGCCCCGGGCGAGCAGGGCGTACCCGACGCCCGCCGCCACGCCGATCCCGTAGCCGAGCAAGGGCCCGAGGCCCGAGCGGCGGTTGGCCGCCCGGTCCTCGGGCCCCAGGTCGACGTGCGCCACCTGGGCGACCCGCCCGGCGCTCTCCTCCGGGGTGCTGCTCGCCGGCCGCGCCCTCAGCACCATGTCGAGGTAGCTGACGATGTTCAGGGCGGCGCTGCCGACCGCGCCGGCGATCGCCCCGTCGGCCAGGTTCGTCGCCCTCACCTCGGGTCGCCCGGTTCGCGCTCGCCCTTGGGGCCGTAGACCCGCTCGCCGCGGACGACCCCCCGCTGTCCCCGGTCGGACTGCAGGATCCGGTTGGCCACGTCGTTGGCCTTGTCGTCCGGCACCCGTCGTCCCGAATCGTCGATCGCGTTCCGGATGCGCGCCCGCTGCTTGTCGTACGCGTTGCTGCCCGGCCGTGGTCCTGGCATCACTGCCTCCTCCGGTCGTCGTCGCCGTTGGCGTACCGCGGTCGTCTACCCGCCTGCGCGGGGACCAACCCCGCGACCGGTTCGGTGGCGGCGCCCGTGGACGGCGCCCGGCTCAGCGCGGCGCGCGGATCACCGCGACCGGGCAGTCGGCGTGGTGCAGCAGCGACTGGCTCACCGAGCCCAACAGCAGCCCGGTCAGCTCGCCGTGTCCCTGCCGGCCGACCACCAGCAGCTGGGCCCGCCGGGACGCCTCGGCGAGCACGGTGGTGGGGCGGCCCCGCGTGGTCTCCCGGCTGACCGGCACGTCCGGCCACCGCTCCGTGAGCCCCGCGAGCGACTCGGCGACCACCCGCTCCTCCTCGGAACGTAGTTCGGTGTCGTCGTACACCAGTGGTCGCATGTCCCCGGGCCCGGTGGAGGTCGGATGCCGGTAGGCGTGCAACGCGACCAGCGCCGCGCCGCGTACCGACGCCTCCTCCATGGCGAACTCCGCGGCGAGCCGGGCCGTCTCGGAGCCGTCCACGCCGACGACGACGGCCCCGTCGGGGTGGTCGGTGCCCCGGGCGATCAGCACGGGACAGTCTGCGTACGCGGCGACCTGCACCGCGACGGAGCCCACCACCAGGGCGGAGAAGCCGCCGAGCCCCCGGTCGCCGAGCACGATCATCGCGGCTGCTGGCGACTCGCCGAGCAGCACCGCGGCGGCCTCGCCGTCGATGATCTCGCCGGAGATCCGCAACCCGGGCACCGCCGCCTCGGCCTCGTCCGTGGCGGCGGCGACGACCTGCTCGGCCTGGTGCCGCAGGCCGGCGCCGGGTGGGCCGGCGGCGGGGGCGTCGACCGGCACGCGCAGCAGGGGCCAGATGAAGGCGTGCACGATCCGCAGTGGCCGGTGGCGGCGGGCCGCCTCGACGGCGGCGAGCCGCACGGCGCGCAGCGACGAGTCCGAGCCGTCCGTGCCGACGACCACCGCCGCGCCGTTCGCCGAGTTCACCGCCCACCTCCCGCCGGTTCCCGGCCAGTATCGCGGCGGGGAACCCGTCGGCGGGCCGATACCGCGCAGGCCGACCGGTGGGTACGCTGTCCACGCCCACCGCGGAGGGAGCGTCGTCGATGGTTGAGCCGGACCAGCCGAGCACCGCGCGGATGATCGATTTCTGGCTCGGCGGGGAGCACCACTTCCCGGTCGACGTGGCGGCCGCCCGCGACTTCGAGCAGGCGTACGGGCTGTGCGAGCCGGTCTTCCGCGAGCTGCGCGCGTTTCTCGGCCGGGCGGTCCGGGCGATGGCCGCGCGGGGGGTCGACAGCTTCCTCGTCTTCGGCTCCGGGGTGCCCACGATGGGCAACGTGCACGAGGTCGCCGCGGACGCCACCGTCCTCTACACCGACGTCGACCCGGTCACCATCCGCCTCGGCCAGCGCCTGCTGGCCGGCAGCGACCGGGCCGGCTACGGCTACGGCGACGCCACCGACATCGGCACCGTCGACCGCGCCCAGCTGCACCGGTTCGTGCCGGGGTGGGGGAGGAGACCGGTCGGCGTGGTCTTCCTCGGTCTGGCCGCGTTCCTCGACGACGAGACGCTGGCCCGCACCCTCGACGAGCTCTATGAGGCGACCGCGCCGGGCAGCCTGCTCGCCGTCGACTTCGACACGGAGGAACTGGCCGGCTTCCCGGCGGCCCTCGCGATGATGGGCCCGGCGTTCCGGATGCGCCCGCCGGCCGCGTTCGTGCCGCTGCTGGGCCGCTGGACGCCCACCGAGGACGGCATCGTCCCGATCACCCGGTGGCGGCCGGACGGCCCGCCCGCGCAGGTGCCCGACGCCTTCCACGGCGGGGTCGCCGTCCGCTCGCCGGCCTGACCGGCCCTCACCGCGGCACCCGGGGGCGCCGCCTGGACAGCGGCCGCCCGGGACACCGATCGCCGCCTGAGAGCCGGTCGCCGCCGCGGCAACCTGGCCGTCGCCTGTGCGCGCGGCTGCCCCCGCAGCACCCGGCCGCCGCCGGCGCCGACCCAGGCGACGTGGGCGCCCGCGCGCCGCGCCTCCGCCCGCGTGCGGGGGGCGCGGCGGCTGGCACCCGCCGTGCGCCCGCCCGCCCGGAGGGTGGGGGAGAGGGCTCCGTATGATGCTTGCCCTACGGCAAGCTTCCGGAGGATGATCATGTTGGAGGCACCGGGCCAGGTCTCGCGTGCGCTTCGTTCGGCCCCGCCCGACCAGGTGGTGGAGGCGGCGGACCGGGCCATCCGGTCCGCCCTGGGCGCTTCGCGAACGGACGTGTTCATCGCCGACTACCGGATCACCGGGCTCTGGCCGGTGCTCGACGCGGACCTCTCCGGCGGCGGCTTCCTCGCGTGCCACGACGTGGCGCAGCGCTGCTTCAGCAGCCAGCAGCCCGTCACCGACACCGACGAGGGCCGGTGGCGGCTCTACCTGCCGCTGTCGGTGTGGGGCGAGCGGCTGGGCGTGCTCCTGGTCGAGCTGCCCGGCCCGCCCGACCCGGACGTCGTCGAGCGGGCCGCGGACATCGCCGGCGAGCTGGCCGTCGTGCTGCGCGCGGCGGACCGGGAGACCGACCGGTACCGCCGGGTCCGCCGGCGGGAGCGACTCAGCATGGCCGCCGAGATGCAGTGGGAGCTGCTGCCGGGACGCGGCGTGAGCCACGCGGCGTTCGAACTCGCCGGCCAGCTGGAACCGGCGTACACGGTCGGCGGGGACCACTTCGACTGGTCCGTGGACGACGACCGGCTCACCGTGACGGTGCTCAACGGCGCCGGCATCGGGCTGTCGGCGTCGCTGCTGACCGCCGTCACCGTGAACGCGCTGCGCAACGCCCGGCGCTCCGGAGGCAGCATCGTCGAGCAGGCCGAGTTGGCCTCCGACACGGTCTTCTACCAGCATCGCGGTCGCCGGTACGTGGCCACGCTGCTTCTCGAACTGGACACCGTCACCGGGCGGGTGCGGGCGGTGGACGCCGGCTCCCCGCACCTGCTGCGCGTACGCGGCGGCACGGTGACGCCCATCGACCTGGAACAGCAGCTGCCGCTGGGCATGTTCGCCGAGGCCCGCTACGACGTCCAGGAGTTCGCGCTGGAACCGGGGGACCGGCTGTTCGTGGTCAGCGACGGGGTGTGGGCCGCCGACCCCGGTGACCGCGGGGCGTACGGCGAGCGGACGATGGCGCGGGCGATGCGGTCCACGCGGCTGCAACCGCCGGCGGAAGCAGTTGGTACGGTGATGCGCGAACTACACGCCTGGCACGCGGACGCCGACTTGCGCGACGACGCGGTCGTCGTCTGCCTGGACTGGCGTGGCTCCGTCGGGCGGGGCGACGGGTGAGGGCCGTCGTCGCACCGGCAAGGCACGAGCGGGACGATCGCAGGGGACACCGGGTGGAGCGACCTCCGAATCTCGCCGCGGCGATCGACGCCGCCGCCGAGGCACTCGTCGGTGTGCTCGACTCGGCGGTGCCCCGCCATCAGATGGCCGTCTCCCCGACGCAGCTGCGGGTGCTGTCGCTGATCAGCGGCCGGCCGGAGACCAACGTCAACGGCCTGGCCGAGTTGCTGGACGTCGTGCCGTCCTCGGCGAGCCGGCTCTGCGACCGGTTGGAGGCCACCGGGCTGCTGCGCCGGGTGCCCGATCCCCGGGACCGGCGGGAGGTGCGGCTGATGCCGACCGCCGCCGCGGAGGCGCTGTTGCGCGAGCTGCAGGAGCGCCGGCACCGGGCGGTGCAGGCCGTGCTGGACCGGATGCCCGGTCGGGCGCAGCACGAGCTGCTGCTGGCGTTGGTGGCCTTCGAGCGCGCGGCCACCGCCGCCCCGACCGAGTCGCCGGCGAACTCCCAGGCCCGCACCGCCTGACCGGTCGTTCCGTCCGTGCGCCCCATCCCCACCTGCTCCACTAGTGTCCTAGGATGCCCTACGGGTGGTGACGCAGCACACCCGACGACACCGTCGTCGACAGGGCGGCACTCCTGAGGCCGGAGGAGGCGCCGAGGGCCCGATATAGTGGCAGCGCAGCCGGCCCGTGATCGTCACGATCGCGGGCCGATGTCAGGCGAAGGTCCCGTATGGGGACCGCAGGGGACGCCGGCGGCAGCCGGCCCGACAGCGCCCACGTTCTCCGCGCCGCCGGTCCTCGGCCGGGCGGAGGAGCGTGCCGCGGAGGAGGTTCGGTGTCGCGTCCGCCGGCTCGGGAGGAGCACCCGGAGGCCACCGCCGGCACGAGCGGATCGGCCGTCGGCGACCGGATCCTCACGCTGCCGAACGTCATCAGCTTCGTCCGGTTGCTCGGCGTGCCGCTCTTCCTCTACCTGCTGCTCGTCGCGCACGCCGACGTGGCCGCGGTCGTGGTGCTGGCCATCGGCGGCACCACGGACTGGGTGGACGGCTGGGTCGCGCGCCGGATGCGTCAGGTCAGCCGGCTGGGGGAGCTGCTCGACCCGCTCGCCGACCGGCTCTACATCCTCGCCACCCTGCTCGGGTTCACCGCCCGCGACGTGGTGCCCTGGCAGTTCACCGCGGCGCTGCTGGCCCGGGAGTTGCTCCTGCTCGGTTCGCTGGCGGTGCTGCGCCGGCACGGGTACGGCCCGCCGCCGGTGCACTACGTGGGCAAGACCGCGACCTTCCTGTTGCTGGCCGCCTTCCCGGTCCTGCTGCTCGCCGCGGCGGTGCCGGGTGCGGCGAGCGTGGCCGGGGCGATCGGCTGGGGCCTGGCCTGGTGGGGCCTGGTGCTCTACTGGGTGGCCGGTGCGCTCTACGTCGTGCAGGCCGGCCGGCTGGTCAGGGCGGTTCGGGCCGGGGGAGCGCCGGCATGACGGGCACGCCGGGCGACGGCCGGGGCCGCGGCGACCGGGTGTACGCCCCGGACTTCCTCACCGAGCTGTTCCGCAATCCGCTGGATCCCGGCTACGCCGACGCGGCGGTCCGGCGTCGGGAGCGGCAGACGCCGTCGCCGAGGTGGCGGCGGTGGTCGGCGCGTTCCGTCACCGTGGTGGTGGCGCTGCTGCTGGGTTTCCTGTTCGCGGTGGCGTACCGGCAGACGCTGGAGGCCGAGCCGGGGCGCAGCCAGGCCCGGTCCGGCCTGGTCGAGCAGATCAAGCAGCGGGAGACCGAGACGGACCGGTTGTCGGTGCGGGCCGACGAGCTGCGGGCGGAGGTGGCGCGGCAGCGGGCGGCGGCGTTGGGTGGCTCGGAGGCGGCGCGGTTGCACAACCTGGAGGCGGGCACCGGCCTGGGGCGGGTGCGCGGTGACGGCGTGGTGGTGCGTCTGGCGGACGCGCCGCAGAACCAGGACGCGGTGACCGGCGCGGACGTGGGGCCGTCCCGGGTGATCTACAGCGATCTGCAGGGTGTGGCGAACGACCTGTGGGCGGCGGGGGCTGAGGCGATCGCGATCAACGGTCAGCGGTTGACGGCGATGTCGACGATCCGTTCGGCGGGGCAGGCGATCCTGGTGGACTTCCGGCCGGTGACGGGGCCGTACGAGGTGTCGGCGATCGGTCCGGGGTCGATGCGGGACCGGTACGAGGACAGCCGCAGCGCGTTGACGATGCGCAAGGTCGCCGAGGACACCGGGTTGTCGTTCGGGGTGCGGGAGGCGGAGGACCTCACCCTGCCGGCCGCTCCGGACCCGCGGCTACGCTACGCGCAGCCCTCGGTGAGCCCGACGCCGTCGCCGTCGGGGGCCCACCGTTCCGTCAGTCCTGGGCCGACCGGTTCGAGGACGTCTCCCAGCCCCTCCGGAGGTGGTCGATGATCGCGGTGCTGGCGTTGCTCGCCGGTGTGGTCCTCGGCGTGTGGCTCGACCCCACGGTTCCCACGGCGTTGCAGCCGTACCTGCCGATCGCGGTGGTGGCCGCGTTGGACGCGGTGTTCGGCGGGGTGCGGGCGAAGCTCGACCGGATCTTCGACGACAAGCAGTTCGTGGTGTCGTTCATTTCGAACGTGCTGGTGGCGGGTCTGATCGTGTATCTGGGTGACCAGTTGGGGGTGGGCGGTCAGCTCTCCACCGGCGTGGTGGTCGTGCTCGGGGTGCGGATCTTCGGGAACGTGGCGGCGATCCGTCGGCACCTGTTCCGGGCGTAGGTTGGTGGCGATGAGCAGCGACGAGCACACCGAGACGGGCACGGGTTGGCCGCAGCCGGCGGGTCCGGGGCGGCCGGCGGGTCCGGCGGGGGCGCCCGATCCGCGGCCGGACGCGCCGGATCCGGATGAGTTGAGCCCGTTGGCGCCGGAGCGGTCGGCGCCGCCGGTGGAGCCGCCCGTGCAGGAGCCGGCGGTGGTGGAGCCCGACGATGGCGTGACGGTGGAGCTGAGCCGGGCCGCCGCCGGTGCCACCCCACCCGCGCCAGCGGTGGCCGGGGGTGGCGGGACGCCGCGGCGGCGGGTGAGTTCGGCCGGGGTGATGATCGCGGCGCTGCTGGCGTTGCTGGGGTTCACCCTGGTGGTGCAGTTCAAGTCGACGTCGACGGATCCGACGGTGGCGGCGACGCGGCAGGAGGATCTGGTGCGGATCCTGTACGACCTGAACTCGCGGGAGGTTCGGCTGCGGCAGGACATCGCGACGCTGGAGGAGAGTCAGCGGCAGTTGCGTTCGGGTCAGCAGGGGCGGCAGGCGGCGTTGGAGGAGGCGACGCGGCGGGCCGACGAGTTGGGGATCCTGGCGGGGACGTTGCCGGCGACGGGGCCGGGGTTGTCGGTGCGGTTCGAGGCGGGTGAGAAGTCGATCTCGGCGTCGCGGGTGTTGGACGCGGTGCAGGAGTTGCGGGGCGCGGGCGCGGAGGCGATGCAGATCTCCGGTGGTGACCGGGCGACGGTGCGGATCATCGCGTCGACGTTCTTCCTGGACGGGGAGGGCGGGTCGTTGGTGGTGGACGGGCGTCGGTTGACGGGTCCGTTCACGATCACGGTGATCGGTGATCCGGCGACGATGCGTACGGCCTTGAACATTCCCGGCGGGGTGGTGGCGTCGGTGACGGGTGACGGCGGTAAGTTGATCGTCGAGGATCGTGAGGCTGCCGAGGTTTCGGCGCTGCACGCACCGATCAAGCTGGAACACGCCCGTCCGGTCTCCTGACCGGCGCGGCCCGCACCGGGTTTCCGGTGCGCCGATGGATGAAGGACGCGTCTGGTGATTCCTGAGGATCTGCGGTATACCGCCGAGCACGAGTGGGTGGCGGGTGACGGCGGCGGCACTGTCCGGGTCGGCATCACGCACTTCGCGCAGGACGCCCTGGGTGACATCGTGTATGTCCAGCTGCCTGATGCGGGTGTGGTGGTGGCGGTCGGTGAGTCGTTGGGTGAGATCGAGTCGACGAAGAGCGTGTCGGAGATCTACGCCCCGCTCAGCGGTACGGTGGCGGCGCGCAACGAGGCGCTCGGCGACACCCCTGAGGTGATCAACACTGATCCGTACGGTGCGGGTTGGTTGCTGGAGATCACCCCGGACGATCCGGCGGCGGTCGATGGTCTGCTGTCTGCGGACGCGTATCGTGAGCTCACCGAGAGCTGAGTGCGTCCCCTTCGGGCGTGGCGGGTGTTCCGCGCGTCCGGTTGCCCTGCATTTCGGCGCTGGCTAGGCTCGCCCAGTCGACCGAGAACCAAATAGTTCAGCGTTGCGGAATTGCCTTTCCGGGCACGGGGAGCCAGCCGCCGGGTGTTGCACTGCCCGGCGGCCAGACCCGCCATTACCCGACGCCGACCGAACAGATCCGTGAGGTGGTCCCATGACGCGCCCAGACGACGAGTTCCCCCCACTCGACGTCACTTCGACGCTCAATCTCGGTTCGCTCGACGAAGTGCTGGAGGGGCCGGACACCGATGTGGTGCCGAGCCGGATGTCCGGTTCGTTGCCGCCGGGTATGGCGCTGCTGGTGGTTCGCCGGGGTCCGAATGCGGGTGCCCGGTTCCTGCTGGATCACGATGTGACGACCAGTGGCCGTCACCCGGACAGTGACATCTTCCTCGACGACGTGACGGTGTCGCGGCGGCACGCCGAGTTCCACCGTGACGGTGGGACGTTCACGGTGCGGGACGTGGGGAGCCTGAACGGCACGTACGTGAACCGGGAGCGGGTCGAGGCGGCCACGTTGAGCAATGGTGACGAGGTGCAGATCGGCAAGTTCCGGGTGGTGTTCATCGCCGGTCCGCGTCCCGAGGAGGGGGCCGGCCGGGGGTGAACGAGCCTGCGGCCTCCACGCCGCCCGAGGCGGCCCGTGCGCGCCCGCTGATGAGTATCGGTGAGGTGCTGGGTCAGCTGCGGGTCGATTTCCCGGACGTGACCATCTCGAAGTTGCGGTTCCTCGAGGCCGAGGGCCTGGTGGAGCCGCAGCGGACGGCGGCGGGTTACCGGAAGTACAGCTGGGACGATGTGGCGCGGTTGCGGTTCGTGCTGACCGCGCAGCGGGACCAGTATCTGCCGTTGCGGGTGATCCGTGATCAGTTGGCGCAGTGGGACGCGTCCGGGGAGTCGCCGGGTCGGCAGCGGCCGACGTTGGTGGCGGTGGGTCCGGACGGTGAGGTTCCGGGGCGGGTGCCGGAGGAGCCGGTCGGGTCGCCGCAGGTGCGGCTCGGCCGGTTGGACCTGGTGGCGCGCAGTGGGATCGACGAGTCGACGCTGGGCGAGTTGGAGCGCCTCGGTGTGGTGGTGTCGGATCCGCCGGGTTGGTACGACGACGACGCGTTGATCATCGCGCAGGCGGTGGCGGGTCTGGCGGCGTACGGGTTGGAGCCGCGGCATCTGCGGGCGTTCCGTACGGCGGCGGATCGGGAGGCCGGTCTGTTCGCGCAGTTGTTGACGCCGTTGGCCCGGCAGAGTGATCCGGCGGCGCGGGCGCGGGCGGCGGAGACGGCGCGGGAGTTGGTGGCGCTGTCGCAGCAGTTGCATGCGGCGTTGGTGCGGGTGGGGTTGCGGTCGACGTTGGGTCGGTGATCCGGCGGGGGCCGTGCGGAAAGATCTTCCCCGGGAAGCGTGTCGTAGGCTTGCCGGGGTAACCCCTTTCTGGCGCGGGCGTGTGCGGGTAGCGCATGGGACGGCCGTGTCGCGGTCCGTGTACCGTGCAGGGAAGGGCGCGGTGCGGCGTAGGTGACAACGACACGGAGGCGGCGGTGCGCGAGCTGAGCGTGGTCGGAGTTCGGGTGGAGCTGCCCAGCAACCAGCCGATCGTCCTGCTCAGGGAGGTCGAGGGGGACCGCTATCTGCCGATCTGGATCGGTGCGGTCGAGGCGACGGCGATCGCCTATGAGCAGCAGGGGGTCAAGCCGGCCCGGCCGCTGACCCACGATCTTCTGCGGGACGTGTTGGCGGCGTTGAAGGCGCCGTTGCAGGCGGTGGAGATCATGGAGTTGAAGGAGAACGTCTTCTACGCCGATCTGTTGCTCGGGGACGGGGTGCGGGTGTCGGCCCGGCCGAGTGATTCCATCGCGTTGGCGTTGCGGGTGGGTGCGCCGATTCGTTGTGCGGAGGAGGTCCTCAGCGAGGCGGGGATCGTGATCCCGGACGAGCAGGAGGACGAGGTGGAGAAGTTCCGCGAGTTCCTGGACCAGGTGCGTCCGGAGGACTTCGCCGGCTGAGTCCGGTCTTCTTCGGGATGTCACGTTCAGTGATGTTCCGGTGCTGTGGGTGATCTTCGTTGTCGTGTCGCGGCGTGTCGCGGCGGCTTCTGCGGGGCAATTCTTCAAGGCGGCTATAGGGTTGCCGTGTCGAGGGGTGCACGTCCCGGAAGCGACGTGTCACCGCACTGGCGGGGAGGTTGTCCGGATGCACGAGCCGCGAGATCCCGATCCAGGTACGGAGCTGGACGAGCCGGGTGTGACGCCGCCGGGGTGGGCGACCGAGGGTGACGGTGCCGTGGGCTACCGGGGCGTGACGGCCTGCCATGCGGTGGGGATCAGCTACCGGCAGTTGGACTACTGGGCCCGCACCGGGTTGGTGGTGCCGAGTGTGCGCGACGCTTCGGGTTCGGGCACGCAGCGGTTGTATTCGTTCCGGGACCTGGTGGTCCTGAAGGTGGTGAAGCGGCTGCTGGACGCCGGGGTGTCGTTGCAGAACATCCGGAAGGCGATCGAGGCGCTGCGTTCCCGTGGGGTGGCGGACCTGGCGGGCATCACGTTGATCTCCGACGGCACGACCGTGTATGAGTGCCGGTCGCCGGAGGAGGTGGTCGACCTGTTGCAGGGTGGCCAGGGCGTGTTCGGTATCGCGATCGGTGGGGCGTTCAAGGAGATCCAGGGGTCCCTGTCGCACCTGCCGTCTGAGCCGGCGACGTCGGTGGAGCCGCAGGTGGCGGCGGAGCCGGTGGGTGACGAGTTGGCGGCGCGTCGGGCGCGGCGCCGGGCTGGCTGAGGGTCGGCGGCTCGGCTGATCCGGCCGGCGCGCGGTTCGCTGGGTTACTCGGGCTGATCCGTCCGGCCCGTACCGGGTTCGCTGCACGACGGTGGTTCGCGTCACCAGCGCTGCCGGTAATCGTCGTCCATGACCGAACCGTCCGGTCGGCTGTGGCGTGGAGGCCTGTGGTCGTGTGGCGTGCGCCACGTCCTGACCTGTCGGCTTGTTGACACTCCTGACGATCATGGCAATCCTGTCTGCGTCGTTGCGCCTGTTTCGCACGTGGTCGCTGTCCGTCGGTGTGGGCAGTTGCGGGCCGGTGTCACGCGACGACGCAGGCAGCGGGCGGCGACGCTTGCCCGACGATCGGATTGAAAGCGAAGTGCAGACCGACGTGGATGCCGGCGCGATGGCGGCGGGTGCCGACGTGCGGGCCGGGGGCGCGGGGGGTTGTCCCGTGCCGCACGCGTCCGACTCGCTGGTGGACGTGACGGCGGAGGCGGTGGAGTTCCTGCACCTGTACCACGAGGAGCGTCGGCTGCCGGGGGTGGCAGACCGGGTCGCGCGGGTGCGGGAGGAGATCGCGGTGACCGGCACGTACCGGCACACCGGCGACGAGTTGGTGCACGGCGCGAGGGTGGCGTGGCGGCAGTCGGCGCGCTGCGTGGGGCGGGTCCGGTGGGCGGGGTTGAGGGTCCGCGACCGCCGTGGGGTGACGACGGTGGCGGGCATCGCGGGGGAGTTGGCGCGGCATCTGGCGGTGGCGGACAACGGCGGGCGGATCCAGTCGGTGATGACGGTGTTCGCGCCGGACCGGCCGGGGGTGGGTCCGCGGGCGCGGCTCTGGAACGACCAGCTGATCCGCTACTGCGGGCACCGGATGGACGACGGGTCGGTCCTGGGTGATCCGGCGCAGGTGGCGATGACGGACGCGGTGCGGGCGCTGGGGTGGCATCCGCCGCCGGTGCCGGGCCGGTTCGATCTGCTGCCGTGGGTGGTGGAGACGGCGTACGAGGATCCGACGTGGGTGGAGACGCCGCGGGAGCTCGTGCGCGAGGTCGCCCTGACGCATCCGGCGTATCCGTGGTTCGCGGAGTTGAGGTTGCGCTGGCATGCGCTGCCGGTGATCAGCAACATGCGGTTGCGAGTGGGTGGGGTGGACTACAGCTGCGCCCCGTTCAACGGGCACTACCTGGGCGACGAGGTCGGCACCCGGAACATGGGTGACGGGGACCGGTACGACCAGTTGCTGCCGGTGGCGCGGGGGTTGGGGTTGGACACCTCGCGGGAGGACACCCTGTGGCGGGAGCACGCGGCTCTGGTCATCAACCAGGCGGTGCTGCACTCGTTCCGTTCGGCGGGGGTGCGGGTGTCGGATCCGCACACGGAGTCGGAGCTGTTCATGCGGTTCTGCGCGCAGGAGGAGCGGGCGGGCCGGCCGGTGCACGGCGACTGGTCGTGGCTCAACGGCAGTGTGGGGTGGGCGGCGTTGCACGCGGTGCACCACCGGTACTACGACACCCGGGTGCCGAACCCGAACCTGTGGCAGACCGGTCGTGCGTACGGTTCGGTGGGCGTCGAGGCGCTGTCCCTGCGGCAGCGGCACGACGTGGCCCGTCGGCGGGAGGGCTGAGGCATGGACGTGGTGGCGCTGCGTCAGAGTTGGGCTCAGCTCTCGGTGGCCGGGCCGGAGGCGGCGAAGTACTTCTACGCGACGTTGTTCCTGATCGCGCCGGAGACGCGTGCGATGTTCCCGACGAACATGCAGTACCAGCAGGACAAGTTGCTGGCGGCGTTGGGGCACATCGTCACCCATGTCGACGACGAGCGGGAGGTGACGGCGTTCGCGCAGCGGTTGGGCGCCGATCACCGGCGATTCCAGGGCGAGGATCGGCAGGGCCGGCCGGTGCCGTTGGCGGAATGGCACTACATCCGGGTCGGGCAGGCGTTGCTGGCGACGTTGGAGCGGTTCTTGGGTCCACGGTGGACGCCACAGTTGCACGCCGAGTGGGCCGCGGCGTACGAGTTGGTGGCGCGGTTGATGCTGGCCGGGGCGGTGGAGGCGGAGCGGACGTCGCCGCCGTACTGGGAGGCGGAGGTCCTGGCGGTGCAGCGGCGGCGGGCCGACGTGTGTGTGTTCACGGTCCGTCCGAACTACCTGTGTGAGTACCTGCCGGGGCAGTCGCTGCCGGTGCAGGTGCCGCAGTTGCGGACGTGGCGGTATCTGTCGCCGGCGAACGCGCCGCGTCCGGACGGGACGATCGAGTTCCACGTGCGGGCGGCGGGCCGGTTCTCCACGCATCTGGTGCGCAGGCTGCGGGAGGGTGACCGGGTGCTGCTGGGCTCGCCGGTGGGGACGGCGTTGTCGTCGTACGACCGGTCGCCGGGCCTGCCGTTGCTGCTGGTGGCGGGGGGCACCGGGGTGGCGCCGCTGCGGGCGGTGGTGGAGGCGTTGCGGCTGGGTCCGGGGCGCTCGACGACGCTGGTGGTGGGGGGACGGACCCCGGACGACCTGTACGACGACGTGGCGTTGCGGGAGTTGGCGGCGGCCGCGTCGGCGCAGTCGTGGCAGTCCGGGTGGCTGCGGTACGTGCCGACGGTGGAGTCCGGCTGGCAGTGGCAGGGGGCGGTGGGCACGGCCGGCGAGACCGCGGTGCGGTTGGGTCCGTGGCACGACACCGAGGTGCTGGTGTGTGGCGGTCCGGAGATGACCGGGGCGACGGTTGCCGCGTTGACGGCGTCGGGGGTGCCGCCGGAGCGGATCCTGGTGGAGAGTTACGACCATTCCCTGTATCCGCCGCTGGCGGGCGCTGCCGCCGCCGCGCCGGACGACTTCAGTTGGACGGGTGTGCGATGAGTGTCGACCACGGCGACCGGGTGGTCGCCGATGCGCACGGTGAGCTGACCCGGGCCGTGGGCGCGTTGGAGGCGCGCCGGTTCCGGGGCGACCGGTGGCTGTCGGCGGATGAGGTGGCGGGCCTGGCCCGGTCGGCCGACGAGCGGTTGGCGCTGTTGGGCGGTGAGGTGGACCGGTTGCGGCGGGAGAATGAGGGCCTGGCGCGGCAGGTGGAGATGTTGCGTCACGGTGCGTTGCCCAGCACCGGCGCGCAGGGCCCGGATCCGATGGTGATCGAGTTGGCGGTGCGGGCGCAGGACGAGGCGAACCGGACGATCGGTGAGGCCAGCGCGGAGGGTGCGGAGATCATCGCGGAGGCGCGGCGGCAGGCCGACGAGATCATCGCCGAGGCGCACGTGCTGGCTGGGGGTGTCGCCGGCCCGTCGGGGGCGGGGGGCGAGGAGTTGCGGCGGCAGGTGCGGGAGTTGGAGGGCCGGCAGGCGGCGTTGGTGGCGGCGGTGGCGACGGCGCAGCAGCACCTGAGCCGGTGGCATGCGTACCTGTCGGAGCAGTCGGAGCAGTTGCGGTCCGACGCGGAGGCGGCCGGGGCGGTCGGCGCGCAACTGCGGGCCGTGCTCGGCGAGTAGCGGCGTCGCCTGCCCGCGGGGAGGCGGGTCAGCGGCGGTCGACGGCGGCGACGGCGTCGGCGATGGGGGTGTTGCCGCCGACGAGTTCCAGGATCGCGCCGGCGCTGTGCGGGTGGTGGAGCAGGGCGACGAGGACCCGGGCGACGTCGGTGCGGGTCACGGCGCCGGCGGGGGCGTGTCGGGCGAGGGTGATCCGCCCGGTGGGCGCATCGTCGGTGAGCCGGCCGGGTCGCAGGATCGTCCAGTCGAGGTCGCGGCCGGTCAGGTCGTCCTCGGCGGCCTTCTTGGCGCGCAGGTACGCCGCGAACACCTCGTCGGTGCCGGCGGGTGGTTCGCCTTCCACACCCATCGAGGACAGCAGCAGGTAGCGGCGGACGTCGGCGCGTCGCGCGGCGTCGGCGAGCAGGACGGCGCCGGCCCGGTCGACGGTGTCCTTGCGGGCGGCGCCGCTGCCGGGGCCGGCGCCGGCGGCGAAGAGGACGGCGTCGGCGCCCTCGAGGTGGGCGGCGAGTTCGTCGGCGCCGACGTGTTCGAGGTCGGCGACGACGGGCTGGGCGCCGGCGGCCCGCAGCGCGGCGGCGTGGTCGGGGTTGCGGATCAGCCCGACGGCGGTGTCGCCGCGGCCGGCGAGTTCGCGGTGGGTCAGTTGGGCGATCTTGCCGTGTCCTCCGGCGATGACGACGCGCATACCGCCAACCTAGCCGCCGTCGGGGTGCGGCGCGCCCGGACGGCGCTGCCGGTGCCGGTGGGCCGGGCGGCGTGTGGTGTGCGGGCCGTGTTCGCCGTCGGGTCGTCGCCTGAGGCAGCATGGACGGGTGACGGAGACGGTCGACGCGCTGGCCGGCCTGGTGGCCGGCGGTGGGGTCGTGGTGTTGAGCGGGGCGGGCCTGTCCACCGAGTCGGGCATCCCGGACTACCGGGGGCCCAGTGGCGCGGCGCGGCGGCACACCCCGATGACGTACCAGGTGTTCACGCGTGACGCGCAGGCGCGGCGGCGCTACTGGGCGCGCAGCCATCTGGGGTGGCGGATGATCGCGCGGGCGGCCCCGAACGAGGGGCACCGGGCGGTGGCGCGGCTGCAGGCCGGCGGGCTGGTCGAGGGGATCATCACGCAGAACGTGGACGGGCTGCACACCGCCGCGGGCAGCCCGCGGGTGGTGGAGTTGCACGGCCGCCTCGACGAGGTGGTGTGCCTGGGCTGCGGTAACCGGACGTCGCGGGAGGAGTTGGACCGGCGGCTGCGGGAGGCGAACCCGGGCTTCGACGCGCGGGTCGCGGCGGTCAACCCGGACGGTGACGTGGATCTCGCCGACGACGAGGTGGCCCGGTTCCGTACGGTCGACTGCACGTTCTGTCGGGGCGGCATGCTGAAGCCGGACGTGGTGTTCTTCGGGGAGACGGTGCCGGCGGCCCGGGTGTCCCGCTGTTTCGAGTTGGTGGCGCGGGCGCGGCTGCTGCTGGTGCTGGGTTCGTCGTTGACGGTGATGTCGGGTCGCCGGTTCGTGGTGCGCGCGGCGAAGCTGGGCATTCCGGTGGTGATCGTCAACCAGGGCCCGACCCGGGGCGACGGGTATGCGGCGTTGACCGTCAACGCGCCGCTGGGGCGGCTGCTGCCGGCGTTGGCCGACCGGACGGCCGGCGACGCCGCCGCGGGGCTGGCGGGCGTCGGCCGGTAGCGGCCCGCCGGGGGCGCGGGCCGGCCGGTCATCGACGGTCGTCGCCGGCGGGGGTACGACCGCCGGTGGGCGGTGCGGCGCTGGTAGCGTTGACCATGCCGGCAGCACTCACGTGGGAGAGACCGCCCAGCAGCATCCCGGGCGGCGCCGAAGGGGCAAATCCTCCCCGGAACCTCTCAGGCAAAAGGACCTCGTGGGCAGGCACTGTGGAGCGCCCCGCGGGCGCGACAGAGGGGGAGGCCGACCTGTCGACCTCGCCCCCCGGGAGCGCCGCCCATGACCGCAGAGCAGTTCGCCGCCCGCCACATCGGCCCGGAGCCGGACGACGAGCGCCGGATGTTGGAGGCCGTCGGCTACGGCTCGGTCGAAGAGCTGATGGACGCGGCGATTCCCGAGGTGATCCGCTGGCACGGCACCCTGGACCTGCCGGAGCCGGCCAGCGAGCACGACGCCCTCGCGGAGTTGCGGGCCCTGGCGGCCCGCAACACGGTGGTCGTGTCGATGATCGGTCTGGGCTACCACGGCACGCACACCCCGGCGGTGATCCGCCGCAACGTGCTGGAGGACCCGGCCTGGTACACGGCGTACACGCCGTACCAGCCGGAGATCAGCCAGGGGCGGCTGGAGGCGCTGCTGAACTTCCAGACCATGGTCACGGACCTGACGGGGCTGGCCACCGCGAACGCGTCGATGCTCGACGAGGGCACCGCCGCGGCGGAGGCGATGACGCTCGCGCGCCGCGCGTCGAAGAGCAGGAGCCCGGTGTACGTGGTCGACGCCGACACCCTGCCGCAGACCATCGCGGTGATCACCAGCCGGGCCGAGCCCCTCGGCATCGACGTGCGGATCGTCGACACCGGGCGCGACGAGTTGCCGGCGGAGTTCTTCGGGCTGCACCTGCAGTACCCGGGGGCGTCCGGGGCGGTGCGTGACCAGGCGGGTCTGGTCGGGGCGGCGCACGCGGTCGGGGCGTTGGTGACCGTGGCGGCGGACCTGCTGGCGCTGACGCTGCTGCGCGCGCCGGGGGAGATCGGCGCCGACATCGCGGCCGGCACCACCCAGCGTTTCGGCGTGCCGATGGGCTTCGGCGGGCCGCACGCCGGCTACCTGGCGGTACGGGCGGGGCTGGAGCGGATGCTGCCGGGCCGGCTGGTGGGCGTGTCACGTGACGCGGACGGCAACCCGGCGTACCGGCTGGCGTTGCAGACCCGGGAGCAGCACATCCGGCGGGAGAAGGCGACCAGCAACATCTGCACGGCGCAGGTGCTGCTGGCGGTGATGGCCGGCATGTACGCCGTCTACCACGGCCCGGACGGGCTGCGGCGCATCGCCCGCCGTACCCATGACATGGCCGTGCGGTTGGCGGCGTCGCTGCGGGGTGTCGGCGGCGTCGAGGTGGTGCACGAGGCGTTCTTCGACACCGTCCTGGTGCGGGTGCCCGGCGGCGCCGAGGCGGTGGTCGCCGACGCCGCGGCCCGGGGGGTGAACCTGCGGCTGGTCGACGCCGACCACGTGGGGGTGTCCTGCGACGAGACGACCACCCCCGCGCACCTGCGGAAGGTGTGCGACGCGTTCGGGGCGGTCGTGGCCGGGCGGCCGGTGGCCGTGGCGGACGCGCCGGTCGAGGACGCGTTGCCGGCGGCGCTGGCCCGTACGTCGGACTTCCTCACCCATGCGGTGTTCCGCAGTCACCACTCGGAGACGGCGATGCTGCGCTACCTGCGGCGGTTGTCGGACTTCGACTACGCCCTGGACCGGGGGATGATCCCGCTCGGGTCGTGCACGATGAAGCTCAACGCCACCACCGAGATGGAGCCGGTGAGCTGGCCGGAGTTCGCGCACGTGCACCCGTTGGCGCCGGACGCGCAGACCACCGGCTACCGGGAGATGATCTCCCAGTTGGAGGGGTGGCTGGCGGAGGTGACCGGTTACGACGCGGTCAGCGTGCAGCCCAACGCCGGTTCGCAGGGTGAGCTGGCGGGTCTGCTGGCGATCCGGGCGTACCACCGCCAGCGGGGCGAGGCGCACCGGGACGTGTGTCTGATCCCGTCGTCGGCGCACGGCACCAACGCCGCCAGCGCGGTGATGGCGGGCATGCGGGTCGTCGTGGTGGGCTGCGACGACGGCGGCAACATCGACCTGGTGGACCTCGACGCGAAGATCGACAAGCATCGGGACGCCCTCGCGGCGATCATGGTGACGTATCCGTCGACGCACGGGGTGTACGAGACGGGCATCGCGTCGTTGTGCGCGAAGGTCCACGACGCCGGCGGTCAGGTGTACGTCGACGGGGCGAACCTCAACGCGCTGGTCGGGTTCGCCAAGCCGGGGAAGTTCGGGGCGGACGTGTCGCACCTGAACCTGCACAAGACGTTCTGCATCCCGCACGGCGGCGGCGGTCCGGGGGTGGGTCCGGTGGCGGTGCGGGCGCACCTGGCGCCGTTCCTGCCGGGCGATCCGCTGGGCGTGCACGTCGACGGCCGGCCGGCGATCTCGGCGGCGCGGTACGGGTCGGCGGGGATCCTGCCGATCCCGTGGGCGTACCTGCGGATGATGGGCGCGGCGGGGCTGGTGCGGGCCACCGGTGTGGCGGTGCTGGCGGCGAACTACGTGGCGGCGCGGCTGCGCGGGCACTTCCCGGTGCTGTACGCGGGCAACAAGGGCCTGGTGGCGCACGAGTGCATCCTGGACCTGCGGCAGCTGACGAAGGCGACGGGGGTGAGCGTGGACGACGTGGCGAAGCGGCTCATCGACTACGGGTTCCACGCGCCGACGATGTCGTTCCCGGTGGCGGGGACGCTGATGGTGGAGCCCACCGAGAGCGAGGACCTGGCCGAGCTGGACCGGTTCTGCGACGCGATGATCGCCATTCGGGCGGAGATCGACCGGGTGGCCTCGGGGGAGTGGCCGGCGGGCGACAACCCCCTGGCCAACGCTCCGCACACCGCGGCGATGGTGTCGGGCGACGAGTGGCCGCATCCGTATCCGCGGTCGGTGGGCGCGTACCCGGCCGGGGTGCGGCGGGCCGGGAAGTACTGGCCGCCGGCGCGGCGCATCGACGGCGCGTACGGCGACCGGAACCTGGTGTGTTCCTGCCCGGCGCCGGAGGCGTTCGAGGACTGACGTCCGTGACGCCGGGGCGGTCGTGGTGCCGCCCCGGCGGGTGCGTCGACCAGGTTGGGGGGTGTCCCGACCGGGGGACCAGCCTGGAGATCGACGAGTGTAAAAGGCGTTACGTAGCGTGACAGGGGTCAGGCTACGAGGGCGTGTCGGGCGGGGCCGCGGTGGGGGGCGATGCTGCTGCCGTCGGGGAGGAGTTCGCCGGTGTCCTCGAAGACGATGACACCGTTGCAGAGCAGGCTCCAGCCCTGCTCAGGGAAGCAGGCGAGGACTCGGGCGGCGTCCCGGTCGGTCGCTTCGGCGGAGGGGCAGGTGGGTTGGTGCTGGCACATCGGGATCTCCGGACTGTGGGGGCACTGTGTCATGGTTCACATGACCAGTGACGCACAGTACCAAGCGAAAGTGGCCGGCATCGAGCAGGTATGCGCGTCGTTTTTCCGAAATCCACTGAACGGATGAGGCAGGATGGGCCGGACGGCGTGGACACGCTCCCAGGGCTGACGGTCGGCACGCCGGGAGCGCCGGCCGGCTGCCGCCGTACCCTCGTCGAGCGGGCCCGCTGGCAGTGGCGGCCCGCCGACGGCGGCGACCCGGCGGCGCGGGCCGAGGAGTTCCTCGCCGCGCACGGCCTGCCGCTGCACGACCTGGCCCGCCCCGCCGGCCGCCACGACGCGGCCGGGATGTGCGGGGCCGCTCTCTACGTCTCCGCGGCCGCCGGCGCCGCCCTGGTCGGCGCGCCGGCCGGCGCCGCCAACCCCGTGACCGGGCTTCCCGAGGTCGCCGTGGTCGTCTACGGCCACGGCCCGGGCACGCCGCCCGGCGCAGCAGTCGCCGCCACTGGTGCGCCCGCCACCCCCTGGTGGCGCGGCGCCTTCGCGGAGAGTTGGACGCCCCGCCAGCATGCCGACGCCGTGACCGCGGTCCGCGCGGCGATCGGCCGCGGCGACGTCTACCAGGTCAACGTCGTCGGCCACGCCGCCGCCCGCTACACCGGCGACCCCCTGCCGGCCCTGAGCCGGCTGGCCGCGCTGCCCGGCGCCCGCTACGGCGGCACCCTCGCCGGGGCGGGCTGGGCGATCGGCTGCGCCAGCCCCGAGACCCTGGTGGAGCTGACCGACGGGCGGTTGATCACCAGGCCGATCAAGGGCACCCGGCCGGCCACCGCCGCCGGCCGCGCGGAACTGCTCGCCTCCGCCAAGGAACGCGCCGAGCACGTGATGATCGTCGACCTGGAACGCAACGACCTGGCCCGCGTCGCCCGCACCGGCAGCGTGCGCGTCGACGACCTGTTCGCCGTACGCCGGTGGTGCGACCTGTGGCAGGCGGAGTCGACGGTCTCCGCGGCGGTCGCCGACGGGCTCGGCCTGGCGGACCTGCTGCGCGCGGTCTGCCCCGGGGGCTCGGTCACCGGCGCTCCGAAGCTCGCCGCCCTCGACCGCATCGCCGCGCTGGAGCCGGTCGGGCGGGGCGCCAGCATGGGCGCGCTCGGCTGGGTCGCCCCGGGCCGTATCGACCTGGGCCTGACCATCCGCACCGCCGCCGTGGACGCCGAGCGGGTGCACGTCTGGGCGGGCGGGGGCATCACGTGGGGCAGCGATCCCGACGCCGAGGTCGCCGAGGCCGCCGCGAAGGCCGCCCCGGTGCGCGCCACACTCGTTGGCGGCTGAGCGGCGCGGGTCGCACCGGCCGGGCTGCGCACGTTGGAAGAGGCGCCGCGCCGGCCGCGTCCGGTGAGATGGGCCGTACTCCACGCCACCCGGGCCGGGGGCGTGCGCAGCCAAGGCGGTCCCGATGTACCAGCAACCCCTGCAACCCGTCGGTGGGTCGCTCGCGCTGAGCGCCGCCTGCGCCGCGCTGCCCCTGCTCACGCTGTTCGTACTGCTCGGAGTCGTGCGTACGCGGGCCTGGGTGGCGGCGTTCGGCGCGCTGTGCGTGGCGGTCGTGCTGGCCTGGTGGCTGTGGGGGATGCCGCTGCCGCAGACGCTGCTGGCCGCCGGCCAGGGCGCCACCTTCGCCCTCTTCCCGCTCGTCTGGACGTTCGGCACGGCGATCTGGATCCACCGCCTGACCGTGCACACGGGGCACTTCGACACGCTGCGGCAGGGCTTCGCCCGGATCAGCGACGACCGCCGCGTGCAGGCCCTGGTGATCGCGTTCTGCTTCGGGTCGCTGCTCGAGGCCCTGGCGGGGCAGGGCACGCCGGTCGCCGTGACCACGGTCATGCTGCTGGCCCTCGGCTTCACCCCGCTGCGGGCGGCCGCCGTGGCGCTGGTCGGCAACACGGTGCCGGCCGCCTTCGGACCCCTCGGCCTGCCGATCACCACCCTCGCCGGCGTGACCGGGCTGCCCGCCACGGAGTTGGGCATGATGGCCGGCCGGCAGGTCCCGGTGGTCGCGGTCGTCGTCCCGCTGGTCCTGCTCGCCGTCGCCGACGGCCGCCGGGGCGTACGCGAGCTGTGGCGTCCGGCGCTGGCGTGCGGGGGTGCCTTCGCGGTGGCCCAGTTCGTCACGGCGAACTGGTTGACGGCCACCCTCGCCGACATCACCGCCGCGTTCGCGGGGGCGGGCGTCCTGCTGCTCGTCGTCCGCCGTGGCGCGGTGCGGCGGACGGTTGCCGTGCCGGTCGGCGGCGGGCCGCCGGAGCGCGACGGCGACCTGCCGCCGGAGCCCGACACGCCGGCCCCGGCGGGATCCCGCTGGCGGGCGTACGCGCCGTACGCGACGATCGTGGCGGTCTTCGCCGTCTCCCAGGTGCCGGCCGTCAAGCGGTTGCTCGACGCCGGCACCCTCGCGGTCTCCTGGCCCGGACTGCACGTCGTCACCGCCTCCGGTGACCCGTCACCGCTGACGACGTTCCGGTTCGCCTGGCTCGCGGCCCCCGGCTCGCTGCTGCTGGTGGCCGGCCTGATCACGGTGGCGCTGCTGCGGGTGCCGCCGCGCGAGGCCGTCGGGCTCTACGGGCGCACCCTGTTCGAACTGCGGTGGGCCGTGCTGACGGTGGTCGGGCTGCTGGCGCTGTCGTTCACCATGAACGCCTCCGGGCAGGTCGCCACGCTGGGCGTCTGGATGGCCGGCGCGGGCGGCCTCTTCGCCGTGCTGGCGCCGGTCCTCGGCTGGCTCGGCGTCGCCCTGACCGGCTCGGACACGTCGTCCAACTCCCTGTTCGGCGCGCTGCAGGTGGCCGCGGCGCAGCGGGCCGGCCTCGATCCGGTCCTGCTGGCCGCGGCCAACGCCTCCGGCGGCACCCTCGGCAAGATGATCAGCCTGCAGAACCTCACGATCGCCGCCGCCGCGGTCGGACTCACCGGCCGCGAGGGCGACCTGTTCCGGCGGATGTTCGGCCCGAGCGTGCTGCTGCTCGCCCTGATGTGTGTGCTGGTCGGGCTGCAGGCGACGCCCCTGCTGTCCTGGATGGTGCCGTAGCCGGCGCGGGTGCCTAGCGGCGCTCGGCGAAGTCGTCCAGTGCCGCCACGACCCGCTCCGCCATGCCGTTGCCCGCCCCGTGCCCGGCGGTCTCCAGCAGTTCCAGCCGGGCGTCGGGCCAGGCCTGGGCCAGCTGCCACGGCACCTCCGGCGGGCTGCTGATGTCGAGCCTGCCGTGCAGCAGCACGCCGGGGATGCCGGCTAGCCGCCCCGCCTCGCGCAGCAGTTGCCCCTCCGGCAGGAAGCATCCGTTACGCCAGTAGTGGGTGACCAGCCGGGCGAACACCGTCCGGAACACCGGGTCGTCGTAGCGGGGGTCGGGCCGGTGGCCGGGGGCGGTGGCGACGTGGCTGTCCTCCCAGTCGCACCACTGCCGCGCCGCCCGTTCGCGCACCGCCGGGTCCGGGTCGGCCAGCAGCCGGGCGTACGCGTCGGCCAGGTTGCCGTCGCGGTCGGCCGGCGGCACGCCGTCACGGAAACGCGCCCACTCGGCCGGGAAGATCCGCCCCATGTCCCGGGTGATCCACTCGATCTCCCGTCGGGTGCCGGCGGTCACGCTGAACAGCACCAGCTCGCTGACCTGTCGCGGGTGCCGCTGCGCGTACGCCAGGGCGAGGGAGGCGCCCCAGGAGGCGCCGAGCACCAGCCAGCGGTCCACGCCGAGGTGCTCGCGCAGCAGTTCGATGTCGGCGATCAGGTGGTCGGTGGTGTTGGTGGACAGGTCCAGGTCCGGGTCGGCGGCGTGCGGGGTGCTGCGGCCGCAGCCCCGCTGGTCGAACAGGGCCACCCGGTAGCGGGCCGGGTCGAACAGGGTCCGCCAGCCGGGCGTGCAGCCGGAGCCGGGACCGCCGTGCAGCACCACGGCGGGCTTGCCGTCCGGGTTGCCGCAGGTCTCCCAGTGCACGCGCTGCCCGTCGCCGACGTCGAGCATCCCGTGCGCGTACGGCTCGATCGGGGGGTACCGCTGCGCCATCGTCGTCCCCTTCGTCATCATCGATACAACAGCGCTGTTACATTAGCGGAGTGACAGCCGTACCTGAACGTGAGGCCCTGGGCACGCTGCTTCGGCACGTGCTCGACGTGCTCGACGGCGACGTCGCCGCGGTCTACGCCGAACGGGGCCTGCCCGACTACCGGCCCCGGTTCTCGCCACCGCTGCGGGTGCTGGTCGCCGAGGGCCCACTGCCCATCCGCGACCTGGCCCGCCGGGTCGGGGTCACCCACTCGGCGGCCAGCCAGACCGTCGCGCAGATGGCCCGCGCCGGCCTGGTCGAGTTGACCGCGGGGGCGGACGCCCGGCAGCGCATCGTGCACCTCAGCGACCGGGCCCGCGAGCTGCTTCCGCTGATCGAGGCGGAGTGGGCGGCGACGACCGCCGCGATACGCGAACTGGACGCGGAACTGGCGGTGCCGCTGGCCGACGTGCTGCACGGGGTCCTCGCCGCGGTGCGCCGACGGCCGCTGCGCCAACGCATCGCCGACGCGGGCCTGCCGCCCGCCCCGGACCCGGGCCCGCCGCCGGCCGCACCACACCGACGGCGGCCGACCCACCCGCAGGCCCCGCGTGCCGGCTCCGCACCCGATGTCGGCAATTTGTCCTGACGTGCACCGGCCAACGGTTGCAGACTGTGCCGGTGGCCATCACCCTCACCGTCCGCGTGGTCGACGCCAACCTCGGCGCGGTGCCCGGCGCGCTCGTCGTGCTCGACGCAGGGCAGGGGACCACGGACGGGGCCGGGCGCTGGAGCACCGTCGTGTCCCACCAGCCGACGGTGCCGCAGATCCGGGTCAGCCATCCGGCGTACGTCGCCGAGCGGGTGACCTTCACCGGAGACATGCGCTCCGCGACGTGGGACAACTCCCTCGCCCGCCGCGCGGTCTCCGGCGACGACGTGACGATGACCGTGACACTCGGGCGGATGGACCCGTCGCCGGTCGTCGCGCTGTCCGATGCCGACGTCACGCGGATCATGGCCAGCAGAGGGCGCGACCCGAGGGCCGCACGGGTCGTGGGCTGGCCCGGCAACCCCAGGATCCACACCTACGCGGGGCACTACAACAACACGCTGACGTTCCGTCAGGCCAACCGGGAGCTGTTGAAGCCCGCGGCCGCCGCCGAGACCGACGCGGGCTGGGACCGGTTCGGCGAGAAACGTGAGGTCACGGTCAACATCGCGGCGTTGAGCCGGTTCCACTTCCTGGAGTACGCCGCGACGCAGTCCGATCCGAAGTTCGTCGTCGCCGTGGTGTCGCCGAACCTGCCGGACCCCAAGCCCGTGACGAGTCTGGACTTCGTCGTCTACTGCAGCCCCAGCACCGGCGACTACACCGCCCGGTACCCGTACGGGCTGGTCAACGCGGCGGCACCGATCCAGGAGTACCTGCACCTGGCCAAGAAGCACCTTCTCGACGAGGGTTTCCTCGCCTTCCAGTCGCTGGGCTGGGGCAACCGCTCGGTGCTGGTGATGCCGCTCTTCCCGCAGGGGCAGTGGGGGCCGTTCGCGACCGGCGAGGGGCTGCTGCGAATGTTGCGTGAGGTCGCGGTGTTCCTGCACCGGCAGTGCCGCACCAGCAGCCTAGGGCTGCGCAAGCCCGACGCCACCACGTACGAGTTGGCCGGGCCCAACCTGCGGACGATCTTCCCGCCGCTCTACTCCGGTGACTTCGGCGCGGTGCCCGGCGTCGGGCAGGTGGCGGTCGCCGGCTTCAGCCAGGGCATGGGTGCGGTCAAGGCCCTCATGTCCGACCTCACCTTTCCCGTCGGGCTCAACTCCACTCTCTGGGGCGTGCCGATGGGTGGCGGCACCGACGGCCGCCGGGAGTGGGCCCGCGCGTTTCGCGAGGTGTGGGACCTCGACGGCCACCACAGCGGCACCGGTGGTTGGCGCGCCTACCTCGACCTGCTGCGGGTGTGGTTCAACCACGACCCGGGCCGGGTCGTACGCAGCTACCACTCGGGGGACACCGGCCCGCCCGACCCGCTGACGGACCCCCATCCGGTGTGGAAGGACCTGCGCGGCGGCGGCCTCGACCTCGACCGTCCGACGCCACCGGCACGGGGCACGTTCTGGGCGCGGCTACTGCAGAACGCCCGCTGGACGGACCTGCGGGTGTCGAACCCGTACGTGAACGGCAGTTCGGGACCGCAGCTGCCGGTGTTCCTCGACCCGCACCACACCATCCCCCGGATCGGGTTCTCGCACGCCCTGTCGATGACCACACTCGGCCGGGCGCCGGCGACGCGTCCCTAGCCCGCCTGCGCCGGGCCCGCGCGGCGGAACAGGGACAGACGGACATCCGATTACCGCAGGATGCGAGCCCGTCGCAGACCGTACGATCCGGGCGTCACCCCCGCGCATCGGCCGAAGGGGCATCATGGCGATCACCGTCACGTTCAGCGGCAAGGCTCCCGTCGCCGGGGCCGACCCCGGCTACCGGATCTGGTCCTACACGATCGAGCCCAACCCGCCCGGGGAGATCCCGGCCAACCAGCGGATCGCCCTCGGTCTGCCACGCGACATGGACGTCCGGGACCCCAGCGAGTTCCCGAACACCCCCGCGCTGGCCAACATGTTCCTCATCCGCGAGGCCGGCTCGTCGCGTCAGTACGCCGGCCGGGTCACCAGTTCGGCGGGCACGCAGACCATCTCGTTCGTCGCTCCGGTCGCCGAGGCCACCGCCGAGACGCTGCTGGTCAAGCTGGTGACCGGCCAGTCGCCGGTTCCGCTGCCCTTCGCCACCGTCCCCGGCGGCACACCGGCTCCGGCGCAGGTGCTGACCGCGCCCGTCAACGGCCCGCCGGCGCACACCGGCCGGCCCCTGACCGCGTTCGCCGGCACCCTGCCGTACGCCAGCGAACTGTTCGGCATCTACCAGCCGCTGGCGGGCTGGTTCGGCATGCAGAGCGCGCTGCGCGTCGCCCACGGCGCCACCGACCGCGCCCTGGTGGATCTCAGCCACGCATCGTTCGCCAGGGCCGAGGCGGCGAGCACGCTCGACGACGCGGCGCTCACCGCCCTGGCGGAGCACTTCGACGCCCCGATCCGTGGGGTGCTCTCGCCGGTGGGGCTGGTGAATCTCTTCCGGCAGTACTTCTTCGAGTTCGACACGTTCCTCGGTCCGCCCGCCGGGCACCTGTGGCTCAGCCCCGGCGGCACCGTGGAACTCGTCGAGACCAGCACGCGGCGCACCCTGGTCGAGAAGACCGCCGAGCAGTTCGAGGAGACCACCCGCAAGGTCGAGGAGAGCCTGACGGAGCAGGAGGACATCGCCAACGCGGTCAAGGAGGACAACGCCAACGACACCAAGCTCGGCATCAGCGCCTCCGGCGGCGCCAACGTCGGTGTCTACCACGCGGACGCCAGCGCCAGCTTCAGCCTGAACGCCACGGTGAAGCGGTCCTCGGAGGAGACCCACAAGCACTCCCGTACGCAGAGCGCGAAGGTCACCAGCGAGATCAAGAGGAACTACAAGACGACGTTCAAGACGGTGACCGAGAGCACCGACCTGTCCAGCCGCCGCTACCTCGTGCAGAACACCACGGGCAAGCTGGTGAACTACGAGCTGCGGCGCAAGATGCGCAAGGTCGGTGTGCAGGTGCAGCACATCGGCGGGCGGCTGTGCTGGCAGGTGTACCTGCCCGCGCCGGGACGCAACCTGGGCCTGGGGGATCTGGTGCACCTCGTCGCGGCGCCGGACCTCACCGCGCTGCGGAAGCCGGAGCCGCCACCGCCGCTCGTGGCCAGGACGACCCCGTTCACCGGGACGTTCCCCATCCGCAAGGTGCGGGACACCCAGGACCCGCCGGAAGCGAACATGGAGTTCGTGCACCATTCCCCTCCGGACGCCGAGGGGATCACCGACCACGACAACGCCATCCACGCCGTGGCCCGCATCGACTTCACTCCGTCGCCGCCCGAGCGGGGCTACAAGCTGAAGGACGCGCGACTCGTCTCTGTCGCACCGGGTCGCGCGTTCGTGCCCGACCTGATCCGCGCCAACCAGGAGCAGACCGGCTTCGCGGTCTTCGCGAAGTTCTTCAATTCGGGCGACCTCAGCCCGATCAGCCTGACCTTCGACGTCACGTGGGACCCACCGCAGACCAACGAGGCCCACGACCGCTACCACGAGGAGTTGAAGGCCTACCAGGCGCAGGTGGCGGAGCTGCAACGCACGGCGTACGCCTCGGCCGTGCGGGACCGGCTCGGTCTGCTCAGCGCCATGCGCCCCCGGCCGTCGCAGGACCTGCGCACCGAGGAACGCCAGGCGATCTACGGCAGCCTGATCCAGAAGCTGAAGCCGTTCGACCTGTTCGCCGACCTGTATCTGGGCTCGGAGCTGCTCCGGCAGATCTTCGACGTCGACGAGATGCTGTACTTCGTGGCACCGGACTACTGGCGGCCCCGCGAGGTCACCCCGCCACCCACCACCCCGCCGGCGCCGGCCCCGCCCACCCAGAGCAGCCTCGGCAAGTACCCGGTGCGCGACCCGAGCGTCCTCGCGGACCGCACCGTGGTCACCTGGTACTCCCACACCGACAAGACGAACGCGATGAATCCGGACGGCACGGTCTCCGACGAGTGGCGGGTGAACTACCTCATCACCGAGCAGACCCAGCCGGCCCCCTCGGGCAGCTCACTGGGCTGGTTGATCCAGGCCGACGGCGACGCGCGCCGCAACGAGTTCCTCAACGCCGCGTGGGCCAAGGCGGTCCTGCCGGTGCGACCCGGGCGCGAACAGGCGGCGCTGGAGTGGCTCAAGCAGGCCAACGTGGAGGGGCAGGCGGCACTGGGGCTCGCCTACCCGTTCCAGGAGGGCGATCCCGAGGAGTACCGGAACAAGACGGTCGGGCAGGTCCTGAACATCCTCGCGCTCAAGTTGCAGAAGGACAACACGCAGATCGCCAACACCCTCGTGGCCGAGAAGGTCTTCGAGAACGGGTTCGACCCGCTCGACGGCGGCTTCCGCCCGGCGGCCCCGTACGAGATCTTCGACCAGTGGATCGAGGTGCTGCCCACCGACCAGGTGGTGGCGGTGGAGGTGAGCTACGACCCCCGGACCGGCCAGCAACTGTGACGCCACCGGCTCGGACGTCCGTCACCGGCCGAGCCCGCGGTACCGGCGTACCGCCAGGGGCCCGAACACGGCCGTCAGCAGCAGCGGCCAGGCCACAGCGAGCGCGACGGCGTGCTGCGCGGCGAACGACTCGCCGCCCCAGCCGGGGTTGCCGAACAGTTCCCGGCAGGCCGCGACGGTCGCCGACAGCGGGTTGTACCCGGCGACGGCGGCGAGCCAGCCGGGCATGGTGTCGGGGGAGACGAACGCGTTGGAGGTGAACCCGACCGGCCAGACCAGGATCTGCAGCACCACCACCGACTCGGGTGTGCGCAGCACCAGCGCCAGATGGATGCCGACCCAGATCAGGGCGAAACGCAGCAGCAGGAGCAGCCCGACGGCGGCCAGCGCCGCCGCTGCCCCGGCCCGCCACTGCCAGCCGACGGCGACCCCGCAGGCGAGCATGACGACCAGAGCGGCGGCGCAGTGCAGCAGGTCCGCGGCGGCCCGGCCGGTGAGCACCGCCGAGGGCGTCATCGGCAGGGACCGCAACCGGTCGGTGACACCGCGCGCGGTGTCGGTGGCCACGGCCGCGTACGTCGACTCGATGCCGAAGAGCACCGTCATGGCGAACATGCCGGGCAGCAGGAACTCCCGGTAGTCGCCGCCGCCGGGCACGCTCATCGCGCCGCCGAACAGGTAGCCGAACATCAGCACCATCAGCACCGGGAAGAGCAGCCCGACGACGAACTGCCCGGGTTGGCGCCGCCAGTGCGCCAGCGCCCGGCCGGTGAGGGTGACGGCGTCGGCGACGGCCCAGCGCAGGCGCTGCGGCGCGGGGTGCACGCCCGTCGTGCTCATGCGCCCACCCTGTCCTCGTCGGGGCGGGTGGTGGGGGAGTCGCCGTCGGTGAGCCGCAGGAACACCTCGTCGAGGGTGGGGCGGCGCACCGCGACGTCGGCGGCGGTGAGGCCGGCGTCGTCGAGGGCCCGCAGCACGGCGGCCAGCGCGGCCACCCGCCCGGTGACGGCGACGCTGAGGCACAGGCCCGCCGCGTCGACGAGCGGGGTCGCGGCGACGGCGGCGCCGACGACGCGTACCGCCCGGTCCAGGTCGTCGGCGCGGGTCAGCACGACGTCGACGCGGTCGCCGCCGAGGGCGGTCTTCAGCTGCTCCGGGGTGCCGTCGGCGACGACCCGCCCGGCGTCGACGACCCGGACGGTGTGGGCGAGCTGGTCGGCCTCCTCCAGGTACTGGGTGGTCAGCAGCACGGTGGTGCCGCCGGCGACGAGCCGGCGCACCGCGTCCCACACTTGCGCCCGGGCGCGCGGGTCGAGGCCGGTGGTGGGCTCGTCGAGGAAGAGCACCGGCGGGTCGAGGATCAGGCTCGCCGCGAGGTCGAGGCGCCGGCGCATCCCGCCGGAGTACGTGCCGACCGGCCGGTCGGCGGCGTCGGTCAGGTCGAAGCGGGCGAGCAGGTCGGTGGCCCGGGCGCGGGCCCGCGCGCCGCCGAGGTGGTGCAGCCGGCCGAACAGGACCAGGTTCTGCCGGCCGCTGAGCACCTCGTCGAGCGCGGCGTGCTGACCGACCAGGCCGATGCGGGCACGGACCCGCTCGGGGTGGCGCAGCACGTCGGCGCCGGCCACCCGCGCCGCACCGGCGTCGGGCCGCAGCAGGGTGCTCAGCACCCGTACCGCCGTGGTCTTGCCCGCCCCGTTCGGGCCGAGCAGGCCGCACACGGTGCCGGCGGGCACCGTGAGGTCGAGGCCGGCGAGGGCCTGCGTGCCGCCGTAGCGCTTGCGCAGTCCCTCCGCCTCGACGGCCGGTCCGTCGTCGTGCATCCGCGCCCTCCATCCACTCGACCCGTACAGCGTACCGTACGCCATACGGTACGGCGGACGATACAGTGCCGGGATGACGACCGAGTACAGCGGCACCGGCGACCCCGCGCGCAGCCTCGCCCTGCTCTGGCGTACCCGCGAACGCACCAGCCGCAAGGGCCGGCCCGACCTGTCGGTCGACCGCATCGTGCGCGCCGCCATCGACGTGGCCGACGCCGAGGGCCTCGCCGCCCTGTCCATGCGCCGCGTCGCCGAACGACTCGGCGTCGGCACCATGTCCCTCTACACCTACGTCCCCGGCAAGGGCGAACTGCTCGACGTCATGCTCGACACCGTCTACGGCGAGACCGCCCGCCCCGACGACGTGCCCGGCGGCTGGCGGGAGCGGCTCACCCACGTCGCCCGCGAGACCTGGGCGCTCTACCTGCGCCACCCCTGGCTGCTGCAGGTCGCCACCACGCGCCCCCCGCTGGGCCCCAACGTCATCGCCCGCTACGAGCACGAACTGCGCGCCGTCGACGGCATCGGCCTGACCGACCTGGAGATGGACGCCGTCGTCACCCTCGTCTCCGGCTACGTCCACGGCGCCGTGCGCAGCGCCGTGGAGGCCGCCCAGGCCGCCGCGCGCACCGGCATGACCGAGCAGCAGTGGTGGCAGGCCCACGCCCCCTACCTGGAGAAGGCCCTCGACCCGCGCCGCTACCCCCTCGCCGCCCGCGTCGGCACCGCCGCCGGCCAGGAGTACCAGGCCGCCGCCAACCCCCACGGCGCCTTCGAGTTCGGCCTGGCCCGCATCCTCGACGGCATCGAGGTCCTCGTCGCCACCCGCCCGGATGCCGCCGCCACGACCGGCGAGCGATAACCTGGCCGACATGACGATGCGCCCCATCAGGATCATCGGTGACCCCGTGCTGCGCACCCCCAGCGAGCCCGTCACCAGCTTCGACGCAGAACTGCGCGCCCTGGTCACCGACCTGATGGACACCCTGCTCGGCGCCCCGGGCCGCGCCGGCGTCGCCGCCCCCCAGATCGGCGTCAACGCCCAGGTGTTCGTCTACGACGCCGACGGCCACCGCGGCCACCTGGTCAACCCGACGCTGGAACTGTCGGAGGAGTTGCAGGACGACGACGAGGGCTGCCTGTCCATCCCCGGCCTCTACTTCCCGACCTCGCGCGCCCTGCACGCCACCGCCCACGGCTTCGACCAGCACGGCGAGCCGCTGACCATCTCCGGCAGCGGCTTCCTCGCCCGGGCCCTGCAACACGAGACCGACCACCTCGCCGGCCGCCTCTACGTCGACACCCTGCGCGGCGACACCCGCCGCAAGGCGCTGCGGGAGATCCGCGCCGGCCGCTTCGACTCACCCAGCCGCCGCGGCTGACCCGGCCCGCGCGCCGCGCCGGCGGGGACGGCACCCGGCCCGCGCGGCGCTCACCTGTCGTGGGCGCGCAGCGCGTACTCGCCGTAGTCGGCCACCCGGGTGAAGCCCAGCCGCCCGTAGAGCCGCAACGCCGCCGCGTTGTCCGCCTTCACGTTGAGCGTGACGTGCGTGACGTGCCCGCGCAGCCGCCGGCACAACGCGGCCACCACCGCACCGGCCAGCCCCCGCCCGCGCAGCCGGGGATGGGTGGTCACGTTGCCCAGCGCCGCCACCCGGTACGCCGGGGAGAACACGTGCACCCCGGCGACCGCCACCAGCTCACCGCCGTCGCGCACGCCCACGTACTGGCCGGTGTCGAGCATCCGCGGGTCGAACCAGTTGCCCGGGTAGGCCACGTCGTACAGCCGCCGCAGCGCCGGCAGGTCGCCGGCGTCCAGCACCGATCCCGCCGGAGCCACCGCGTCCAACCGCGCCACATCGGTCAGCGCCATCCGGTAATGCGGGCCGGCCGCGTCCATCCGGAACACCCCGGCCAGGGCCGGCTCCAGGCCGGGGGACAGGTGCGCCCACAGGCGGGCCGGCAGCACCGGCGCCAGCTGGCGCAGCAGCGCCGCCAGCCGGTCCACCCGTGGCGGGGCCGCGAACGCCAGCAACGTGGGCGGGTCCGCGCCGTGGTAGAGCAACGCCACCTCCTCGTCCCGGCGGAACCAGGAGGTGTACGGCCAGAAGAAGTCGTCCAGGTCACCCAACTGGTACGCGTGCAGCACCGGGTCCCGCCCGAGCAGCGCGGCCAGGACGGTCCGGTCGTGTTCGGCGCGTACCGGCATCCGCCGATGATCACACACCCGGGGCGCTCCGCCCGGCGCCGGGCGTGCTCAGCAGCCCGGCGGGGTGGCCGCCTCCGGCTCGGCGGGAAGGTTCTCGTGCGCCCACCGACCCAACGCGTCGAGCACCGGCAGCAGCGCCGCGCCCGGCCCGGTGAGCTCGTAGCTCACCCCCACCGGGGGACCCTGCCGGACGCTGCGGCTGACCAACCCGACCCGCACGAGCTCGCCCAGCCGGTCGGAGAGCACCGACTCGCTGATCCCGGGCAGAGCACGGGTCAGCTCGGCGAACCCGGCCGGCCCGTCGGCGAGGGTGCTCAGGAGCATGCCGTTCCACCGCTTGCCGAGAAACGCGAAGGCCCGGGCGACGCCCCCGTCACACGTGCGGGGCGTGTCGCCCACCTGTGGCCTGACCGTCATGACCCCAGGATACGGCGGACATCCCCCGAACAAGGGACTAGTAAAAAGCTAGCTGCTACCGTTACCGAAGCAAGCCAGCCGACTCGATGGAGACACCCCGATGACCGACGTCCACTCGCCCCTGATCGACCTGGACCCCGAGGCCCAGGCGCTGCTGTTCACCGACGCCCGCACCGCCAACACCTTCACCGACGAACCGGTCACCGACGAACAACTCCAGGCGATCTTCGAACTCGCCAAGTTCCCACCCACCGCCGCCAACACCCAGCCCCTGCGCATCCTCTACGTGCGCCCCGGCGAGGCCCGCACCCGCCTGGTCGCCCACATGAGCGAAGGCAACAAGGCCAAGACCGCCAGCGCCCCCATGGTCGCCGTACTCGCCGCGGACACCGACTTCCACGAGTTCATCCCGCAGGTCTTCCCCATCCGACCCCAGATGCGCGACGACCTCGCCGGCAAGCCCGAGGCACGCGAGGGCATGGCCCGCTTCAACGCCACCCTCCAGATCGGCTACTTCCTGCTCGCCGTCCGCGCCGCCGGCCTCGCCGCCGGCCCCATGGGCGGCTTCGACGCCGCCGGCATCGACCGCGAGTTCTTCGCCGACAGCTCCTGGAAGACCCTGCTCGTGGTCAACATCGGCCGCCCCGGCGAGAACGCCTGGTTCCCCCGCCTGCCCCGCCTCGACTACACCGACGTCGTCCGACACGCCTGAGTCACCGGCACCGGCGACCAGTGGGTGGCGACCCGTCAGGCCGCCACCCACTGGTCGAAGCCCAACTTGCCGACCAACGCCAGCACCACCACCAACAGCACGACCCGTACGAAACCCGAGCCACGCCGCAACGCCATCCGCGCCCCCAACGCCGCCCCCGCGATGTTGCACACCGCCATCGCCGCCCCGAGCAGCCACCACACGTGCCCGGTCGCGGCGAACACCGCCAACGCCCCCAGGTTCGTGCCCACGTTCACGACCTTCGCCATCGCCGAGCCGTGCACGAAGTCCGCCCCCACCAGCGCCGTGAACGCCACCACCAGGAACGTCCCCGTACCCGGACCCACCAGCCCGTCGTACAGGGCGATACCCACCCCGGCCACCGCGACCGCCACACCCACCCGCACCCGCGTACGCCGATGCGGCTGCGCCACCACCCCCAACCGCGGACGCAACACCACGAACGCCGCCACCGACACCAACACCACCAGCACCACCGGCCGGTACGCCGACGCCGGCACCGCCCCCGCCAACGCCGCACCCACCCCGGCGCAACACATCGCCAGCACCGCCGACGGCCCCGCCACCGCCCAGTCGATCTTCGTACGGCGCGCGTACGTCACCGCCGCCGTCGTCGTACCCGCGATCGCCGTCAACTTGTTCGTGGCCAACGCCGACGCCACCGGCATCCCCGGCGCCGCCACCATCAACACCGGCAACAGGAGCAGACCACCACCGCCCACCACAGCGTCGATCCAACCGGCCATCGCGGCCGCGGCGAGCAGGGTCGTCAACGACAGGGGATCCACATCCACGGGCCGCCATTCTGCCCACCACCACCCGCCCCACGACGCCGCCTGTGGCCAGCCTCACCAGAACCGCAGGTCACCGACCCCGCCGCCGGCGCAGCCACACACCCACCGAACCCAGGGCCACGAACAGCAGCATCGAACAGAACAACACCTTCAGCACCCAGCAACCCTCCCACGGCCACGTAGGGTGCAAACGTGCGCCTGGCCACCTTCAACCTGCTGCACGGCCGGTCCCTCGCCGACGGACTCGTCGACCCCGACCGGCTCACCGCCGCCGTCACCGCCCTCGACGCCGACGTCCTCGCCCTGCAGGAAGTCGACCGCGACCAGAGCCGCAGCGGCAAACTCGACCTCACCGCCATCGCCGCCCGCGCCCTCGACGCCAGCGAACACCGCTTCGCCGCCGCCGTCGTCGGCACCCCCGGCGAACAGTTCCGCCCCCTCACCCACGACGACGACGGACACGGCGAACCCTGCTACGGCGTCGGCCTCGTCACCCGCCACCGCGTCCACACCTGGCAGGTCACCCGACTGCGCCCCGCCCCCGTACGCTCACCCGTCTACGTCCCCGGCCCACGCGGCGGACTCATCCTCCTGCGCGACGAACCCCGCGTCGTGCTCGCCGCCGTCCTCGACACCCCCCACGGCCGACTCACCGTCGCCGCCACCCACCTGTCCTTCGTGCCCGGCTGGAACGCCCACCAACTCCGCCAGACCGTCCGCGCCCTGCGCACCCTGCCCGCCCCACGCATCCTCCTCGGCGACCTGAACCTGCCCGCCGGCCCCGCCCGGCTCCTCACCGGCTGGCGCCCCCTCGGCCGCCGCCCCACCTACCCGGCCGGGCAACCCCGCGTCCAACTCGACCACATCCTCGCCGACCGCCACGGCCTCGACCAGCTGCCACCCGTCACCGCCGTGCACACCCCCCTGTCCACCATCTCCGACCACCGGCCCCTGCTGGTCGACCTCGGCTGAGCACCAGCACAGCCCGCCGACAGTGGGGGACAGGCACCGCCCCCACACCCCACCGGCCTCACCAGCGGTCGCGTCACCGTGACCCCACCCAGCGTTGACACAACCCGCGCCATCGGCGAAGGTCTCTGGCGTGACGGCACCCACCCCAGGCCCGACGCGCCACGACGACACCACCGCCGACCAACACGCCGAAAACCACCGGTACGTGATCATCGGCGCCGGACCAGCCGGCCTCCAACTGAGCTACTACCTGCAGCAGGCCGGCTGCGACTACGTCACCCTCGAACGCGCCCCCGAACCCGCCGCGTTCTTCCGACGCTTCCCCCGCCACCGCCGGCTCATCTCCCTCAACAAGGTCCACACCACCAGCACCGACCCCGAGATCCGGCTGCGCTGGGACTGGAACTCCCTGCTGCACGAGCCCGCCGACCTGCCCTTCGGCAAATACAGCACCGAATACTTCCCGCACGCCGACGACATGGTCCGCTACCTCACCGACTTCCAGCACTACCACCAGCTCGCCGTGCGCTTCGACACCACCGTCGAACGGATCGAACGCCTCGACGACGGCTTCCTCATCCACACCACCGACCGCACCCTGCGCTGCCGCTGCGTCATCGTCGCCACCGGCTGGGGCCGCCCCAACATCCCCGACATCGCCGGCATCGAACACGCCACCGGCTACGAGGACATGCACACCGACCCCGCCGCCTACGCCGGCCAGCGGGTCCTCATCCTCGGCAAGGGCAACTCCGCGTTCGAGACCGCCGCCGCGATCCTCGGCCACGCCGCCATGGTCCACCTCGCCAGCCCCCGACCCCTACGCCTGGCCTGGAACACCAAACACCCCGGCGACGTCCGCGGCCACCACGGCGCCGTCCTCGACAGCTACCAGTTCAAGACCCTGCACTCCGTCCTCGACTGCGTCGTCGACGAGATCCGCCCCGTCGACAACCGCTACCAGGTACACCTCACCTACACCCACGCTGACGGCGAAACCGCCGTCATGGAGTACGAATCCGTCCTGCGCTGCACCGGCTTCGCCATGGACACCACCCTGTTCGACCCCACCTGCCGGCCCGACATGGTCCCCAGCGGACGCCTACCCGCCACCAGCGGCGACTGGCAGTCCACCAACGTCGACGGCCTCTACTTCGCCGGCACCCTCGCCCAGGACCGCGACTTCAAACGGGCCTCCTCGGCCTTCATCGACGGCTTCCGGTACAACCTGCGCACCCTCACCGCCCTGCTGCGCGAACGCTACGAGGGCACCCCCCTGCCACACGGCCACGTCAACCGCGACGCCGACGACGCCACCACCCTCGTCCTCGACCGGGTCAACTGGAGCTCCGCACTCTGGACCCAGTTCGAGTTCCTCTGCGACGCCCTCGTCGTCGACCCCGACGGGCCCCTACGCCACTACACCGACCTGCCCGAGGACCACGTCCGGGCCCGCTTCCGAAACCACCCGCACTACTACACCGTCAGCCTGCGCTGGGGCCGCGACGACTACGGCGACGTGTTCGCCATCCACCGCCACCCCCAACCCGACCGGGCCGCCGAAAGCGCCTTCATCCACCCTGTCATCCGCCGCTACCACGGCGACACCCTCGTCGACGAACTACACCTGCTCGAAGACCTGCTCGCCGAATGGCGCCGCCCCGACCGCCACGTGGCACCCCTGCGCGCCTGGTTCGCCCGGGAACTGCACCGCGAACGCTGACCCCCACCATGCCCACCACCACGAGGACACGTCGGTTGGGGGCCCGACCGCGCAAGAGGCACCCGCCACCACACCGGGCCCGCGTACCCCCGCCCGACGCGGCTACGCCAGCTGCCGCGCGTCCACCGCCGTCTCCGCGACCAGGAAATCCACCACGTCCGTGAGCCGACCCCGACGAGCCGCCGCCTCCCGCTGCCGCACCGCACCACTGCCCACCGCCAGCAACCGCCCCAACCACCCCCGCACCAACTCCTCGTCCCCACCCGCCCGCAACACCGGCGCCAACCAGGCGACCACCTCACCCAACACCTCCCGCGCCGGACGCAACCGGCCCGTACCGACCTCCAGCAGCGCACCCTCCAGACCGTCCCGCGCCGCCCGCCAGTACGCCGCCCGCAGCCACTCCCCGGGCAACTCCGGACCGTGATCACCCCGGTCCACCGCCTCCAACCCCCGCACCACCAGCGCCCGCACCAACGCCGCCACCAACCCCGACTCCCACGCCGACACCGGCACGTCCGCCACCCGCACCTCCAACGTCGGATGCGTCACCGACGGCCGGATGTCCCAGAACAACGTCCCCGGATCCACGATCGCCCCCGCCGCCGACAACATCTCCACGACCCGCTCGTAGTGAGCCACCGACGTGAACCGCGGCGGCGGCCCCGCCACCGGCCACCGCGGCCAGGTCATCGACCGCCAACTGGCATAACCGGAATCCCGCCCCTCCCAGTACGGCGAATTCGCCGTCACCGCGATCAACAACGGCAGATACGCCCGCAGATGGTTGCTGACCAACAGCGCCCGCTCCCGATCCGGCAACTCCACATGCACGTGCACCGCACAGATCGCCAACTCGTCGTGCAACCCCCGGAACGTCGCCGTGCCCCGCTCCTGCCGGGGCCCCCGCGTCACCGGCGGCGCCGTCGCCCCCGGCAACACCGGCGTACCCGACGCGACCACCCGCAACCCGTCGACCGCCGCGCACTCCGCCACCACCCGACGAGCCTCCACCAACTGGCCCACCAACCCCCACACCGACGACGACGGATCCGTCTTCGTCTCCACATGCAAAGCCGTGATCTCACCCGACACCCGCGAACCCAACCGCGCCGCCGCCCGATCCACCACCGCCCCCGCACCCGGCACCACACACCGGCTCACCGGATCGACGAGCAGAAACTCCTCCTCCACCCCCAACCGTGGACCCGACGCCCCACCATCCCCGCCGACCAGCACCGGCACCACGGCCTCCACTCACGACACCCGGGCGAGCGCCCGACACGGACAGGCCGACAGGGTAGCCCGAACCAGTGACCAACGGGACACCCACAGTCAGTACGCCGACGCCGCAGCCACCACCGGGACACACCACACCCGACCCCCTGTGGCAAGCTGACCCCAGACGCGACTGGCGGCCAGAGGATGGGCACCAAACCATCGGGGAGCTCCACGCGCGGAGGTCGACCGCCTGGGCCCCGCCGGCGAAGGAGCACCATGCCCACCGCCCGACTCCTGCCCGGCGCACCCGTCGCCGACCGCATCCTCACCGACGTCGCCGCCGGCGTCACCGCACTACGCACCGCCGGCGTCACCCCCGGCCTCGCCACCATCCTCGTCGGCGACGACGACGCCAGCGCCGGCTACATCCGCATCAAACAACGCCAGGCCACCGAACTCGGCTTCACCTCACCCCACGTACACCTGCCCGCCACCGCCACCCAGGCCGACCTGCACCACGCCATCGCCGACTTCAACGCCGCACCCGACGTGCACGGCCTGCTCATCCAGCACCCCATCCCCGGGCACCTCGACTACGACCGGGCCCTGCAGACCATGGACCCCGACCTCGACGTCGACGGCATGCACCCCCTCAACATGGGACGCCTCGCCCTCGGCCTGCCCGGACCCCTACCGTGCACCCCCGCCGGCATCGAAGCCCTCCTCGCCTTCCACGACGTCCCCGTCGCCGGCCGCGACGTCGTCATCCTCGGCCGCGGCGCCACCCTCGGCCGCCCCCTCGCCCTGCTGCTCACCCAGAAACGCCCCACCGCCAACGCCGCCGTCACCGTCGTACACACCGGCGTCCCCGACTGGGCCACCCACACCCGACGCGCCGACATCCTCATCGCCGCCGCCGGCGTCCCCGGCATCATCCAACCCGAACACGTCCGCCCCGGCGCCGTCGTCATCGGCGGCGGCGTCCGCTACGAAGGCCGACGCCTCCTGCCCGACGTCGACGAATCCTGCGCCGACGTCGCCGGTGCCATCACCCCCCCCGCGTCGGCGGCGTCGGCCCCACCACCGTCGCCATGCTCTTCCGCAACGCCCTCGACGCCGCCCGCCGCGCCATCGGCCACGCCTGACACCCCCGGCCCGGGCGTCGACGACCTCGACGCCCGGGCCACCGCCGGCCACACCAGGCCGCCTCACGACCGCCCGTCGCGCTCCACCGGCACCAACCCCGCCAACGCCCGATTGGTGCGGTTGGACCGCACCGCGTCGCGCTGCTGCCCGGCCGTCACCTCGATGTACGTCTGCGACGACGCCAACGACGCATGCCCCAGCAACCGCATGATCTCCGCCGCACTGGCCCCGTCCTCCGCCAACCGCGTCGCGAAGGTGTGCCGCAACGCGTGCAACCGCGCCCCACGCGGCACCCGGTCGGTGATGCCCGCCCGCCGGTAGCAGGACTCCACCAGATACTGCAGCCCGCCCCGGCGCAGCGGCTCACCCTGACGGTCCACCAGCAACGGCACGTCCGGCCGCACCGTACGCGACCCGAACCGCCGCACCCGGCTGTCCAGGTAGCCCACCAGCACCCCGTCCAGTTCCGGCTCGATCGGCACCACCCTCGGCCGCCCGCCCTTGCCGGCCACGTCGACCCGCCGCTCGCCCGCACGGCCCGTCAACGACCCCACGCGCAGCGCCAGCAGCTCCGACAGTCGCAGCCCCGCGCAGAGCGCCAACGCCAGCACCGCCAGGTCGCGCTCCGGCCACGGGTCGCGCTGCCGGCCCTCCTGCCGGGCCACCGAGGCGAGCAACTGCTCGGGGGTGTCCGCGCCACGCAGCGGCTTGGGCTGGGGGAGAGGCGCCCGGGGACGACCGACCGCCGGCATCGGGTTGCCGGCGACCACCCCGTCGGCGACCAGGAAGGAGAAGAAACTGTTCCAGGTGGACCACGCGCGGTGCACCGACGCGGCCGCACGGGGAGCGGCGAAGCGGGCGAATGCCGCGCGCATGACGCGGGCGCTGAGGGCGGCGACGGGCAGCGCGTCGAGGGGGAGGGGAGGGGTGGCCTCCTCGGCTGCCAGTTCGGCGACGGCGCGCAGGTCCCGCCGGTACGCCTGCAGCGTGTGGGGGGAGGGCTTGCGGGTCGCGCGGGCCGTCAGGAACTCCTCGATGAGCCGCTGTACCGATTCGTCCTGTTTGTCATGCATAAGGGATATTATGCAGCATTTTCGGGTTTGCTGGCAACGGCGGGAGAGAGGGGAGAGCGTGCGGCGGTACGTACTGACGGGTGCACCGGGGGCGGGCAAGACGACACTCGCCGACGCGCTGCGCCGACGCGGGTGGGACGTCGTCGCCGAGGCGGCCACCGACGTCATCGCGGCCCAGCAGGGGCGGGGCGTTGCCGAACCGTGGCGGGAGGCCGGGTTCGTCGACGCCGTCGTGCGGCTCCAGCGGGAACGCCGCGAGGCGCCCGGGGCGTACGGGCCGGTGCAGGTCCACGACCGGTCGCCGCTGTGCACATTGGCCCTCGCGCGGCATCTGGGACGCCCGCCGGGGCGCGTGCTCGCCGAGGAGGTGCGACGGGTGCTGCGCGACGGCGCCTACCAGCGGCAGGTGTTCCTGGTCGAGCCGCTGGGCTTCGTGACACCGAGTGCCGCCCGCCGGATCGGCTACGTCGAGTCGCTGGCGTTCGCCCGCGTGCACGAGGAGGTCTATCGGGCGCACGGCCACGATCTGATCGCCGTCCCGCCCGCGCCGGTGCGGGCGCGGGTCGCGCTGGTGGAGGCGCACCTGCGGCGCCTTGCCGACCTGCCGTCCGAGGGGGTCGAGGGAGTGCCCGACCCGGCTTACTTGACATAATGTACATTATCGAATCACTGGCCACAGTCGGTCTGCCTGTGGTTTCGAGGCCTATTGCGCCGCGCCTTCGCCGTCGTTCCGGTGATTCGTCAGGCACACTCTCGTCACCGCGGCGCGGAACGTCGCGCTGAACTGGTCCGGTGCTTCCAGCCAGGGATGGTGGCCCGCGTTCGGGATGAGCACGACCTCGCATCCGAGGTGGGCTCCGAGTCGTCGCAGGGCCTCGGCGGGACGGCTGTCGTCTGCCCCACCGATGATCACGGTGCCGGCGGGAAGGCGCTCGCGGAGCTCGTCCACGTGCGATTCGAGCGGGTCCGCCTTCTTCTCGGCGTTGAGCTGGCTGTTCATCGCGTAGTTGACGGGTCGCAGCGCGCGGGCCGATGCCAGTGCCCAGTCCCACGCCCGAGCCCGGTCGGCATGGTCGGTGAACCACGCCAGGGTAAGGTACTCGATCTCTTCGGCGTCGGTGCGCGATGCGATCGCTTCGAGTTCGTCGAGCCGGTCCTGCTGCTCGTCGGTGCGTCGTGCTCGCTGCGCAGCCCGGTAGGCATCCCGCCAGGGGTCCAGGAAGGGCCCGGCGATCTGTACCGATCCCGCCACGCGCTCGGGATGCGCCAGCGTGAAGTAGCCGGCCATGTTGGTCCCGAACGAGTGCCCCACCAGGACGGCCCGGTCGTGTCCCCACGCGTCCAGCAACAGCGCCAGGTCCCGGACGTGGCGGGCGATCGTGTGCTCCCCCGCCCAGGCCGATCCGCCTGTGCCTCGCTGGTCGTAGCGGTGGACCAGGCACAGGTCTTCGACCAGGGCGGCGACCGGGCCGAGATAGTCCGGCAGTCCCGGACCCCCGTGCAGGACGACCAAGGGAGTGTCCGCGTGCTCCGGCGAGCCGGTGGTCCAGGTGCGCAGCTGTGCACCGTCGTCCATCTCGATCATCGCGGTCGGCATGGACGTGAGCGTACGCATGCCGAGCGGCCGGATCCCGGCCCGCCGGGCGCTGCTCCCCCGCCGCTACGAAGGCGAGGAGCGCTCGCAGTCGGCGCGGTTGGCGGGCCCGGCCCGACGCAGCGCGGGAGCGCCCGCCGGACCGGTGCCCGCCGGCGGCCTCGGTCAGGCGCCGACGTAGGCGGCGAGGTGTTCGCCGGTGAGGGTGGACCGCTTGGCGACGAGGTCGGCGGGGGTGCCCTCGAAGACGATCAGGCCGCCGTCGTGGCCGGCGCCGGGGCCGAGGTCGATGATCCAGTCGGCGTGTGCCATGACCGCCTGGTGGTGCTCGATGACGATGACCGACTTGCCGGAGTCGACGAGTCGGTCGAGCAGGGCGAGCAGTTGTTCGACGTCGGCGAGGTGCAGGCCGGTGGTCGGCTCGTCGAGGACGTAGACGCCGCCCTTCTCGGCCATGTGGGTGGCGAGCTTGAGGCGCTGCCGTTCGCCGCCGGAGAGGGTGGTGAGGGGCTGGCCGAGGCTGAGGTAGCCCAGTCCGACGTCGGCGAGTCGGTTCAGGATGGCGTGGGCGGCGGGGATACGCGCCTCGCCGGTGCCGAAGAACTCCTCGGCCTCGGCGACGGGCATGGCGAGTACCTCGGCGATGTTCCGGCCGCCCAGCGTGTACTCCAGGACGGCTGCCTGGAACCGTTTGCCGCCGCATTCCTCGCAGGTGGTCTCGACGGTCGCCATGACGCCCAGGTCGGTGTAGATGACGCCGGCGCCGTTGCAGGTGGGGCAGGCGCCTTCGGAGTTGGCGCTGAACAGTGCCGGTTTGACGCCGTTGGCCTTCGCGAACGCCTTGCGGATGGGGTCGAGCAGGCCGGTGTAGGTCGCCGGGTTGCTGCGTCGGGAGCCGCGGATCGCGCCCTGGTCGATGACGACGACGCCGTCGCGGCCGGCGACGGAACCGTGGATCAGCGAGCTCTTGCCGGAGCCGGCGACGCCGGTGACGGCGCAGAGGACGCCGAGTGGGATGTCGACGTCGACGTCGCGCAGGTTGTGTTCGGTCGCGCCGCGGATCTCGAGGGTGGCGGTGGGCGTGCGTACCGTCTTCTTGACGGCGGCCCGGTCGTCGAGGTGGCGGCCGGTGACGGTGTCGCTGCCCCGCAGTCCTTCGACGGTGCCTTCGAAGCAGACCGTGCCGCCGTGGGTGCCGGCGCCGGGGCCGAGGTCGACGACGTGGTCGGCGATCGTGATGGTCTCGGGTTTGTGTTCGACGACGAGCACGGTGTTGCCCTTGTTGCGCAGTTGCCGCAGCAGGTTGTTCATCCGCTCGATGTCGTGCGGGTGCAGGCCGATGGTGGGTTCGTCGAAGACGTAGGTGACGTCGGTGAGGGACGAGCCGAGGTGGCGGATCATCTTGGTGCGTTGTGCCTCTCCCCCGGACAGGGTGCCCGAGGGGCGGTCGAGTGAGAGGTAGCCCAGGCCGATCTGCGTGAACGAGTCGAGGAGGTGTTGCAGCCCTTTGAGCAGGGGGGCCACCGAGGGTACGTCGAGGTCGCGGATCCACTCGGCCAGGTCGCTGATCTGCATGGTGCAGACGTCGGCGATGCTCTTGCCGTTGATCTTCGATGCGCGGGCTTCGGGGCTGAGTCGGGTTCCGTCGCAGCTCGGGCAGGTCTGGAAGGTGACGGCCCGCTCGACGAAGGCCCGGATGTGGGGTTGGAGGGCGTCGACGTCCTTGGCGAGGAAGGACTTCTGGATCTGCGGGATGATGCCGACGTACGTCAGGTTGATGCCGTCGACCTTGATCTTGGTGGGTTCCCGGTGGAGCAGGTCGTGCAGTTCCTTCTTGGTGAACTTGCTGATCGGCTTGTCGGGGTCGAAGTAGCCGCAGCCGCGGAAGATGCGCCCGTACCAGCCGTCCATGCTGTAGCCGGGGATGGTGAGGGCGCCCTCGTTGAGTGACTTGCCGGCGTCGTAGAGGGCGGTCAGGTCGATGTCGTTGACGGTGCCCATGCCCTCGCAGCGGGGGCACATGCCGCCGAGGCGGTGGAAGGTGGCCTTCTCGGCCTTGGTCTTGTTGCCGCGTTCGACGGTGATCGCACCGCTGGCGCGCACGGTGGGGATGTTGAAGGAGTACGCGTTGGGCGAGCCGATGTGGGGTTGGCCGAGGCGGCTGAACAGGATGCGCAGCATGGCGTTGGCGTCGGTGGCGGTGCCGACGGTGGAGCGGGGGTTGGCGCCCATCCGTTCCTGGTCGACGATGATCGCCGTGGTCAGCCCGTCGAGCAGGTCGACGTCCGGTCGGGTGAGCGACGGCATGAAGCCCTGGAGGAAGGCGCTGTAGGTTTCGTTGATCATCCGCTGTGACTCGGCGGCGATGGTGCCGAACACGAGTGAGCTCTTGCCCGAGCCGGAGACGCCGGTGAAGACCGTGAGGCGGCGTTTGGGGATGTCGACGCTGACGTCCTTGAGGTTGTTCACGCGGGCGCCCTGCACGCGGATCAGGTCGTGGCTGTCGGCGATGTGGGCGGGTGCCTGGGTGTCCGTCCCCGTGGCGGTGCTCATCGTGTCTCCATCTGCTGCGCGGGGCCGCTGTCGCGGTCCGCGTCGAGGTGTTGCCTGGCTGGTGTCTGGGTGTGCCGGAGGGCTCAGTGCCGCTCGTTGATGCGGATCAGGTTGCCCGTGGGGTCGCGGAAGGCGCAGTCGCGGACGCCGTAGGGCTGGGCGGTGGGTTCCTGCACGACGTCGGCGCCGCTGGCCTGTAGCCGCTCGAAGAGGCCGTCGAGGTCGTCGGTGGCCAGGGTGATGGCGCCGTAGCTGCCCTTGGCGATGAGTTCGAGGATGGTGCGGCGTTCGTCGTCGGTGATGCCGGGTTCGGCGGCCGGCGGGTGCAGGACGATGGACGTGCCGGGCTGGTTGGCGGGGCCGACGGTGAGCCAGCGCATGCCGTTGTATCCGACGTCGTTGCGGACCTCGAAGCCGAGGGTGTCGCGGTAGAAGGTCAGGGCGGCGTCGGCGTCGGTGTGCGGGAGGAAGGTGTTGTGAATGGTGATGTCCATGCCGGTCAGGCTAGTTGTGGCTGCCTGGCGCGTGCTTCTCGATTCCTGATCGGTCTGGTCACCTGTTTGGAGATGCACGCGGGCATCTCCGCCGTCGCGTGAGCTGTCCGGGCGCGGTAGGTGCTCGGCGGCACGCCGACCAGTTCGGTGAAGCGGGTGCTGAAGGTGCCCAGCGAGGAGCAGCCGACGGCGAAACAGACTTCGGTGACGCTGAGGTCGCCGCGGCGCAGCAGCGCCATGGCGCGTTCGATGCGCCGGGTCATGAGGTAGGCGTACGGTGACTCGCCGTACGCCTGGCGGAACTGGCGGCTGAGGTGTCCGGCTGACATGTTCGCGCCGCGGGCGAGTGCCTCGACGTCCAGGGGCTGTGCGTACTCGCGGTCGATGCGGTCGCGGACGCGGCGCAGCCGGGCGAGGTCGCGTAGGTGCTGGTCGGCGGCGTCTTTGCTGGTCACCTGCAGGATCGTGCCATGTGGTGTCGGGGTTGCCCAGCAGGGTCGGCGGCCTGTCGCCGTCAGTTTGCCGGGTCATACCGTGTCGAGTGCGCGGTGCAGGCGTCGGGCCTCGGTGACGAGGCGGCTGGATCCGCCCCGGGCGGCGACGTCGGCCAGGCCGGGTACGTCGATGCGGGCGCCGGTGGTGCTGGCCGTCTCGGCCGCGAGGCTCAGCAGGTCCGGCAGGCCGCGCGGGGGCTGGGGTGCGGCGAGTGCCGACGGCAGTGCGGCGGCGATCAGTCGCCACACGGTCAGTGGTGCTCCGGCCTGGGCGGCGTCGCGTAGTGGTTCGAGTGCCCTGGACAGCTTCACCAGTTGCCCGGCGACGAGTCGGCCGAGTTGTCCGCCCGTCGCGGTGGCGTCGAGCTGTCCGGCTGCGGCGAGGGCGAGCAGGGCGTCCAGGGCGGCGATCCGGTCGGTGCCGTGGCGGGCCGCGAGGCCGTAGGACAGGGCGAGGTCGAGGGCTGGTCCGCCGGGGCCGGTGGCTTCGGCGAGCAGCGGCAGCATGGTCGTGCCGCCGCGTTGGTCCATGTCCGCGGTGGCGGCCACGATCGGCAGGGCGTACGCGGCGACGACTGCCCGGTGCCCCGGCAGGGTCGACGGCAGCAGGTTCGCCCAGGCGGAGTGCTCGACACCGATCGGTGCGGGGTCGGCGGTCAGCAGTCCGTACGGGTCGTCGTGTCCGTCGGGTGGGCGCAGCTCGACGAGGATGCGCTTGGGCGGTAGTTGGTCGTACTCCCAGTCGTAGCCGTTGCTGCGGGGGCGTCGGGTGAGGGTGACGGGTCGCGTGACGGGTTGCGGCAGTCCGCCGGCGCGCAGCCAGGTGGCGAGCCGCTCCCCCGCCGGGGTGCCCAGTGCGGCGGCCTTGCCGGCGACCGTCCCGTCGGTGTCGGTGGGTAGGCGCAGCAGGGCCTGGGTGAGGTCCCAGTGCCAGGCTGGGCGGTCGCCGAGGGCCGCGAGGCGTTCGATCAGGGCGAGCGGGTCGAGGGTGCCGTTGGCGTGGGTGGGGGTGGCGAGCAGGCCGGGGTGTCCCGGCTCGGTGAGGTGCGCGCCGATTTCGGCGAGGCGGGCTCGGAGCAGCCGGTGCGGTGGGGGTACCCGGGGGTCGGTGGTGAGTGGTGGTGGTGCGGGGGTGCGGCGTACGGCGGTGAGCAGTGTCTCCCAGCGGCGGTGTCGTCGGGTCTGCTGGTCGGTGGCGGTGCTGGGGGTGGTGAGCAGGTCGACGACCAGCTTGCACAGGCAGAGGGGGTCGTGGCGGTGTTCGTTGTCCCAGGACCAGTGCCGGCGTTCGATGACGGGGGTGAGGGCGGCGTGCACCCGGGTGTCGTCGGTCGTGGTGAGCCGGACGAGTCCGTCGAGGATGCGGTCCAGCGGTGTGCCCTGCGACGGGGTGCCGAGCAGGGCGGCGACCTCTTCGGCGAGTTCGTCGACGTCGGTGATGGGGGCGGGTGCGGGTGCGGGTGGTGCGGGTGGGGGCAGGTCGTCGCCGCGTGGTCGGGCGTGCGCCGGGCCGGTGCGGTCCGCCGTCGGGTCGTGTCCGTGGCGGGTGGCCAGGGTGTGGGCGCGGTCGCGTAGTTCGACGGCGGGGTGTTCGGCGGCGACGGCGATGACCTCGGCGATCTCGGCCGCTCGGTCGCGGTGGTGGCGGGCCAGGCGGTCGAGCCAGGTGAGCTGGGCCTTGACGAGTGTCTTGTCCGGGCGGAGCAGCACGTCCCGGGAGGTGTCGAGGATGGTGTCGATCTGGAGGTCGGGCAGGTCTCGTAGGGCCTTCTGCGCGATGGTGGCGGCCGGGGCCGGCGCGTCGGCGAGCAGGCGGAGGTAGTCGGTGGTGCGGGTGGCGACCTCGGTGGTGGTGGGTTCGAGTTCGGTGAGCAGGGTGGTGAAGGCGCGTAGGGCGGACGCCCGGTCGCCGCGCAGGAGTCGGCCGATGCAGGCGTCGATCAGGAACGTCCGGTCGATGGTGCCTTCGGCGGCGAGTCGGGCCAGCGCGGTTGGCAGGATGTGCCGTCGTCGTTCGTGCCAGGTTGTGGTGACCTCGTCGAACGTCATGCGGGTGCCGAGGCCGTCGATCTCGAACAGGCGGGGCAGCATGGCGTGGAGGAACGGGTCGTCGCGTAGCCGTTGGGTCAGGGGTGCCGGTGGGCCGGCGTGTCCCCGCTGCGGCAGTTGTATCGAGTTCAGCCACAGTTCGACGAACCGGTCGTTGGCTGGTGGTGTCGTTGCCGTGGCGCGGAGCAGCGCGGTGAGGAAGCGCCAGTGTTCGATGCCGGTCTGCTGGTTGATCTTCGTGGCCAGTCGGTGCGCGAGGTCGCCGAGCCAGGTGATGCCGCGGTCCTCGGCGACCTTGGTCATCAGGGCGGCGGCGCGTTCGCCGTGGGGGTTGACCGTGTTGCGGGCGAGGATCGTCGCGGCCTGTGCGGCGGTGGGTAGGCAGCCGACGACGGCGACTGCCAGGGCGGTGCCGGAGCCGGCGGTCCACCAGGTGGTGCGGTGCCGCTGCGTGAACCAGGTCGTCAGGTCGGCGCCGATCTCCCGGCGGCGCTGTTCCGGCAGGTCGGCCAGGGCCGCCACGATCTGCCCGGCGGAGCTGTTCTGGATGAGGTCGAACAGGTCGCTGGTGCCGCCGGCGGCCAGTTCCCGTTGCCGCCGTACCGTGCTCTTGAGGAACGCTTGCTGTGCGTGTCTCACACCCGCTCCCCCGCGCGCTCGGCGGTCGACATCCGGGTGGCCAGCGCGTGCCGGCAGGGTCCCCGTTGGCCGCGGTGCTTGGCCCACCAGGGGCAGGTGCAGGTGAGGTCGCCGCCGGGCAGTTGGCGGACCCGGTAGACCTGCTCGCCGCTGTGGACGGTGGCGGTGGTGGCGGTGTCGTGGTGGACGGCTCCGGCGTCGCGCAGCGCCCGGGCGCCGACGAGGCGGGGGTTGTCGCGTTCGGCGCGGCCCGCGTCGTAGGGCATGACCCGGTGGAAGTACGCGGCTTCGGCGACGTCGTAGCCGACGCGGCCGGCGGTGCCGAGTTCGGCGAGCGCGGCCCGGACGCGGGCCGGGTCGAGGGCGGTGTCGGTGGCCAGCCGGTCGACGTCGATGGTGGGATCCCAGGAGAGTACGGCGGCGACGAGGTTGGCGTCGTCGGCCACGTCGTCGCCGGCGAGGGCGGTGAGGGCGGCGCCTTCGCCGGAGAATCCGCGGTACGGCTCGGGTGAGAGGGTGAGGGAGAGGCGCAGGGCGCCGGTGTCCAGTTCCCAGGTGCTCGGTACGGGTGCCGAGCCGGTGGTGACGGTCGGTCCGTACACGCGCAGGGTGTCGGCGAAGCGCAGCATGGCGCGGAGGGCGGTCAGTCGGCTCGCTCCGGCCAGGCAGACGGCGCCGGGGACGGGACGGGAGGTCAGTCGCAGGGACCGGCCGGCGGGCACCGCCCAGAGGACCGAGCGGTCGCTGGTGGTGGGGAGCCGGCGTAGGAAGGTGGCCGCCTCGGTGGCGGGGATCTCGGCGCGGGGTTCGAAGGTGGCTGACAGGATCTGCACCTCGGCGAAGCCGCGCAGCCAGCGCGCGGGGAGGGGGACCTTCTTCTCCACGATGGGGGCGTCCATGGTGGCGACGGTCAGGTCGTCGGGGCCGACGGACAGGTGCAGCGGGTCGAGGCCGCCGACGCGGGCCAGTGCCTCGCGCAGTGGGTTGTTGACGTCGACGTTGGTGGTGCCGTGCTCGATCACGTCGCCGTCGAGGCCGGCGGGCAGGGTGTCGAGGCGGGCGTAGACGCCGCAGCAGCCGGAGAAGGATTCGAACCGGAGCCGGTCGCGGCTGCCGGTGACCACCGGGTCGAGGCTGGCGGGGCTGACGGGCCGGTGGTAGCGGGTGCGGGCGACCTCGGCGACGGCGAGCAGGCCGGCGGCCGCCGCCTGGGGGGTGGTGAGGAACCCGGTGAAGAATCGGGGGTGGGGTGCGGGTCCGCCGCTGGTCTGCAGGTCGAGGCCGTCGCGGGCGAGGGCGGAGGATCCGAGGTACCGGTACGTCTGCGTTGCGCTCACGTCGGCGGACGGTAGTGGAGACCACCGACAGGAAGCAGCGGGGATGCTCCTATAGACGTCAAGGGGTGTTGAGGGCGGTGAAGTCGGCGAGGAGGGCGGTGTGGACCTCGCGGACG
>NZ_JBNCOB010000032.1:0-65167 GCF_049847285.1 Micromonospora sp. DT62
CGGCCGCAGCCTCCAAGAACTCCAACAACGCATCCTCGAACACGACGCCAAAATCCAAATCCCCGCACTCACCCACTAACCCACCGACCCACTCCGCACCAGCCACGATCGCCTCCACGATTACCCGAGGGTGGACCGTCTGCGGGCAACATCAGGAGCGCGCGGTCCGTGACGCCTGGCGCACCGGAGGCCGACGGCGATTCCTGCTCAGACCACAGCGAGGACGACATGGCGAACAAGTGCCCGGCGCACGGGCATCAGATGGTGATGGACGACGACTACTTCGCTAGCCCGTACGCGGCGTACGAGGTCTACGCGTCACTGCACGAAAAGGGTGCCGTGCACCGCACCTGCCTGCCCGACCACGGCCCCGTGTGGCTGGTGACCGGTCACGCCGAGGTCTACTCCGCACTGCGCGACAGGCGCCTCGCGCGGCCCCGCGAGTACAGCAACGGGGACTTCACCAGCAAGCGCTTCCCGGAAGGCGAGGCGACCGGGACGATCGTCACCCTCGACCCGCCGGAGCACACGCGGCTCAAGAAGATGATCAACTTCACCTTCCTGCCCCGCAACCTGGAGACCTTCCGCCCCCGGGTGCACCAGCTGGTCAAGGCCCGGCTGGACGCGATCGAGGCGGCCGGCGGCGGCGACCTGGTCGAGGACTACGCGGCCATCCTGCCGATCACGATCGTCTGCGACGTGCTCGGCATCCGCGAGGAGTACCGCAAGGACCTGAAGCACTGGGCAGACCTGGTGTTCAGCGGCGACAACGAGACCAACGCGATGGTCCGCACGAAGATGTCGCACTTCATGAACATGGTCCGCGAGGAGAAGACGAAGGAGCCCGGCGAGGACCTCTTCTCGTACTGGATCCACGCCAAGAACGCCGACGGCGAGCCCGAACTCAACGTCTACCAGGTGATGGCCCTGGCCCTGCTGACGATGCTGGGCGGGTACGACACCACCGCGGGCATGATCGGCCGGGGCGCGCTGGCGCTGCTCGACAGCCCGGAGACGCTGGAGCGGCTCCGCAAGGACCCGGACCTGTTCGACGTGGCCGTCGAGGAGCTGCTGCGCCGCAACGGCTCCGTGCACCACGGCTTCCGCCGCTTCGCCACGGAGGACCTGGAGATCGACGGCACGAAGATCGCCAAGGGCGAGACGGTGCTGCTGCACCTGACCGCGGCGGGCAACGACCCGAAGCGGTTCCCCGAGCCGCAGGTGCTCGACATCGACCGCGAGGACAAGGGGCACGTGGCGTTCGGCGGCGGCCCGCACTTCTGCTCGGGTTCGGAGCTGGCCCGGATGGAGACGATCATCGCCCTCCGGGAGCTGTTCATGCGTTTCCCGAACATCAAGCTCGCCGCGCCCCGGGAGTCGCTGAAGGTCAGGCGTACGCCGTTGGTGCCGGCACTGATCTCCCTCCCGGTCACGGTCTGAGCGCTACGGAGGACGCGGTCCGCCGGTCACCTCGCCGATCTCGGCGGGTGGCCGGCGGACCGCGTCGTGTCGGGCCCGGGCCGCCTGGTGGACTGCCCGGGCCCGGCCGCAGCCGGAAACGAAGAAAGGCCGCCCACGGCGGTCTGTGCGGGGCGTCGGCCCGCCGGGCGTGGTCGCACCCGGCGGGCCGAGCCGTCATCGCTTCGGGGCGATCAGCGTCCCGTCCTGCGCGTCGATCACCGAGATGGCCTCCACGGGGCAGAACTCGGCGGCCTCGATCACCTGGTCGGACGGCGCCACCACGTCGGCCAGCGGCCGGGAGACGGGGTCCATCGCGAAGTGCTCCGGCGCGCTGCCCACGCAGAAACCCGAGCTGATGCAGCGCTTCGATTCCACCACCAGCCGCCACCCGGCCTGGTCGCCGGCCTCATTCACGCTCACCACTGCTCCTCTCGTCGTGCGTCCACTGTGTCGGGGTCCCCGGGCGTGCGTGGCGGCGCGAGCCGGCCCACGTCAGCTCACCACCGAGTACTTCTGCCAGCCGGTCGCGACGACCTCCGGTGCGGACAGCGTCGCGAACGGCCGGTCCGGGTCGAACGTGCCGTGGTGCAGGTGGACGACGAGCGTGCCGTCGGGGCGCAGACCCAGCACGTCCGGGCGGCCGTCGAGGTCGATGTCGGTCACCGTGATGATCTCGTACTCCTGCCAGCCGTGGGCGAGCGTGAACCACCGGCCCTCGCCGCGCCACCACGGGCCCTCGCCGGAGGTGTTGTGCGCGAACTCGTACAGGTCGAGGTCGCCGTTCGCCCGCCGGACCAGCAGGTCGGCCCGGCCGGTGCCGGTGAAGTCGGCCATCGCGAGCGGGAAGTCGCCGACGTCGACGGTCACCATGCGGTGCGCGGTGCGGTCGTACGTCTCGTTCTGCGTGACCTGCCGCTGGTTGAAGAACGCGTCGACGTGGCCCGCGTCCTGCTCGCGGCCGAACATGTCGTCACAGCCGTCCAGGTCCAGGTCCGCGATGCCGAGGGTCTCCCACTTCTTGTCGTCGCGGGCGCCGGAGATGCGGATCGGCTCGCCGAGGGTGTCGAGACCGTTCAGTCCACCCCTGTTCGGATAGAGGAAGATCCCGTGGGTCTCGTTCATGTGCGTCATGCTCACGCCGATGACGTCGGCGTGGCCGTTGCCGTTGACGTCGATGGGACGGACCAGCCCGTGGTTCCGGTTCGGATGGAAGCCGGTGCTGATCAGCTCCGGCTCGCCGAAGGTCTCGCTACCCCGGAAGCTGCCGCTGTGCGGGAAGACCAGCAGTTCGCCCGTGACGTCGTCGCGGACCATGATGTCCATCCTCCCGTCCCCGTTGAACGAACGGCAGTGACCGTTCCCGCTCATGCGTGCCACAAATAACCTCCACGTACGCCCCGAAATGCGACAGCCCGATCGATCCGACCGGGGATCGAGAAAGCGGCGGGAATCAGCGGAACCTGACGTGCGAACGGTTCAGCTCGCCCACCGAGGAGACCCCGAGCAGCTTCATGGTGACCTCGATCTCCCGGCTCAGGATCTCCATGGCCCGTACGACGCCGCGCCGGCCGCCGGCCATCAGTCCGTACTGGTAGGCCCGGCCGACCACGGCGGCGGTGGCGCCCAGGGCGATCGCCGCCACGATGTCGGCGCCCGAGGTGATGCCGGTGTCGACGAGCACCTCGACCCGGTCGCCCACCTCGTCCACGACGTCCGGCAGCAGCTCGACGGGCACCGGGGCCCGGTCGAGCTTGCGTCCGCCGTGCGTGGACAGCCACACCCCGTCGACCCCGACGTCCGCGACCCGTTTGGCGTCGGCGACGCTCTGCACGCCCTTGGCGACGAGCTTGCCCGACCAGGCGCCGCGCAGCCACTCGACGTCGTCGATGGACAGCCGCGGGTTGAACACCCGCTTGATCATGTCGGACGCGGACCCGCCGGTGGCCTTGAGCACCTGCGGGGACGGGGTGCCGGCCCGCCACTGCCGCATCCACCAGCCCGGATGCAGGAACGCCTCGGCGATGGTGCCGACGCTCATCGACGGCGGGATGGTCAGGCCGTTGCGGATGTCGCGGCGGCGCGGCACGGAGATCGGCGTGTCCAGCGTCAGCAGGATGGTGTCGAACTTCGCCTCCTCGGCGAGCGCGATCAGTTCCTTGACCATCGCCCGGTCCTCGGCGAAGTACAGCTGGAACCAGTGCCGGCCCTCGGGCGCGGCGGCGGCGACGTCCGCCAGCGACGTGGTCGCGAGGGTGGAGACCGAGTACGGGATGCCGAACTGCTGCGCCACCGACGCGACGGCCGGCTCGCCCTCGGCGTGCATCACCCGGTTGAAGCCGACCGGCGCCAGGGCGAACGGCAGCTCCTGCCGCTTGCCGAGCACCGTCCGGCTGGTGTCCAGGTGGGACACGTCGCGCAGCACCGACGGCTGGAACTCGATGTTGGCGAACGTCTCCCGGGCGCGACTGAGGCTGCGCTCGCTGTCCGCCGCCCCGTCGCAGTAGTCGAACACCATCCGGGGCACCGCCCGGCGGGCCACGTCGCGCAGGTCGGCGATGCCCGCCGCGCGCAGCAGCCGGCGTTCCGTCGGGTTCCACGCCACCTTGGGCGGCTTGATCAGCGTGCTCATCCGAGCGGACTTGCTCATGATGGCTTCCTTCCGTGAGGGGGGTGACGAAGGTCCGCTCCTCGTCGTGGGGGGCCTGCTACGCGACGAGGGCCCGCTGGGCGAGCAGTTCCTCGACCACCTCGGCAGGCGTCGGGTGGTCGTAGACGAGCGCGGCGGTCAGCTCCAGCCCGGTGAGGGCCTCGAGCCGGCGCCGCAGTTCCACGGCGGTGAGGGAGGAGAAACCGATGTCGAGGAACTCCTGGTTCTCGTCGACCGCGGCGGCCGACGGCAGACCGAGCGTGTACGCGGTCTGGGCCCGCACCACGTGGGACAGCACCACGCGGGTCTCGGCCTCGTCGGCGCCGTCGAGCAGCCGGCGCAACGCGTCGGGGCTGTCGGCGTCGAGCGTGTCCTCGGCGGCCTCGGTGACGTGGCGCATCGCGTCCGGCAGGTCCCGCAGCAGCGGGCTCGGCCGGTACCGGGTGTAGTCGGGCACGAACGAGGGCCAGTCCACGGCGGCGGCGACCCGGCCGGCCGCGCCCGTGCCCACCGCCGCGCCGAACTGCTCGACGGTGACGTCCGGACCGACCGCGATCGACACCGCCCCGTCGCGCTGCTGGGCGATCGCGTCGAACACGGCCGCCGTCTCGGCGGCGCCGGCGACACCGAACATCTCGTCGGCCCTGTGTACGAGCACAAGCCGCTCGGCGCGGGCGGCGAGGGCGGTCGCGACCGGGTCGTCGGCGTCGCTGGTGACGACCACCGTGTCGGCGGCCCCCGTGGTGACCGTCGCGCCCGCCGCCTCCAGCAGGGCGGCGATCCGGTCCGCCAGCGGCCCGCCGTGCAGCGCGACCGGGCCCGCCGGCCGCCACGGCTCACCGGTCGGCGCGGGGGCCGCGACGAGCCGGCGGGCGAAGACGCCCGCCGAGCGCAGCGCCACCTGGTCCTCGCCGGCACCCCGGGTGAGCACCCGGCACAGGGCGGTCAGCGTCCGGTCGTCGAGCGTCTCCGGCAGGTCGACCACCCCGCCCCAGGCCCGGGGCGTGGCGAGGGCGGTGGACCGGCCGAAGCCGTACGCCGCCGCCCCGTCCAGGTCGGTGATCCGCTCGGTGGGGGTGACCGCGGCCGCGCCCCGGGTCAGGCACCACACGGGAGCCTCGACGCGGGACTCGTCGAGGGCCCGCAGCAGCCCGGCGGGGGTGGGCACGGCGGACGTCGTCAGCACCCCCGCGGCCACGTGTTCGGGCACCAGGTCGAGCAGTTCGTCCACCGTGCCGTCGCGGTACACGCGCACGTCGGCGCCGTGCCGGGCCATCGCCTCGGCGATCCGGTCGGCGTCCGCCGGCACCAGCCACACGCCCCGCAGGGCGGGCACCGGCAGCTCCGTGACCGGGGACCACCGCAGCTGGTAGCCGGGCGCGGGCCCGCGCCGCCACGACGACAGCGCCACCGCCACGTCCTTCAGGGTCGCGGTGTCGTCCAGGCCCAGCAGCGTGCCCAGGTCGTCGCGCTCGACCGCGGCCCAGAAGTCGTCGCCGGGCGCGGCGGCGGCGGGCGGGTCCGGCCACAGGCGGGTGCGCTGGAAGGCGTACGTGGGCAGGGCGACCGGGCGCGCGCCGGCGAAGAAGGCCGGCCAGTCGACGGGCACGCCGCGGTTGTGCAGGCGGGCGAGCGCCTCGGTCACCACCAGCGGCCCGTCCCGGTCGGCGCGCTGCGCGGGCACGAACTCGCCGTCGGCCACGCACTCCCGGCCGAGCGCGGTGAGCACCGCGTCCGGGCCCAGTTCGAGGAAGGTGCGTACGCCGCGTGCCGCCAGCGCCTCGACGGCCGCGGCGAACCGGACCGTCGCCCGTACCTGACGCACCCAGTACTCGGGGGTCAGCTCGGCGGGCTCACCGGTGACCGTGGAGAGCACCGGGATCGTCGGCGGGTGGTGGGTGACGGACCCGGCCACCGCGCGGAACTCGTCGAGCATGGGTTCCATCAGCGGCGAGTGGAACGCGTGCGACACGGTGAGCCGCTTGGTCTTGCGACCGCTGGCGGCCAACTTTTCGGCGACCGCCAGGGTGGCGGCCTCCTCGCCGGAGAGCACGACCGAGGTGGGGCCGTTGACGGCGGCGACCGCCACGGCGTCGGAGAGCAGCGGGACGACCTCGTCCTCGGCGGCGCGTACGGCCACCATCGCGCCGCCGGTCGGCAGCGCCTGCATCAGCCGGCCGCGGGCGGCCACCAGCCGGGCGGCGTCCGGCAGGGTGAGGACCCCCGCCACGTGCGCCGCCGCCAGCTCACCGATCGAGTGCCCCGCCACGAAGTCCGGCCGCACCCCCCACGACTCGAACAACCGGAACAGCGCCACCTCCACCGCGAACAACGCCGGCTGCGCCCACCCCGTCTGATGCACCTCCTCGGAACCCAACACCTCCCGCAACGGCCGCTCAAGATGCCCGTCCAGCTCCGCACACACCTCGCCGAACGCCCGCGCGAACACCGGGAAGCCCATCAGCTCCCCCGCCATGCCCACCCGCTGCGCCCCCTGCCCGGTGAAGAGCACGGCGGTCGCCCCGGCGGTGTCGGCGACCCCGCCGACCACCCCGGGGGCGTTCTCGCCACGGGCCAGCGCGGCGAGTCCGGCGCGCAACTCGGCCAGGTCCCGGCCGAGCACGGCCGCCCGGTGCCGCAGGGCGGTACGGGTGGTGGCGAGCGAGAAGCCGGCGTCCACGGTGGACGCCGCGTCGGTGAGGTGGGCGGCGAGCCGGGCCGCCAGGTCCCGCAGCGCGGCCTGGTCCCGGCCGGACACCACCAGGGGCACCACCGGCACCTCGGCCGTCGAGTCCACCACCACGGGCTCGGGCGCCTGTTCGATGATCGCGTGCGCGTTGGTGCCGGAGATGCCGAACGAGGAGACGCCGGCGCGGCGCGGCCGTCCCGTCTCCGGCCAGGGCACCGCCCCGGTCAGCAGTTGGACCGCCCCGTCCGCCCAGTCCACGTGCGGCGACGGCGCGTCGACGTGCAGCGTCTGCGGCAGCAGGCCGTGCCGGATCGCCTCCACCATCTTGATCACCCCGGCGACGCCGGCGGCGGCCTGGGTGTGCCCGATGTTCGACTTGATCGAGCCGACCCAGAGCGGGTGCTCGCCCCGGTCGCGGCCGTACGTCGCGATGAGCGACCGGGCCTCGATCGGGTCGCCGAGGGTGGTGCCGGTGCCGTGCGCCTCGACGGCGTCCACGTCGGCCGGTCGCAGCCCCGCGTCGGCGAGCGCCTGGTTGACCAGGCGCTGCTGGGACGGCCCGTTCGGCGCGGTCATGCCGTTGCTCGCGCCGTCCTGGTTGACGGCGGTGCTGCGTACGACGGCGAGCACCGGGTGGCCGTTGCGGCGCGCGTCGGAGAGCCGTTCGAGCACCAGCACCCCGACGCCCTCACCCCAGCCGGTGCCGTCGGCGCCGGCGGCGAAGGACTTGCACCGGCCGTCCGGCGCGAGGGCCCGCTGGCGGCTGAAGTCGATGAACGCGTTGGGCGTCGCGAGCACGGTCACGCCACCGGCCAGGGCGAGCGTGCACTCGCCCCGGCGCAGCGACTGGGCGGCCAGGTGCAGGGTGACCAGCGACGACGAGCACGCCGTGTCGACGGTGACCGCCGGCCCCTCCAGCCCCAGCGCGTACGACACCCGGCCGGAGACCACGCCGCCGGCGACGCCGGTGCCGATGAAGCCGTCGAGCTCGGGAGGCAGGTGCTGGAGGTGCGCGGTGTAGTCGTGGTACATCAGGCCGGCGAACACCCCGGTGCGGCTGCCGCGCAGGGTGGTGGGATCGATGCCGGCGCGCTCGACGGCCTCCCACGAGGTCTCCAGGAACAGCCGCTGCTGCGGGTCCATGGCCAGGGCCTCGCGGCGGGAGATGCCGAAGAACTCGGCGTCGAACCAGGCCGCGTCGTACAGGAAGGCGCCCTCCCCGCAGTAGGTGCGGCCGGGCTTGTCCGGGTCCGGGTCGACGAGGTTGTCGATGTCCCAGCCACGGTCGGTCGGGAAGCCGGCCACCGCGTCGACGCCCCCCGCGACCAGGTCCCACAGCTTCTCCGGGGAGGTGGCGCCGCCGGGGAACCGGCAGCCCATGCCGACGATCGCGATGGGGTCGTCGGTGCCGTCGGTGGCGGCCACGACCACGGCTGCGGCCGACCCTCCGGCGAAGAGTTCCGCGTCCAGGTGCTCGGCCAGCGTGGTGGGGTTCGGGTAGTCGAAGACCAGCGTGACGGGCAGCCGCAGGCCGACGACCGCGTTGAGGCGGTTGCGGAACTCGACGGCGGTGAGCGAGTCGAAGCCCAGCTCCTTGAACGCCTTCGTCGCGCCCACCGCCTCGGCGCCGCCGTGCCCGAGCACGACCGCGACCTGCGTACGGACGATGTCGACCAGCTCCTTGCGGCGCTCGGCCGGGCCGCGACCGGCGAGGGCCGCGACCAGGTCGGAGGCCGCCGCGGCGTCGGCGGAGACCTGGCGTCGCGCCGGGGTGCGGACCAGGCCGCGCAGCACCGGGGGCAGCACGCCGCCGGTCGCCTGCTCCCGCAGGGCGGCGAGGTCCAGGTGGATCGGCACGAGGGCGGCCTCGGGCGCGCCGAGCGCCTCGTCGAGGAGCGCGAGCCCGTCCTCGGTGGAGAGGGGCCGCACGCCGGAGCGCCGCATCCGGGCGAGGTCGGCGTCGTCGAGCGCGCCGGTGAGGCCGGTGCGTTGCGCCCACATGCCCCACGCCAGCGACACCGCGGGCAGGCCCTGGGCGCGCCGGTACGCGGCGAACGCGTCGACGAACGCGTTGGCCGCCGCGTAGTTGCCCTGACCGGGGCCGCCGAGGACGCCCGCGGCGGAGGAGAAGACGATGAAGGCGCTCACGTCGCCGGCCAGCTCGTGCAGGTTCACGAGCGCGTCGACCTTGGGGCGCAGCGCGGTGGCGATCCGCTCCGGCGTGAGCGACGGGATCATCCCGTCGTCCAGGACGCCGGCCGTGTGCACGACCGCCGTGGGCGGGTGCTCCGCGACGAGCGCGGCCAGCGCCGCGCGGTCGGCGGCGTCGCAGGCGGCGACCGTCACGTGCACACCCTGGGCGGTCAGCTCGTCGTGCAGCGTCCGCAGGTCCTCGGTCATGCCGCGACGGCCGGCGAGCACGAGCCGGCGCACGCCGTGCCGCGCGACGAGGTGCCGGGCGACGAGGCGGCCGAGCGTGCCCGACGCCCCCGTGACGAGGACCGTGCCGGTGATCTCCGGTGGCGTGCCCGGCTGCCCGGACGCCTTCGCGAGGCGGGGTACGAGGACCTCGGTGCCGCGCAGGGCGAGCTGCGACTCGCCCGAGCGCAGCGCCGGCACGAGGTTCGGCGCCCACTGCCCGCCCGCCACGTCGACGAGCACGATCCGGCCGGGGTTCTCGGACGCGGCCGAGCGCAGCAGGCCCCACACGGCGGCGAGCGCCGGCCGGGTCGCGTCGGTGGCCCCCTCGGTCAGCACGACCAGGCGGGCGGCGGCGAACCGGTCGTCGGCGAGCCACTCCTGGACGGCGGCGAGGGCGTGCTCCACCGCCCGGTAGGTGGCCCCGACCAGGTCGTCGCCGTCGGCGGTGACCGGGAGGACCACGAAGTCGGGGACCTCGCCGATCGCGGCGAGGCTGTCGTACGCGGTGGCGCCGGGCAGCTCGCCGCCCACGACCGCGACCGTGGCCGCGCCGTCGCCCACCGGGACGGGCACCCAGTCGAGCACGTGCATCGCCTGGTGGCGCGGGTTGGTCAGGTCGGCGAGCGCGTTCGCGGGCAGGCGGCGGACGGCCAGCGCGTCGATCGTGGCGACCGGCGCACCGGCGTGGTCGGCGACGGTCACCGCGACGGCGTTCGGGCCCGCCGACCGGATGGTGACCCGGAGCCGGGCGGCACCGGTGGCGTGCAGGGTCACCCCGTGCCAGGCGAACGGCAGCCAGGGCCCGCCCTCGCCGTCGTCGTCGGAGGTGAACACGCCCAGGCCGAGCGGGTGCAGCGCCGCGTCGAGCACCGCCGGGTGCAGGCCGAAGCCCGTCACCTTCGCCGCCTCGGGGGCGGTGACCTCGGCGAACAGCTCGTCGCCCCGCCGCCACACCGACCCCAGGCCGCCGAAGGCGGGGCCGTACGTCACGTCGAGCGCCGCGAACCGGTCGTACAGCTCGGCGGTGTCCAGCGCCTCGGCGCCCTCGGGCGGCCAGACGCCCGCCGGGGCCGCCGCGCGGTCGTCGGCGCCGGAGGTCCCGGTGCCCAGGGTGCCGGTGGCGTGCCGGGTCCACGGGCCGTCACCGTCGGGCCGCGAGTGGACGGTCAGCCGCCGGGCGCCGTCCGGGCCGGGCTCGCCGACGCGGAGCTGGACCTGCACCGCGCCCCGCTCCGGCACCACCAGGGGCGCTTCGAGCGTCAGCTCCTCGACCTCGGTGGCGCCCACCTCGTCGCCGGCGCGGACCGCCAGCTCGACGAAGGCCGTGCCGGGCAGGAAGATCCGGCCCGCCACCCGGTGGTCGGCGAGCCACGGGTGCGCCGAGGTCGACAGCCGGCCGGTGAGCAGCACCCCGTCCGCGCCGGCCAGCGACACGGTCGCGCCGAGCAGCGGGTGGCCGGTGGAGCCGAGGCCGAGGCCGGTGGCGTCGACCGGGCCGCCCGCCCCGCTGGGCCAGTAGGTCCGGCGTTGGAAGGCGTACGTGGGCAGGGCGACCGGTCGGGCCGGGGTGGTGACCAGCGTGGCCCAGTCCGGCTGCACGCCCCGGGTGTGCGCCTGCCCCAGCGACAGCAGGAACCGGCGCAGGCCGCCCTCGTCGCGGCGCAGCGTGCCGACGACCGAGCCGCCGCCCGCCTCGTCGAGCAGGTCCTGCACGGCGGGTACGAGCACCGGGTGCGAGCTGACCTCGACGAAGGAGTCGATGCCGTCGGCGATGACGCCGCGTACGGTCTGCTCGAACTCGACGGTCTGCCGCAGGTTGCGGTACCAGTACTCGGCGACCAGCTCGGCGGTGTCGAGCAGCTCACCGGTGACGGTCGAGTAGAGCGGCACGTCGCCGGTGCGGGGCCGCACGGGGGCGAGGACCCGGAGCAGCTCGTCGCGCATCGACTCGACGTGCGCGGAGTGCGAGGCGTAGTCGACGTCGATGCGCCGCGCGCGGACCTCGTCGCGCTCGCACTCGGCGAGCAGCTCGTCGAGCGCCTCGGGCGCGCCGGAGACGACCACGGTGGACGGCCCGTTCACGGCGGCGACCGACAGCCCGGGCCGCAGGCGCCGGGCGACCTTCGCGACCGGCTCCGACACGGACACCATGCCGCCCCGCCCGGCGAGGTCCACGGCGATCAGCTGGCTGCGCAGGGTCACCACCAGGGCGGCGTCGTCCAGGGTGAGCGCGCCGGCCACGCAGGCGGCGGCGATCTCGCCCTGGGAGTGCCCGACGACGGCGGCGGGCTCGATCCCGTGGGAGCGCCACAGCGCCGCCAGCGAGACCATCATGGCGAACAGCGCCGGCTGGACGACGTCCACCCGGTCCAGGGAGGCGGCGCCCGGGACGCCGCGCAGCACGTCGAGCAGCGACCAGTCGGTGTGCCGGTCGACGGCGGTGGCGCACTCCGCCATCCGGGCGGCGAAGACGGGTGCGGTGTCCAGCAGCTCGGCGGCCATGCCCAGCCACTGCGAGCCCTGGCCGGGGAAGAGGAACGCGGTGCGCTCGCCGGCGTCGGCGAGCCCGGTGACGAGGTTGCGGGCCGCGCCGCCGTCGGCGAGCGCGTCGAGCGCGGCGGAGAGCTCGTCCCGGTCCCCGACGAGGACGGCGCGGTGCGGGAGGCGGGCGCGGGTGCTGGCGAGCGCGTACGCGACGTCGTGCGTGCCGAGGTCGTCGGTCAGGCGGTCGCGCAGCCGGAGCGCCTGCTCGCGCAGCGCCGCCTCCGTCCGGGCCGACAGCACCCACGTGGCGGGGCCCTCGGCCGGCGGGGCGCTCTGCGGGGCCTCGGCGGCCGGTGGCTCCTCGATCAGCACGTGGGCGTTGGTGCCCGAGATGCCGAACGACGAGACGCCCGCGCGCCGCGGGTTCTCGCCCCGTGGCCACCGCACCGGCTCGCTGAGCAGCTGGACGGCGCCCTCGGCCCAGTCCACGTGGTGCGACGGCTTGTCGACGTGCAGGGTGCGGGGCAGCTCCTCGTGCCGCAGCGCCATGACCATCTTGATCACGCCCGCGACGCCGGCGGCGGCCTGGGTGTGCCCGAAGTTCGTTTTCACCGAGCCGAGCCAGAGCGGCCGGTCACGCTCCTGGCCGTAGGTGGCGATGAGCGACTGGGCCTCGATCGGGTCGCCCAGCGTGGTGCCGGTGCCGTGCGCCTCCACCGCGTCCACGTCGGCCGTGGTGAGCCCGGCGTTCGCCAGCGCGGCCCGGATGACCCGCTGCTGCGACGGCCCGTTCGGCGCGGTGAGGCCGTTCGACGCGCCGTCCTGGTTGACGGCCGAGCCGCGTACCACCGCCAGGACGCGGTGCCCGTTGCGGCGCGCGTCCGACAGCTTCTCGAGCACGAGTACGCCGACGCCCTCGCCGAACGCGGTGCCGTCCGCCGCCGAGGCGAACGCCTTCACCCGGCCGTCCGAGGCGAGCCCCTTCTGGCTGGAGAACTCGATGAACGTGCCGGGCGTGGAGATGACGCAGGTGCCGCCGGCCAGCGCGAGGTCGCAGTCGCCGCTGCGCAGCGCGTGCGCGGCCACGTGCATCGCCACCAGCGACGACGAGCAGGCCGTGTCCACGGTGACGGCCGGGCCCTCCAGCCCCAGCACGTACGACACCCGGCCGGACACGACGCTGCCCGCGACCCCGGTCATCGTGTAGCCGATCAGCGCGTCCACGTCGCGCTGCATGGCGTTCAGGTACTCGACGCTGTTCGCGCCGACGAACACGCCGGTCCGGCTGCCCCGCAGCGAGTGCGGGTCGATCCCGGCGTGCTCGAACGCCTCCCACGACGTCTCCAGCATCAGCCGCTGCTGCGGGTCCATGGCGAGCGCCTCGCGCGGGCTGATGCCGAAGAAGCCCGCGTCGAAGTCGGTGGCGTCCGGGATGAAGCCGCCCCGCCGTACGTAGCTGGTGCCGGAGCCGCTGTCCGGGTCGAACAGGTCGTCCAGGTCCCAGCCCCGGTTGGTGGGGAAGTCGGTGATGCCGTCGCCGCCGGACGACACCAGCTCCCACAGGTCGTCGGCCGAGCGCACGCCGCCGGGGAAGCGGCAGCCGATGCCGACAATGGCGATCGGCTCCCGCTCCGTGGCGGTACGCAGCTTCCGCCGCGTCTCGTGCAGGTCGGCCGTCACGCGCCGGAGGTACTCGACAAGCTGCTCTTCGTTCGCCATCAGTAAGCCCTCCTCAGCGCGTCCGGTTCAGGCGGCGCCGAGTTCGTCGTCGATGAACCGCAACAGCTCGTCGGCGGAGGCGGTCTTCAGCACCAGGCCCACGTCCGGTCCGTCGGGTTCGGCGTCCACGTCGGACCTGCCACGCCAATTCGACATCACCGCGTGCAACCGTTCGGTAATCCGTGCCTTGACCGCCTCCTCCAGGCCCGCCGCACCGGCCTGGGCGAACGAGCGTTCCAGCCGGTCCAGCTCGGCCAACAGCCCCGCGGCCGGGTCCACCTCGGCCGGGGCCAGCCCGGTCAGCAGGTGGTCGGTGAGCGCCGCGGCGGTCGGGTGGTCGAACACCATGGTCGCGGAGAGCTTCAGGCCGGTGGCCGCCTTCAGCCGGTTGCGGAACTCGACCGCGGTGAGCGAGTCGAAGCCCAGCTCGGTGAACGGCCGGTCGGGGTCCACCGCGCTCGCGCCGGCGTGCCCGAGCACGGCGGCGGCCTGTGCCTTGACGAACTCCAGCGCGGTGTGCCGCCGCTGCGGGCCGCTCTGGCTCGCCAGGTGGTCGCGCAGGGCGCCGGGCGACTGCGCCGCCTGCTCCACCGACCGTCGGGACGGGCCCCGCACCAGGCCACGCAGCAGCGCGGGCAGCAGGCCCGCCCGGCCCAGCTCGCGCAGCGCCGCCGGGTCCATCGGCATCGGCACCAGCAGCGGCTCGTCGACCAGCTCCGCCGCGTCGTACAGCGCCATGCCCTGCTCCACCGACAGCTCCAGCAGGCCGACGCGGGCCATCCGGGCGCGGTCGTTGGCGTCGAGGTGCGCGGTCATCCCGCTCGCCTCGCTCCACAGGCCCCAGGCCAGCGAACGGGCGGGCAGCCCGGCCGCCCGGCGCCCCGCCACGAGCGCGTCCAGGAAGGTGTTCGCCGCCGCGTAGTTGCCCTGCCCGGGGCCGCCCATCGTGCCGGCCGCCGCGGAGAACACGACGAACTCGGCCAGCTCGGCGCCCAGGGTCAGCTCGTGCAGGTTGACCGCCGCGTCGACCTTGGGTCGCAGCACCGCGTCGACCTGCTCCGGGGTCAGCGCGGCGACCAGGCCGTCGGCGAGGACGCCCGCCGTGTGCACCACGGCGGTCAGCGGGTGCGCGGCGGGCACCCGGGCCAGGGTCTCGGCCAGCGCCGCGCGGTCCGCCGCGTCGCACGCCGCGACGGTGACCTCCGCGCCGTACGAGGTCAGCTCGGCCACCAGCTCGGCGGCCCCGGGGGCGTCCGGGCCACGACGGCTGGTCAGCAGGAGGTGCCGCACCCCGCGCCGGGTCACCAGGTGCCGTGCCAGCAGACCGCCGAGGGTGCCGGTGCCGCCCGTGACGAGCACCGTGCCGTCGGGGTCCCGCCGGGGCGGCGCGGTGAGCACGAGCTTGCCGACGTGCCGGGCCTTGGACATGAACCGGAACGCCTCCGGGGCGCGACGGATGTCGTACGGCCGCACCGGCAGCGGCGTGAGGTCGCCCGTCCCGAACAGGGCGACCACGTCGCGCAGGATCGCGCCGACCCGGTCCGGGTCGATGGCGAGCAGGTCGAACGCCTGGTAGGCGACACCCGGGTGGTCGGCGGCGACCCGGTCCGGGTCCCGCACGTCGGTCTTGCCCATCTCGACGAACCGGCCGCCCGCGCGGAGCAGGCGCAGCGAGGCGTCGACAAATTCCTTCGCCAGTGAGTCGATCACCACGTCGATGCCGGCCGCGCCGAAGCGCTCCTCGAACTCCAGGGTGCGGGAGTTGCCGATGTGCGTGTCCGGCAGCCCCATCGCCCGCAGCGCGTCCCACTTGCCGGTGCTGGCGGTGCCGTACACCTCCGCGCCGAGGTGCCGGGCGAGGCGGACCGCCGCCATGCCGACGCCACCGGCCGCGGCGTGCACCAGCACCCGCTCCCCCGGCTTGACCTGGGCCAGGTCGACCAGCGCGTAGTAGGCGGTGCAGAACGCGATCGGCGTCGACGCCGCCGTGGCGAACGACCAGCCCGACGGCACCGGCACGACCATCCGCGCGTCGGTGACCACCTCGGTGCCGAAGGCGCCGTAGAACAGGCCCATGACCCGGTCGCCGACCGCGACGCCGGTCACGTCCGGCCCGGTCTCGACGACCACGCCGGCGCCCTCGCCGCCCATCACGCCGCCGCCGGGGTACATGTCGAGGGCGATCAACACGTCCCGGAAGTTCAGGCCGGCGGCCCGCATCGCGATGCGCACCTGGCCCGGCCCCAGCGGACGCGGTTCCTCCGCCTCGGGCAGCAGCGCCAGGTTGTCCAGCGTGCCGCGTTCGGTGACGTCCAGCCGCCAGCGCTCGACCGGCGGCGCCGCCAGCGCGGGGCTGCTCGCCGCGCGGGCGAGCCGCGGGGCCAGCAGGACGCCGTCGCGGACGGCGAGCTGCGGCTCGTCGGCCGCCACGGCCGCCGCGAGCAGCCGGTGCGGCTCGCGGTCGTCGACGTCGAGCAGGACGAAGCGGTCCGGATGCTCGCTCTGAGCCGACCGGAGCAGGCCCCACACCGGCGAGCTGGGCAGGTCGGGGGCCGCCTCGTGCACGCTCACCGCGTCCCGGGTGACGACGACCAGCCGGGCGTCGGCGAACCGCTCGTCGGCGAGCCACTCGCGCAGCACCGCGAGGGTGTCGTGGACGACCCGGTGGGCCGCCCCGGCGGGGTCGTCGGCCGCGCCGGCCGCGCAGGGCAGCACGACCAGGGCGGGCGTCGGCGCGCCGTCGGCCACCCGGGCCCGCAGGGTCGCCAGGTCCGGGTAGGCGTCGGTGACGAGACCGGCGTCCTGCGGCAGGGTGCACCCGCCGAGGGCCGCCCAGCGGGCGTCCGGCGCGGTCGCCGGCGCGGCCACCGGGGTCCACTCCAGGCGGAACAGGGCGTCGTGGTGCGTGCTCGGCCGCGCGGGGGCGCTGGCCTCCCGCAGCACCAGCGACTCGACCTCGGCGACCACGGTGTTGCTCTGGTCGGCGACGGTCACCGCGACCGTGTTCCGGCCGCGTGGACGCAGCCGGACGCGCAGCTCCGTCGCGCCGACGGCGTACACGGAGACGCCGCTCCACTCGAACGGCAGCAGCGCCTCGGTGCCGCTGGTGACGAGCGCGAGCGGATGCAGCGCGGCGTCGAGCAGCGCCGGGTGCAGGCCGTAACCGGCCGCCGTCCGGGCGGCCTCCGCCGGCAGGGCCACCTCGGCGAAGATCTCCTCGCCCTGCCGCCACACCCGGCGTACGCCCTGGAACGTCGGGCCGTACGTGAGACCGGCCGCGGCCAGGGTGGCGTACAGCTCGTCGGACGGAACCGGCTCGGCCGCCGGCGGCCACGCGGTGTCGAAGCCGCCCGCCGGCTCCCCGGGGGCGAGCAGGCCGACGCCGTTGCGCACCCACGGCGCCGCGTCGGTGGCGACCCCGTCAGGCCGGGAGTGGACGGTCAGCTGCCGCTGCCCGTTCTCGTCGGGCGCGCCGACGCGCAGCTGCACCTGGACCCCGCCCTTCTCGGGCAGCACCAGGGGCGCGGTCAGGGTCAGCTCCTCGACCCGCCCGCAGTCGACCTCGTCGCCGGCGCGGACCGCGAGATCCACGAGCGCGGTCCCGGGCACGAACACCTGCCCGCCGACCCGGTGGTCGGCCAGCCACGGGTGCGCGGCCACCGAGATGCGGCCGGTGAACAGCAGGCCGTCGGTGTCGGCCAGCGCGACCGCCGCGCCGAGCAGCGGGTGCTCGGTGGCGGCGAGCCCCAGCCCGGCCGCGTCGGCGGTGGCCTGGCCGACGGCCGGCCAGTACCGCTCGTGCTGGAACGGGTAGCCGGGCAGCCGGACCCGTCGCGCGCCCTCGACGCCCCACGTGGGGTGCACGCCGTGCACGTGCGCCTCGCCCAGGGAGAGCAGGAAGCGCGCCAGTCCCCCCTCGTCCCGGCGCAGCGAGCCGACCACGGTGGCGGTGGCCTCCGCGTCGTCGATGACGTCCTGCACGCCGATGGTGAGCACGGGGTGCGGGCTGACCTCGACGATCGTGGTGACGCCCGTGTCGAGCAGGGCCCGGACGGCGGGCTCGTACCAGACGGTCTGGCGCAGGTTGCGGTACCAGTACTCGGCGTCCATCGCGACGTCGTCCAGCCAGCGGTCGTCCACGGTCGAGTAGAGCGGCACCTCGGGCCGGCGGGGCTCCAGCCCGGCCAGCACGTCGCGCAGCTCCTCGTGCAGCTCCTCCACGTACGCCGAGTGCGACGCGTAGTCCACGTCGATGCGCTTGGCGCGCACGCCGTCGCGCTGGCACTCGGCCAGCAGCTCGTCGAGGGCGTCCAGCTCGCCGGCCGCCACCGTCGAGCGCGGCCCGTTGACGGTCGCCACGGTCACCCGGCCGTCGAAGCGCTCCAGCCGGTCGCGCACCTCGGCCACCGGCAGCGGCACGGAGACCATGCCGCCCTTGCCGGACAGGCGCAGCAGCGTCCGACTGCGCAGGGCGACGACCCTGGCCGCGTCCGCCACGGAGAGCGCGCCCGCCACGCAGGCGGCGGCGATCTCGCCCTGGGAGTGCCCCACCACGGCGGCGGGCTCGACCCCGTGGGAGCGCCACAGCTCGGCCAGCGACACCATGACGGCGAACAGGACGGGCTGGACGACGTCCACCCGGTCCAGCTCCTCCCCCTGCCGCAGGACGGCCTCCAGGGACCAGTCGACGTGCGGCGCCAGCGCGGCCTCGCACTCGGCCATCCGAGCGGCGAAGACCGGGGCGGTGTCGAGCAGCTCCACGGCCATGCCGATCCACTGCGAGCCCTGCCCGGGGAAGGAGAACGCCACCTTCCCCGGCGTGCCGGCGGCGACCCCGGTGGCCAGGTTCGGCGCGGGCTCCCCCGCGGCGAGCGCGGCGAGGCCGGCGCGCAGCTCGTCGGCGCCGCCCACCACGACCGCGCGGCGCGGGTGGGTGGCCCGCAGCGACAGCGAGTACGCCAGGTCGCGGGGCGCCACCTCGGCCAGGAGCGGCTCGAGGTCGGCGGCCTGCCGGCGCAGCGCCCCGTCGGAGCGGGCGGAGAGCACGAGCGCGACCGGCCCGTCGTCGGGCGTCCGCTCGGCCTCGGTCGCCTCCGGTGCCTCCTCGATGACGAGATGGGCGTTGGTGCCGCTGAACCCGAACGACGAGACGCCGCCGCGACGCGGGTGGCCGTTGCGCTCCCACGCCTGCGGTTCGGCGAGCAGCCGTACGCCGCCCGACCAGTCGACGTGCGCCGTCGGCTCGGCCACGTGCAGGGTCCGGGGCAGTTCGCCGTGGCGCAGCGCGAGCACGACCTTGATCACCCCGGCGACGCCGGCGGCGGCCTGGGTGTGCCCGATGTTCGACTTGACCGAGCCCAGCCAGAGCGGGCGCTCGGCGGCGCGGTCCCGGCCGTACGTGGCGAAGAGCGCGTCGACCTCGATGGGGTCGCCCAGCGTGGTGCCGGTGCCGTGCGCCTCGACCACGTCCACGTCGGCGGTGGAGAGCCCGGCGTCGGCGAGCGCCTGCCGGATGACCCGCTGCTGCGAGGGGCCGTTGGGGGCGGTCAGCCCGTTGGACGCGCCGTCCTGGTTGACGGCGGTCCCGCGCAGCACGGCCAGCACCTCGTGGCCCGCCGCCAGCGCGTCGGAGAGCCGTTCGAGGACGACCATGCCGATGCCCTCGCCCCAGTTGGTGCCGTCCGCGCCGGCCGCGAACGCCTTGCAGCGCCCGTCCGGGGCGAGCCCGCGCATCCGGCTGAACTCCAGGAACGCGCCCGGCGTCGACATGGCGGTGACGCCGCCAGCGACCGCCATCGCGCACTCGCCCGAGCGCAGCGCCCGCACCGCCAGGTGCATCGCCACCAGCGACGACGAGCAGGCGGTGTCCACGGTCACGGCCGGGCCCTCCAGCCCCAGCACGTACGAGAGGCGACCGGAGAGGATGCTCGCGGCGTTGCCGGTGGCCATGAAGCCCTCCGCGCTCGCCCCGGCCGCGCCGGTGATCCGGGCGTAGTCGACGTTGTTGGCGCCGACGTACACGCCGGTCGCGCTGCCCCGCAGCGTGGTCGGGTCGATGCCGGCGTCCTCGAAGGCCGCCCAGGACGCCTCCAGCACCAGCCGCTGCTGCGGGTCCATGGCCTCCGCCTCGCGGGGGCTGATGCCGAAGAAGGCCGCGTCGAAGCCCGGCAGGTCGGCGAGGAAGCCGCCCTCGCGGACGTAGCTGGTCCCGGAGTGTTCCGGGTCGGGGTGGAACAGGCCGTCGAGGTCCCAGCCGCGGTCGGTGGGGAACGGGCCGATGCCGTCGCGCCCCTCGCGCAGCATCGCCCACAGTTCCTCGGGCGAGCTGACGCCCCCGGGGAAGCGGCAGCTCATCCCAACGATGGCGATCGGCTCGTCGGCGGCGACGGTGCCGACGACCACCTCGGTGCGACCGGTCTCCAGCAGGTGCTCGGCCAACGCGACCGGGGTCGGGTAGTCGAAGGCGACGGCCGCGGAGAGCCGTACGCCGGTGGCCTCGACCATCCGGTTGCGGAACTCGACGGCGGTGACCGAGTCGAAGCCCAGTTCCTTGAACGCGGAGGCCGGCTCGACCGCCTCCGGTCCCGCGTAGCCGAGCGTGAGCGCGACCTGGGTGCGGACCAGCCCGACGACGTGGTCGAGGCGCTCCGCCTCGGGCAGGTCGGCGAGCCGGCGGGCGAAGTCCGACGAGGTGGAGGTCTCGGTCGGCTCCTCGTCGACCACGGCCTCGGGGATGGTGTCGAACAGCCGGCTCGGCCGCAGCGCGGCGAACGACGGCACGAAGGCGGCCCAGTCCACGTCGGCGAGCACGACGTCCGTGTCCCCGGCCGCCAGGGCCGTACGCATGGCGGCGACGGCCCGCTCCGGCGCCATCGGCGCCAGGCCCCGCTTGCGCAGCGAGGCCGAGATCTCGTCGTCCACCAGCGTGCTCTCGGCCCACGGGCCCCAGGCGAGGGCGGTGGCGACCTGCCCCCGGGCGCGCCGCGCCTCGGCGAGGGCGCACAGGTGCGCGTTGCCGGCGGCGTAGGCGGCCTGGCCGCCGCTGCCCCAGACGCCGGCCACGGAGGAGAAGAGCACGAACTCGTCGAGGTCGCGATCGGCGAAGATCGCGTCGAGGTGGGTGGCGCCGGCCACCTTGGCGGAGACGACGTCGGCGTACTCGGCGAGGTCCATGTCCACGATGCCGGTGAGCTGGGCCAGCCCCGCCACGTGCACCACGGCGCGTACGTCGGGGTAGCCGTCGACGACCGCCGCCAGGGCAGCCCGGTCGGCCACGTCGCAGGCGACGACGTCGACCTGCGCGCCCAGTCCGCGCAGCTCGTCGAGCGCCTCGGCGGGGGCGGTGCCGCGCCGGCTCAGCAGCACGACCCGCTCGGCGCCGTGGCGCGCGTACAGGCGGGCGGCCTCGATGCCGAGGGTGCCGGTGCCGCCGGTGATCAGCACGGTGCCGGACGCGCCGCGCCAGCGCGGGGCGCCGGTCACCGGCGCGCGGTGCAGCCGGCGGACGAACACCCCGTCGGGGCGCACCGCGACCTGGTCCTCCCCGATGCCGGCGAGCACGGCGGCCAGCGCGGCGGCGGTGCGCCCGTCCAGCTCGGCGGGCAGGTCGACCAGGCCGCCCCAGGTGTCGGGCAGCTCCAGCGCGGCGACCCGGCCGAGGCCCCACACCTGCGACTGCGCCACGCCGGTCACCGGGTCGGCCGGGGAGGTGGCGACGGCGCCACGGGTGAGGCACCACAGCCTGGCACCCCGCCCGGCGAGCGCGCGGATCAGGTCGAGGGTGGCGGCGGCGCCCGCCGGAACGCCGGGGTGGGCGGGCAGGAACGCCTCGTCGAGCGCGAGGAGGGAGACCACGCCGGCCGGTTCCGCGTCGAGGTGGCCGGCCAGGTCCGCAGGGGAGGTGGTGACGACCGTGGCGCCGTGCGCGGTGAGCGCGTCGGCCACCGCTGCGCCCGCGTCGCCCGGCACCGCCGGGTCGGCGACCACCAGCAGCCAGGTGCCGGTCAGCGCCGCCGGGGTGCCGCCGGGGCGGCGCTCCCACCGGGCCTCGTAGCGCCAGCGGTCCAGCGCGGAGCGCTCCTGCCGTCCCCTGCGCCACGCGGAGAGCGCGGGCAGCACCGACGCCAGGGGCGCCTGCGGGTCCACGTCGAGCGTGGTGACCACCGTGTCGAGGTCACCGCTGTCCACCGCCGCCCACAGGCCGTCGTCGTCGCCGGCCTGGCCGGAGCCGGCCGGGTCCACGCTGTCCTGCCAGAAACGCTCATGCTGGAAGGGGTACGTCGGCAGGTCCACCCGGGACCGCCCGGACCGGTGGTAGAACGCCTCCGGGTCCAGCGCGACGCCCCGGGTCTCCAGCCGCGCCAGCGCCTCCACCAGGGCACTCGGCTCGTCGCGGTCCCGGCGCAGCACCGGCGCGGCCAGCACGTCGCCGTCCAGGCAGTCCGCCGCCATGGTGGCGAGCACCGAGTCCGGGCCCAGTTCGAGGAACGTCGTGGCGCCGGTCGCGGCGGCGGCGCGTACCGCGTCCGCGAAGCGCACGGTCGCGCGGACCTGCCCGACCCAGTAGTCGGGCGTCGCCAGCTCGTCGCCCGCGGGCGCGCCGGTGACCGTGGAGACCAGCGGGATGCTCGGCGGCGCGTACGAGACCGTCTCGGCCACCGCCCGGAACTGCGCGAGCATCGGGTCCATCAGCGGCGAGTGGAAGGCGTGCGACACGGTCAGCCGCCGGGTACGGCGGTCGGCGAAGCGCGCGGCCACCGCCGCCACCGCCTCCTCGGTGCCGGAGACGACCACCGAGTCCGGGCCGTTGACGGCGGCGATGTCGGCGTCCGCGCCGAGCAGCGGCGCGACCTCGTCCTCGGTGGCCTGCACGGCGAGCATCGCCCCGCCCGCCGGCAGCGCCTGCATCAGCCGGCCCCGGGCGGCGACCAGGCGGGCCGCGTCGGCGAGCGTGAACACCCCCGCGACGTGTGCGGCGGCCAGCTCGCCGATCGAGTGCCCCGCCAGGACCGAGGGGGTGACGCCCCACGACCGGACGAGCCGGTACAGGGCCACCTCGACGGCGAACAGGGCGGGCTGGGTCCAGCCGGTCAGGTGCAGGTCCTCGGTGTCGAGGACGTCGCGCAGCGGCCGGTCCAGGTGCGGGTCCAGGGCGGCGCACACCTCGTCGAACGCCGCCGCGAACTCCGGGTACGCCGCGTACAGCCCACGGCCCATGCCCAGCCGCTGCGCGCCCTGCCCGGAGAAGAGCATCGCGACCCCGCCGTCGGCCACCCGGCCGCGGACCAGGTTGGCGGCCTGCTCGTCGCGGGCCAGGGCGCCCAGGCCGGCGGCCAGTTCCTCGGCGGTGCCGCCGAGCACCGCGGCCCGGTGCGCGAAGCGGGACCGGGTGGTGGCCAGGGCGTACCCCAGCTCGGCCGGCTCCACCTGCGACACCACGGCGGAGAGCCGCCGCGCCTGGTCCCGCAGCGCGTTGGTGTCGCGGGCGGTGAGCAGCAGCGACGTCACCGGCGCGGCGGCCGGCTCGGGCGCGGCGGCGGCCGGCGCCTGCTCCACGATCACGTGGGCGTTCGTGCCGCTGAACCCGAACGACGAGACCGCGGCCCGGCGCGGCTGCCCGGTCTGCGGCCACTCGGTGGCGGCGGTCAGCAGCCGTACGTTGCCGGCCGTCCAGTCCACCTGGTCCGACGGCTGCTCGGCGTGCAGCGTCGCGGGCAGGACGCCGCGCCGGATCGCCTCCACCATCTTGATGATCCCGGCGACCCCGGCCGCGGCCTGGGTGTGGCCGATGTTCGACTTCACCGAGCCGAGCCAGAGCGGGTCCTCCCGGTCCTGGCCGTACGTGGCGAGCAGCGCCTGCGCCTCGATCGGGTCGCCCAGGGTCGTGCCGGTGCCGTGCCCCTCGACCACGTCGACCTGGCGCGTCGACAGGCCCGCGTCGACCAGCGCGGCCTCGATGACCCGCTGCTGCGACGGCCCGTTGGGCGCGGTCAGCCCGTTCGACGCGCCGTCCTGGTTGACCGCGGAGCCCCGCACGACCGCCAGGACGCGGTGGCCGTGCTCGAGCGCGTCCGACAGCCGCTCCACCAGCAGCACGCCGGCGCCCTCGGCGAACCCGGTGCCGTCGGCGTCCGCCGAGTACGAGCGGCACCGCCCGTCCGGTGACAGGCCACGCTGGCGGGAGAACTCGACGAACGTCAGCGGCGTCGCCATGACCGAGACGCCGCCGACGAGCGCGAGGGTGCAGTCGCCCCGGCGCAGCGCCTGGATCGCCAGGTGCAGCGCGACGAGCGACGACGAGCAGGCGGTGTCGACGGTGACCGCCGGCCCCTCCAGTCCCAGGGTGTAGGCGACCCGGCCGGAGACCACGCTGCCGGAGCTGTTGCTGCCCGCGTAGTCGTGGTACATCAGGCCGGTGAACACGCCGGTCGGGCTGCCGGCGAGCGAGGTGGGGTCGATGCCGGCGCGCTCCAGCGTCTCCCACGCGACCTCCAGCAGCAGCCGCTGCTGGGGGTCCAGGCCGACCGCCTCGCGGGGGCTGATGCCGAAGAACGTCGGGTCGAAGTCCGCCGCGTCGTACAGGAAACCGCCGCGCGAGGTGTACGAGGTGCCTTCCCGCTGCGACTGGGGGTCGTACAGCGACTCCAGGTCCCAGCCGCGGTCGGTCGGGAACGCGCCGGTGGCGTCGGTCCCGGACTCCACCAGCCGCCACAGGTCCTCGGGACTCGTCACGCCGCCGGGGTAGCGGCAGGCCATGCCGACGATCGCGACCGGCTCGTGCGCGGACGCCTCCACCTCGTGCAGGCGCTGCCGGGTCTTCTGCAGGTCGACCGTGACCCGCTTCAGGTAGTCCCGGAGCTTGTCCTCGTTGGCCACTACGGTCGCCCTCCTCGCACTGTCATGAGATCCCCAGCTCGCTGTCGATGAGAGCGAAGACCTCGTCGTCGGTCGCGGAATCGATGTCGTTGCCGGTGGACGCCGGCTCGCCGCCCAGCTTCGAGAGCACGTCGCGCAGCCGCAGCGTCAGCCGGGTGCGGGACTGCTCGTCGACGTCCGACAGGGCCGCCTCGAGACGGTCGAGTTCGGCGAACGCGGCCAGCACCGCGTTGGTGTCGCCCGCCTCGCCGGAGAGTTCGGCCCGCAGGTACGCGGCGAGGGCCTTCGACGTGGGGTGGTCGAACACCAGCGTCGCGGGCAGTCGCAGCCCCGTCGCCGCGTTCACCCGGTTGCGCAGCTCGACCGCGGTGAGCGAGTCGAAGCCGAGCTCGTTGAACGGCCGGTCGGCGGCGACCGCACCCGGGTCCGGGTAGGCCAGCACCCCCGCCACCTGGGTACGCACCAGGTCCAGCAGGAGGGCCTCGGCCTCCTCGGCGTCCCGGCCGGCGAGCCGCTGCCGCAGCGCGTCGGCCGCTCCCGCGTCGGCGTCGGCCGCCCGCCTGGCGGGCACCCGGACCAGCCCGCTCAGCACCGGTGGCACCATGCCCGCGACGGCGCGTTCCCGCAGGGCCCGGTGGTCGAGCTTGATGGGCGCCACCATGCCCCCGGTGTGCAGCGCCGCGTCGAAGAGGTCCAGCGCCTCCTCGACGGGGAGCGCGTCGACGCCGGAGCGCGACATGCGCCGCAGGTCGGCCTCGGTCAACTGCTCCACCATGCCCGCCTGCTCCCAGCGGCCCCAGGCCAGCGACACGGCCGGCAGGCCGTTCGCCCGCCGGTGCTGGGCGAGCGCGTCCAGGTAGGCGTTGCCGGCGGCGTAGTTGCCCTGGCCGGGGCCGCCGAGCACCCCGGAGGCCGACGAGAACAGGACGAACGCGGTCAGGTCCCGGGTCAGCTCGTGCAGGTTCGTCGCGGCGTCGACCTTGGGCCGCAGCACCCGGTCGATCCGGTCCGGGGTGAGCGAGGAGATGACGGCGTCGTCGACGACGCCGGCCGTGTGCACCACCCCGCGCACCGGGTGCGCCGCGAGCAGCGCGGCGAGGGCGGGCCGGTCGGCGACGTCGCACGCGGCGACGGTGACCTCGGCGCCCAGGGCGACGAGTTCGTCGCGCAGCTCGGTCGCGCCCTCGGCGGCGGGGCCGCTGCGGCTGACCAGCACCAGCTCGCGCACGCCGTGCCGGGTGACCAGGTGCCGGGCGACGAGCCGGCCGAGTGCGCCGGTGGCGCCGGTGACCAGGACGGTCCCCTCGAACCCGGTCGCGGCGATCTCGTCGGTGGCGCCGGCCCGCGCCAGGCGGGGCACCAGGACGTCGGCGCCGCGGACGGCGAGCTGCGGCTCGTCGGAGCCGAGCGCGGCCGACAGGCCGGTCCCGGCGCCCTGGTCGTCGTCGACGTCGACCAGGACGAACCGGTCGCCGTGTTCGGACTGCGCGGAGCGGACCAGGCCCCAGGCCGCCGCCCCGGCGAGATCGGTGACGTCGCCGTCGGGACGGGTGGCCACCGCGCCGCCGGTCAGGACGGCGAGGCGGGCGGCGGCGAACCGCTCGTCGGCGAGCCACTGCTGCGCCAGGGCGAGGACCTGGTGGGTGGCCGCACGGGCCCGCGCGTCCTCCGCGACGCCCCGGTCCGGGGCGCACCGCGCCACCACCACCTCGGGTACCGCGGCGCCGGCGTCGACGGCGGCGGCGAGGGCCGCCAGGTCCGGGTACGCGGTCGCGTCGAGGCCGTCGATCCGCTCCCCGAGCACCGCGAGGGTGCGCGGCCGGGGCGATCCGGTCAGCGGCGTCCAGTCCAGGCGCAGCAGCGACTCGTGCCGGTCGCGGCGCAGTGCCGCCAGCTGTTCGGGCGACACGGGGCGTACCGCCAGCGCCTCGACGGAGGCCACCGGGGCGCCGGTCGCGTCGGCCAGGGTGATGGCCGCCGTGCCGTCGCCCGGCACGATCCGGGCCCGCAGCCGGTCGGCGCCCGCCGCGTGCACGGTGAATCCGCGCCACGAGAACGGCAGCACCGGGTCGCCGTCGCCGGTCGACGCCACCGCGTGCAGGACGGCGTCCAGCAGCGCCGGGTGCAGGCCGAAGCGGCCGGCGTCGTCGTGGGCCTGCTCGGGCAGGGTGAGCTCCGCGAACACCTCGTCGCCGCGCCGCCACGCCGCGGTCAGGCCCTGGAAGACCGGGCCGTAGCGCAGGCCGCGCGCGAACAGGTCGTCGTACGCCGTGGAGACGTCGACCGGCTCCGCGTCCGGCGGCCAGGCCCGCAGGTCGGCGCCGGCGGCCCCGGCCGGGGTCAGCCGGCCCACCGCGTGGGTGGTCCACCCGTCCCCGTCCTCGGTCCGCGAGTGGACGCCCACCTCCCGGCCGCCGTCCGGCGCCGGTTCGCCCACCGTCACGCGCACCTGGACGCCGCCGGAGTCCGGCAGCACCAGCGGCGCCTCCAACGTCAGCTCCTCGACGCGCGGGCAGCCGACCTCGCGGCCGGTGTGGGCCGCCAGTTCGACCAGCGCCGCACCGGGCAGCAGCACCAGGTCCGCCACCGCGTGGTCGGCCAGCCACGGGTGGGTGGTCAGCGCGAGCCGGCCGGTGAAGACCGCGCCGCCGTCCGGCAGCTCGATCGCCGCGCCCAGCAGCGGGTGGTTCGCCCGCGTCTGGCCCAGCCCGCTCGCGTCGCCGGTGCCGGCGCCCGCCCGGGGCCAGTACGGCTGGTGCTGGAACGCGGACGTGGGCAGTTCGACGGTCCGCCCCGGCACCACCGAGGGCCAGTCGACGGTCGTGCCGCGCACCGCGAGCCGGGCGAGCGCGGTGGCGACCGTCTCCGCCTCGGCGCGGCCCTTGCGGCACGCCGGGATCCACTCGCCGTCGGCCACGTTGCGACCGAGCGCGGTCAGCACCGCGTCGGGGCCGATCTCCAGGAAGGTGGTGGCCCCGGACGCGGCCAGCGTGGCGACCGCGTCGGCGTACCGGACCGGTTCGCGCACCTGCCGCACCCAGTGCTCGGCGTCCAGCGTGGTGGGCTCGCCCGTGACGGTCGAGACCAGTTCGATGGCCGGCTCCCGGCAGTCCACCTGGGCCACGACCGCGCGGTACTCGTCCAGCATGGGGTCCATCAGCGGCGAGTGGAACGCGTGCGACACGGTCAGCCGCCGCGCCCTGCGGCCCTTCCCCGACAGCTTCTCGGCCACGGCGAGGGTGGCGGTCTCGTCGCCGGAGAGCACCACCGACTCCGGCCCGTTCACGGCCGCGATCGCCACGGCGTCGGAGAGCAGCGGGACGACCTCGTCCTCGGTGGCCCGTACGGCCACCATCGCGCCACCGGTCGGCAGCGCCTGCATCAGCCGGCCCCGCGCCGCGACGACCTTCGCGGCGTCGGCCAGCGACCAGACCCCCGCCACGTGCGCCGCCGCCAACTCACCGATCGAGTGCCCCGCCACGAAGTCCGGCCGCACCCCCCACGACTCGAACAACCGGAACAGCGCCACCTCCACCGCGAACAACGCCGGCTGCGCCCACCCCGTCTGATGCACCTCCTCGGTGTCCAACACCTCCCGCAACGGCCGCTCCAGGTGCCGGTCGAGTTCCGCACACACCTCGTCGAACGCCGCCGCGAACACCGGGAAGCCCATCAGCTCCGTCGTCATGCCGACCCGCTGCGACCCCTGACCGGTGAAGACCATGGCGAGCTTGCCGCCGTCAGCCGTGCCGGTCACCACCTCGTCGCCGAGCAGCACCGCGCGGTGCGCGAACCCGGCCCGCCCGGTGGCGAGGGTGTACGCGACGTCGACCGGGCGCAGCGTCGGGTCGGCGGCGACGTGGGCGCGCAGCCGCGGGATCTGCTCCCGCAGCCCCTCCTCGGTCCGCGCGGAGAGCAGCCACGGCGTGAACGGCACGGCCGGCTCGTCGGCCGGCGGCGCCGGGTCGGCCTGCTCCAGTACGACGTGGGCGTTGGTGCCGCTGATGCCGAAGGACGACACGGCGGCCCGCAGCGGGCGGTCGGCGGCGGTGAGCGGGACGGTCTCCGAGGCGACGCGTACCGCGCCGGCGGACCAGTCCACGTGCGGCGAGGGCTCGTCCACGTGCAGGGTCTGCGGGAGCACGCCGTGGCGCAGCGCCAGCACCATCTTCATGATGCCGGCGACTCCGGCGGCGGCCTGCGTGTGCCCGAGGTTCGACTTGACCGAACCGAGCAGCACGGGCGTGGCCCGGTCCTGCCCGTACGTGGCGAGGACGGCCTGCGCCTCGATCGGGTCGCCCAGGGTGGTGCCGGTGCCGTGCGCCTCGACCACGTCGACCTCGGACGGCAACAGCCGCGCGTCGGCCAGGGCGGCCCGGATCACCCGCTGCTGCGACGGCCCGTTGGGTGCGGTGAGCCCGTTGGAGGCGCCGTCGGAGTTGACGGCCGAGCCGCGCACCACGGCCAGGACGGGGTGCCCGTGGCGCCGGGCGTCGGAGAGCCGCTCGACCACCAGCACGCCGACGCCCTCGGAGAGCGACGTGCCGTCGGCCGCGCCCGCGAACGACTTGCACCGCCCGTCGGGGGCGAGGTTGCGCTGTCGGGAGAACTCCAGGAAGGTGCCCGGCGTCGACATCACCGACACGCCACCGGCGAGCGCGAGGGAGCACTCTCCGTTGCGCAGCGCGGAGATGGCGAGGTGCAGGGCGACCAGCGACGACGAGCAGGCGGTGTCGACGGTCATCGTCGGGCCCTCCAGCCCGAGCGTGTACGAGATCCGGCCGGAGATGACGCCACCGGAGTTGCCGGTGGAGAGGAACCCGTCGACCGACTCGGCGGAGGCGCTCAGCACGGTGCCGTAGTCGTTGTACATGACGCCCGCGTACACCCCGGTGCGGCTGCCGCGCAGCCTGGTCGGGTCGATGCCGGCCCGCTCCAGCGCCTCCCACGAGGTCTCCAGCAGCAGCCGCTGCTGCGGGTCCATCGCCAGCGCCTCGCGCGGGGAGATGCCGAAGAAGCCGGGGTCGAAGTGGGCCGCGTCGTGGAGGAAGCCGCCCTGGTCGACGTAGCTGGTGCCCGACGTGTCCGGGTCGGGGTCGAAGAGCGCGTCGAGGTTCCATCCCCGGTTGCCGGGGAACGGCCCGATCGCGTCGCCGCCGCCCACCAGCAGCCGCCACAGGTCCTCGGGCGTACGCACGTCGCCGGGGAAGCGGCAGGCCATGCCGACGATCGCGACCGGCTCGTGGTCGTGCCGGGTCACGGCGACGTCCGCCGTCGCGGTCCGCCCGCCGGCCAGCTGCGACACCAGGTACCCGGCCAGCGCCTCCGGCGTCGGGTAGTCGAACACCAGGGTCGCCGGCAGCCGCAGCCCGGTCGCCACGCCGAGCTGGTTGCGCAGGTCGAGCGCGGTGAGCGAGTCGAAGCCCAGTTCCTTGAAGGGGCGTCCGGCCGGCAGCTTGTCCGCCCGGGCGTAGCCGAGGACGGACGCGACCCGGGTGAGCACCACCTCCAGCACGACCTCGGTCCAGCGCTCGCCGGGCACCTCGGCCAGCCGCTGGGCGAGGGAGGAGCCGCCCACCGCCCGGCGGGCCGGGGCGCGGACCAGGCCGCGCAGCAGCTCCGGCGGTTCCCGGTCGTCGCGGCCGAACGCGGCGAGGTCCACCGGCACCGGCGCGAGCAGCGCGTCGGCCGACCGGACCGCGGCGTCGAACAACGCCAGGCCGTCCTTGCTGGACAGCTCGCTCATGCCGCTGCGCGCCATCCGGCCCAGCTGCGCGCCGCCCACGTCGGCGGTCATCTCGCTGCGCTCGGCCCACAGTCCCCAGGCGAGCGAGTGGGCGGGCAGTCCCGCGGCCCGGCGTCGCGCCGCGAGCGCGTCGAGCAGCGCGTTCGCGGCGGCGTAGGCGCCCTGGCCGGGGCTGCCGAAGATGCCGGCGGCCGAGGAGAACAGCACGAAGGCGGTGACGTCCCCGGCCAGCTCGTGCAGGTGCCAGGCCGCGTCCACCTTGGGTCGCAGCACCGCGGCCAGCTGGTCGGGGGTGAGCGTGGTGATGGTGGCGTCGCCCATCACGCCCGCCGTGTGCACGACGCCGGTGACCGGGTGGGCCGCCAGCAGCGCCGCGACCTGGTCGCGGTCGGCGACGTCGCAGGCCAGCACCGTCACGGTCGCGCCCAGCTCGGCGAGTTCGTCGCGCAGCTCCTCCGCGCCGGCGGCGGCGAGGCCGCGACGGCTGGTCAGCACGAGGTCGCGTACGCCGTGCCCGGTGACCAGGTGGCGGGCGACCAGCCCGCCCAGGGTGCCGGTGCCGCCGGTGACGAGCACCCGGCTGTCCGGGCCGAACACCGCCGGCCCGGCGACGTCCTGCTCGGGCACCCGGGCCAGGCGGGGCGCGCGCACCACGCCGTCGCGGACGGCGAGCACCGGCTCGCCCGTCGCCAGCGCCGCCGCCACCAGTTCGTCGGCGGTGTCGTCGGCCTCCAGCAGGACGATCCGCTCCGGGTTCTCCGCCTGCGCGGAGCGGACCAGGCCGTGCACCGCCGCGCCGGCGAGGTCGTCCGGGCGGATCACCACGACGAGCCTGGTCTCGGCCTGGCGGGGATCGGCGAGCCACTGCTGGATCGTGCTCAGCGCGTACGCCGTCAGGTCGGGCACCGCGGCGATGCCGGGCGCGTCGGAGAAGCACGGCAGGAAGAGCGTGTCGGCGGCCACGTCGGCCAGCGCCACCGGCGGCGCGCCGAAGACCGCCGTGTCGCCCAGCGTCTGCCACGTGCCGCGCTCGGCCCGGCCGGCGGGCAGCGGCACGTACTCCAGCCGGAACAGCGACTCGACGAAGCCGCTGCGTCCCTTGAGCGCCTGCGGGGCCACCGTGCGTACGGTGAGCGCCGCCACGGAGGCGACCGGGGCGCCCGTGTGGTCCGCGAGGAGCAGGGTCGCGCTGTCCGCCCCCGTCCTGGTGAGCCGGACGCGCAGGCTCGTCGCGCCGGCCCCGTGCAGCGTCACGCCGTTCCACGAGAACGGCAGCTTCGCCGCCCCGTCCCCGACGTCCGCGGCGAGCGCGTGCAGGGCGACGTCGAACAGCGCCGGGTGCAGGCCGAACCCGTCGACGTCGACGCCCTGCGGCAGGGCCACCTCGGCGTACGTCTCGTCGCCGCGCCGCCACGCGGCCCGCAGGCCCTGGAACACCGGTCCGTACCGCAGGCCGAGCCCGGCGAGCCGGTCGTACAGGTCGCCGAGGTCGACGGCCAGCGCGTCGGCGGGCGGCCACTCGGTGAGCTGCTCCCCCGCTGCCGTGGCGGCGGCGAGGACACCGGTGGCGTGCCGGGTCCACATGCCGATCCTCGCCTCGGTGTCGGTCTGCCCGTAGACGCCGAGCGCGCGGCGGCCGTGCTCGTCCGGCGCCTCCACGGTGAGCCGCAGGGCCACCCCGCCGTGCGCCGGCACGACGAGCGGGGCGGTGATGACGAGTTCCTCGACGGCCGGGCAGCCGACCTCGTCGCCGGCGCGGACGGCCAGCTCGACCAACGCCGTGCCGGGCAGCAGGACGGTGTCCAGGACGGCGTGGTCGGCCAGCCACGGGTGCGTCTCCAGGCCGATCCGGCCGGCGAGCACGACGAGGTCCCGCTCCGGGACGGTGAGCGCGGCGCCGAGCAGCGGGTGGCCGACGACGTCGATGCCGAGGCCGCGGGCGTCCACGGCGGACGCCGCCGCGAGCTGCCAGTACCGCTGGTGCTGGAACGCGTACGTCGGCAGCGGGGCCGGGACGCCGCGGGTGTGCGGGGACCAGTCGACGGCGACCCCGCGCACGTACGTCTCGGCCAGGGAGAGCAGGAAGCGCGACAGGCCGCCCTCGTCGCGCCGCAGCGAGCCGACGAGCGCGGCCGGGGCGTCGGCGCGGTCCAGGATCTCGCGTACCCCCATGCCGAGCACGGGGTGGGGGCTGATCTCCACGAGGACGTCGTGCCCGTCGGCGAGCAGGCGGTCGATGGCATCCTCGAACCGGACGGTGCCGCGCAGGTTCGCGTACCAGTAGTCGGCGTCGAGCGTGGCGGTGTCGACGACCTCGCCGGTGAGCGTGGAGTACAGCGGCACGTCGGCGCTTCGCGGCCGGACGTCGGCGAGGACGTGCAGCAGCTCGTCCCGGATGGCCTCGACCTGCGCGGAGTGCGAGGCGTAGTCCACGGGGATCATCCGCATCCGCACGCCGTCGGCCTCGCATGCGGCGAGCAGCTCGGCGAGGGCGTCGGGCTCGCCGGAGACGACGGTAGCGGTGGGACCGTTGACCGCCGCGACGGAGATCCGCTCGCCCCACCGGGCGAGCAGCGCCTCCACGTCCGCCCGGGGCGCCGCCACCGAGGCCATGCCGCCGCGCCCGGCCAGGCCGGCGGCGATCGCCCGGCTGCGCAGCGCGACCACCCGGGCGCCGTCGTCGAGGGTGAGCGCGCCGGCGACGACGGCGGCGGCGATCTCGCCCTGCGAGTGCCCCACCACGGCGGCGGGCCGCACGCCGTACGACCGCCACAGCGCCGCGAGCGACACCATGACGGCGAACAGCACGGGCTGCACCACGTCCACCCGCTCCAGCGACGGCGCGCCGGGCACGCCCCGGACGACGTCCAGCAGCGACCAGTCGGTGAACGCGTCGACGGCCCGCGCGCACTCGTCCATCCGGTCCGCGAACACCTCGGCGGTGTCCATCAACTCGACGGCCATGCCCGCCCACTGCGAGCCCTGGCCGGGGAACATGAAGACGACCCGGGGCTCGGCGCCCAGCACGGCGCCGGTGGCGACGGTCGGCCCGGGTTCGTCCGACGCGACGGCGGCCAGGCCGGCCCGCAGCTCGGCGGGGTCCGCGCCGACCACGACCGCGCGGTGCTCGAACCGGGCGCGCGTCGCCAGGGCGGCGGCGACGTCGGCCGGGGCGGCGGGGTGCAGGTCGAGGTGGGCCACCAGCCGGGCCGCCTGCTCGCGCCGGGCCTCGGGCGTACGGCCGGACACCACCCAGGGCACCGGCCCGGTCGCCGCCACGGCGGGCTGCGCGGCCTCCGGCGCGGGCGGCTCCTCGATGATCACGTGGGCGTTGGTGCCGCTCACGCCGAACGACGAGACGCCGGCGCGGGCCGGCTCCGCGCCCCGGGGCCAGGCGACGGCCTCGGTCAGCAGGTCGACCGCGCCCTCGGTCCAGTCGACCTGGTCGCTGGGGGCGTCCACGTGCAGCGTCTTCGGCAGCAGCCGGTGCCGCATGGCGAGCACCATCTTGATGATGCCGCCGACGCCGGCGGCGGCCTGGGTGTGACCGATGTTGGACTTGACCGAGCCGAGCCACAGCGGCCGGTCCCGCTCCTGGCCGTAGGTGGCGAGGATGGCCTGGGCCTCGATCGGGTCGCCCAGGGTGGTGCCGGTGCCGTGCGCCTCGACCACGTCGATCTGGTTGGCCGACAGCCGCGCGTTGGCCAGCGCCGCCTGGATGACCCGCTGCTGCGCCGGCCCGTTCGGGGCGGTCAGGCCGTTGGAGGCGCCGTCCTGGTTGACCGCCGTCCCGCGGACGATGGCGAGCACCTGGTGCCCGTTGCGCCGGGCGTCGGAGAGCCGCTCCACGATCAGCATGCCGACGCCCTCGGCGAAGCCGGTGCCGTCGGCGGCGGCGGCGAACGACTTGCACCGGCCGTCCGGCGACAGCCCGCGCTGCTTCGAGAACGCGACGTAGGTCTCCGGGGTCGCCATCACGGTGACCCCGCCGGCCAGCGCGAGCGAACACTCGCCGTTGCGCAGGGACTGCACGGCCAGGTGCAGGGCCACCAGCGACGACGAGCACGCGGTGTCGACGGTGACGGCGGGCCCCTCCAGGCCGAAGGAGTACGCCACCCGGCCGGAGGCGATCGCGCCGGTGGCGTTGTTCTCCGCGTAGTCGTGGTACATCATCCCGGCGAAGACGCCCGTGTCGCTGCCGCGCAGCCCGGTCGGGTCGATGCCGGCGTTCTCGAGGGCCTCCCACGACGTCTCCAGCAGCAGCCGCTGCTGCGGGTCCATCGTCAACGCCTCGCGCGGGCTGATCCCGAAGAACTCCGGGTCGAACTGGGCCGCGTCGTGCAGGAAGCCGCCCTCGCGGGTGTACGACCGCTCCGGCGTGCCGGGCGTGGGGTCGTAGAGTTCCGCGACGTTCCAGCCGCGGTCGGTGGGGAAGCCGGTGATGCCGTCCCCGCCGGCGGCGACGAGGTCCCACAGGTCGTCGGGGGTCCGCACCCCGCCGGGGTAGCGGCAGGCCATGCCGACGATGGCGATCGGCTCGCGCAGCGTCGAGTTGAGCTTGCGGTTCTGCTCCCGCAGCCACTCGTTCTCCTTGAGCGAGGCCCGCAGCGCGGTGACGAGCTTCTCCTCCGAGTTGGCCATGTGGTCAGCTCCCCGCTTCCGTCGTCGCTTCACCGAGGTCGGCGAGCGCCATGCTGATCAGTGCGTCGGCGTCCATGTCGTCGATGGATCCGCTGGGCGCGGCGTCCGGCTCGGCGGCGGCGACCCGGACGCCGCCCAGTTCGAGCAGGCTGTCCATCAGGCCGGCGTCCCGGAGCCGGCTGAGGGGGATGGCGAGCAGGATGCGGCGGACCTCGTCCTCCGGCAGCCCGCCGTCGCCGCCGGTGTCGGGGACGAGCCGCTCGTACAGCAGCTCCGCGACCGCGCGGGTGTTGGGCCGGTCGAAGGTCAGGGTGGCGGGCAGCCGCAGGCCGGTCGCGGCGTTGAGCTGGTTGCGCAGTTCCAGCGCGGCGAGCGAGTCGAAGCCCAGCTCGGTGAAGGCGCGCCCGGGGTCGACGGCGTCGGGGTCGCGGTGCCCGAGCACCGTCGCGACGTTCGTGCGGACCAGGTCCAGCAGCAGGTCCGCGCACTCCGGTCCGGACAGGCCGGCCAGGCGCGCGGCGAGGCCGTCGCCGGTGGACGCCGCCCGCCGGGTCCGGGCGCGGACCAGGCCGCGGTAGAGCGGACCGTCGACCACACCGAGGTCGAGCCCGATGGGTACGAGGACCGGCGCGGCGCAGGTGAGCGCGGCGTCGAAGAGGCGCAGGCCCTCGTCGACCGGCAGGGCGCGTACGCCCGCCTGGGCCAGCCGCTGCCGCTCCGCGCCGGTCAGCTCGCCCGCCATCCCCCCGTCCCACATGCCCCACGCCAGGGACTGCCCGGTCAGGCCGGCCGCCCGGCGTCGCACGACCAGCGCGTCCAGGAACGCGTTCGCGGCGGAGTACGCCGCCTGGCCCACGTTGCCGAACACGCCCGCCGCCGACGAGAACACCACGAACGCCGACAGGGGCGTCCCGGCCGTCACCTCGTGCAGGTGCCACGCCGCGTCCACCTTCGGCGCCAGCACCCGGTCGAGGCGCTCCGGCGACAACGACGCCAGCAGACCATCGTCCACCACGCCGGCGACGTGCACGACCGCCGACAGGTCGCAGCCGGCGACCAGCTTCGCCACCGCGTCCCGGTCGGCCACGTCGCAGGCCGCCCAGCGCACCGACGCGCCCGACGCGGTCAGCTCCGCCGCCAACTCCTCGGCGCCCGGGGCGCTCGCGCCACGGCGGGACACCAGCAGCAGGTCGCGCACCCCGTGCACCGCCACCACGTGCCGGGCCACCACCGCGCCCAACGCGCCGGACGCGCCGGAGACCAGCACCGTTCCGGCGCCGAAGTCCGTGGCGACCGGGTCGGCGGTGGCTGCCCGGGCCAGCCGGGCGGCGTACGGGACGCCGTCGCGGACCACGAGCTGCGGCTCGTCGTCGGCCAGCACCACGTCGCCGTCGACCAGGACGACGCGGTCGGGGTGCTCGGCCTGGACCGAGCGGACGAACCCCCACACGGCGGCGCCCGCGAGGTCGGTGACGTCCTCGCCGGGCAGGGCCACCGCGCCGCGGGTACGCACGACGATGCGGGAGCCGGCGGGTTCGGCCAGCCACGACGTGAGCTCGTCGAGGACGCGGTGCAGCACGGCGCGGACGCCGGCCGGGGTGGCCGTCGGGGCGGGGCCGGACGGGAACGTGGTCGTGTCGAGCAGGCGTACGTCCCCGTCCTGCCCTGCGGCGGCCGGCACGGGGGTCCAGGTCAGCTCGTACAGCGAGTCGTGGTGGGTCGGGCGGGCGTCGAGCGCGCCGACCGGCCGGGTCTCCAGCCGGCCCACCGACACCACGGGGGCACCCGTGCCGTCGGTCGCGGTGATCGCCCAGCCGGAGTCGACGGGGGCGATGCGGACCCGAAGGGCGGTGGCGTTCGTGGCGTGCAGCACCACCTGCTGCCACGAGAACGGGAGCACGGTGTTGCCCGTACCGGCGGGGTCGGCCAGCAGCGGGGCGTGCAGCGCGGCGTCCAGCAGGGCGGGGTGCAGCGCGAACCGCTCGTCCGCCTCGGGGAGGGTGACCTCGGCGAACAGTTCGTCGCCGCGCTCCCAGACCGCCGTGACGCCACGGAACGCCCGCCCGTACTCGTAGCCGGAGTCGGCGAGCCGGTCGTAGGCGTCGGTCAGGTCGACCGGCCGGGCGTCGGCGGGGGGCCACTCGGTCACGGTGTCCGGCGCGGTGACCGCTTCCGCGGCGACGAGCCCGGTGGCGTGCGCCGTCCAGGTCCCGGTGTGCTCGCCCCGCGAGTGGATCTCGACGGTGCGGCGGCCCTCCTCGTCCGGCTCGCCGACGCGCAACCGCAGCTGCACCGCGCCGTCGGTGGGCAGGACCAGCGGGGCGACCGTGGTCAGCTCCTCCAGCACCGGGCAGCCGACCGCGTCCGCGGCGTGCACCGCGAGTTCGACGAGCGCCGCGCCGGGAACGAGCACGACGCCCGCGACGACGTGGTCGGCGAGCCACGGGTGGGTGCCGGTCGACAGCCGGCCGGTGTAGACGACGCCGTCGAAGTCGGGCAGCGCGACGGCCGCGCCGAGCAGGGGGTGCTCGGTGTCGGCGAGCCCGAGCCGGCTCGCCGCCCCGGTCGCGGCGGCGTTCTCCACCCAGTACCGCTGGCGTTCGAAGGGGTACGTCGGCAGCTCCGTGGTCCGGGCGCCGGCGAAGAACGTGGGCCAGTCGACCGGGACGCCGCGGGTGTGGAGGGCGGCGACGGCCCTGGTGAGGGTGTGCGTCTCCGGTTGCCCTCGGCGGGTGGTGGCGATGGCGGTGGCGTCGCCGGTGGCGGCGGCCGTGGCGAGGACGGTGTCGGGGCCGACCTCGAGGAAGGTGTCGACGTTGTGGATGGTGGTGAGGGTGGTGACGGCGTCGTGGAAGCGGACGGCCTGGCGGACCTGGTCGACCCAGTGGTCGGCGGTGGGTCGCAGTGGTTGGCCGTCGACGGTGGAGATGAGGGGGATGCGGGGCTCGTGGTGGGTGACGGACGCGGCGACGGCCCGGTAGTCGTCGAGCATCGGGTCCATCAGGTGGGAGTGGAAGGCGTGCGAGACGGTGAGGCGCTTCGTCCGGTGGCCCTGCGCGGCGAGTGCGTCGGCGGCGGTGCGGGTGGCGGTGTCGTCGCCGGAGATGACGAGGCTGGTGGCGGTGTTGACGGCGGCGACGCCGACCTGGTCGTTCAGGTGGAGGGTGACCTGGTCCTCGGTGGCCTCGATGGCGATCATGGCGCCGCCGGCGGGGAGGGCCTGCATGAGGCGGGCGCGGGCGGCGACGAGGGTGGCGGCGTCGGTGAGGTCGAGGATGCCGGCGATGTGGGCGGCGGCGAGTTCGCCGATGGAGTGCCCGGCGACGGCGTGGGGGTGGACGCCCCAGGATTCGAGGAGTCGGTGCAGGGCGACCTCGAAGGCGAACAGGGCGGGTTGGGTGTAGCCGGTCTGGTGCAGCTCGTCGGTGTCGATGACGTCGCGTAGCGGCCGGTCGAGGTGCTTGTCGAGGGCGGCGCAGGCTTCGTCGAAGGCGGTGGCGAAGACGGGGTACGCGGCGGCGAGTTCGGCGCCCATGCCCGGCCGCTGCGCCCCCTGCCCGGTGAACAGGAAGGCGAGCCGCCCGCCCGTGCCGGCGGGGGTCGGCTGCACGCCGGCCTCCAGCGCGCGTACCAGCTCCGCGAGGTCGCGGCCCACCACCGCGGCGCGGTGCTCGAACGCGGTGCGCCCGACGGCCAGCGTGAACCCGACGGCCAGGGCGAACCCGGCGTCCTCGGGATCGCGGCCCGCCACCGCGCCGGCCAGGCGCGCGGCCTGCGCGTGCACCACCTCCGGCGTCCGTCCGGAGAGGACCCACGGGATCACCGGCGGTTCGGCCGCGGCGGCCGGCTCGGGGGCCTCCGCCGGCTCGGGCTCCTCCAGCACCACGTGCGCGTTGGTGCCGCTGATGCCGAACGACGACACGGCGGCACGACGCGGACGGTCGCCGGCGGGCCACGCCACCGGCTCGGTCAGCAGCGACACCGCCCCCGCCGACCAGTCGACCTTCGGGGACGGCTCGTCGACGTGCAGGGTGCGCGGCAGCAGCCCGTGCCGCAGCGCGCCCACCATCTTGATCAGGCCGGCGACGCCGGCCGCGGCCTGGGTATGCCCGATGTTCGACTTGATCGAGCCCAGCCACAGCGGCCGGTCCCGGTCCCGCCCGTAGGTGGCCAGGATCGCCTGCGCCTCGATCGGGTCGCCCAGGACGGTGCCCGTGCCGTGCGCCTCGACCACGTCGACCTGGCTCGCCGACAGTCGCGCGTTGGCCAGCGCGGCCCGGATCACCCGCTGCTGCGCCGGCCCGTTCGGGGCGGTCAGGCCGTTCGAGGCGCCGTCGGAGTTGACGGCCGTGCCCCGGACCACCGCCAGCACCCGGTGGCCGTTGCGCCGCGCGTCGGACAGCCGCTCCAGCACGAGCACGCCGACGCCCTCGGACCAGCCGGTCCCGTCGGCGGCGGCGGCGAAGGACTTGCAGCGGCCGTCCGGCGACAGCCCGCGCTGCCGGGAGAACTCGATGAACGTCTCCGGGGTCGCCATCACCGTCACGCCGCCGGCCAGCGCCAGCGTGCACTCGCCGTTGCGCAGCGCCTGCCCGGCGAGGTGCAGGGCGACCAGCGACGACGAGCAGGCGGTGTCGACGGTGACCGCCGGCCCCTCCAGCCCGAACGTGTACGCCACCCGGCCCGAGGCGATCGAGCCCGTGGAGCTGTTGCCCGTGTAGTCGTGGTACATCATCCCGGCGAAGACGCCGGTGGCGCTGCCCCGCAGTCCCACCGGGTCGATGCCCGCGTTCTCCAACGCCTCCCACGAGGTCTCCAGCAGCAGCCGCTGCTGCGGGTCCGTGGTCAACGCCTCGCGCGGGCTGATCCCGAAGAACTCGGCGTCGAAGTCCGCGGCGTCGGGCAGGAAGCCACCCTCGCGGGTGTACGACCGGCCCGGCGTGCCCGGGGTCGGGTCGTACAGCTCCCCCACGTTCCAGCCCCGGTCCGTGGGGAAGCCCCCGATCCCGTCGCGTCCGGCGGCGACCAGGTCCCACAGGTCCTCCGGCGTACGCACGCCCCCCGGATACCGGCACGCCATGCCGACGATCGCGATGGGCTCGTGCGCGGCCTCCTCCGCGTCACGCAGCTTCCGCCGCGTCTCGCGCAGCTCCGCTGTCGTCCGCCTGAGGTAGTCGAGCAGCTTTTCCTCGTTGTCGGGCATCGACGTCACTCCAAGGGCGGACCGGTGGGGGATCGTGTGCTAGAGCGGGATGTGCCCGTGCGCGCCGCGCCGCCGGACGGGGCCGGCGGCGAGCGCGGACACGGGACGGGCCCGGGTGTCCTCCGGGCGGACGACCTCGTCGACCACGCCGAGGTCGGGTACGCGGTCGGGGCCGCTCACGACCCGCACGTGGTCTGCGACGCCCCGCGCCACGAGTTCGCGGCGTCCGGTCCGGCCGGGCGCCGCGATCGTCGTGCGGTGGATGGCGGCGACCTCGGCGAGGGCGTCGAGCAGCGTGGTGTCGAGCAGCGTGGCGCCACGCAGCGTGGTGTCGAGCAGCGTGGCGCCGCGCCGCCGTGCCGGCCGGGGCAGCCGGTGCAGCGGGGCGCGGCATTCGCGCTCGGTGGTCATCGCGATCAGCTCACCCTGCGCTCGTGACCCTGCCAGAATCGCTCGCGCAGCTCGCGGCGCAGGATCTTGCCGCTGGGGTTGCGCGGCACCCGGTCGATGAACTCGTAGTGCAGAGGCTGCTTGAAGGCGGCGAGCTTGCCGCGCAGGTGCAGGGCGAGGTCACTCTCGGTGAGCTGCTGCCCCTCCACCGGCACCACGAACGCGTGCACGGCCTCGCCCCAGCGCTCGTCCGGCACGCCCACGACGGCCGACTCGGCGACCAGCGGGTGGCGCCCGATGACGTGCTCGACCTCCGCCGGGTAGACGTTCTCCCCCGCCACGATGATCATGTCCTTGATCCGGTCCCGGATGAACAGGTAGCCGTCCTCGTCCAGCACGCCCGCGTCACCGGTCACGACCCAGCCGTCGACAAGCGTCTTCGCCGTGGCCTCGGGCAGGTTCCAGTACTCGACCATCGCCGCCGGCGTACGCAGCCAGACCTCGCCGATCTCGCCGGGCGGCAGCGGCTCGCCCCGGCTGTCGGCGATCTTGACCTCGAAACCCGGGTAGGGGCGCCCCGCCGCCTGCATCCGGCCGCTGTCCGGCGTGTGGTCGGCCGGGGGCAGGCAGATGGCCGTGTTGCCGGTCTCGGTCAGGCCGTAGATCTGGGCGAACTCGCAGCCGAAACCCTCGACGCAGCGGGCCAGCAGCGCCGCCGAGATGGGCGCGCCGCCGTAGACCACCTTGCGCAGCGAGGTGAAGTCCTCCCGCGACACGCCGGGCTCCGCCAGCAGCAGCCGCAGCATCGCGGGCACCAGGCAGGCGGTGGTGACGCGCAGCGTCCTGATCAGCTCGACCGCGCCCGCCGTGGTGAACTCGCGCATCACGACGTTCGTCACGCCCGCCACGAAGCCCTGCGTCGCCCACCACAGGCCGCCGATGTGGAAACCGGCCATGCCGACGAGGCTGACGTCGCCCTCGCGCCAGTCGATCCAGTCCAGCTCCGCCGAGGCGAGCGCCTGGCGTACCGCGAAGAAGCTGCGGTGCGCGAGGACGACGCCCTTCGGCAGGCCCGTCGTGCCGCTGGTGTACATCTGCACCAACGGCGTGTCGGGGGTGACCCTGGCCAGCACGTTCGCGTCCGGCTGCGCCGACATCCAGGCGGTGAAGCCGGCCCCGGCGGCACCCGGCTCGTCGAGCCCGACCACCCCGGTCAGCGTCGGCAGTTCCGCCGCCAGCTTCTCGGCGACGGCGGCCGAGTCCGAGTCGACGAAGAGCAGGGCGGCGCCCGAGTCGCGCAGGATGTGCTCGACCTCGCCGGCGGCCAGCCGCCAGTTGATCGGCACCAGCACCACGCCGGTCTTCGCGGCGCCGAAGAGCAGCTCGTAGTAGTGCTCGGACTCCCTGCCCAGGTAGGCGATGCGGTCCCCCGGGCGCAGGCCCGCCGCCTGCAGGGCGCGCGCGACCTGGTTGCTGACGCGGTGCAGGGTGGCGTAGTCGACGCGCCGGCCCTCGCAGACCATGGCGACGACGTCCGGCTGCTGGACGGCGTGCCTGCGCACCACGTCGACGAGCGTGCGCAACTGAACAGTCACCGGGGTCCTCCTCAGGGGACGTGCGGGTGGGGGCGGCTCACGCCGCGTCGGCCTGGAGACGCATGCCGGGCGGGTTGACCAGCGCCATCCGTACCTCGCCGTCGGCGATGCCACCCTGGGTGTCCCAGAAGCGCCAGGGCATGTCGATGATCTGGACCGGCTTGCTGCGGTTGCGCTCGCTGAACTCGGCAAAGGAGACCTCGCCGTGGAACGACGACGAGTCGATCGGCCGGCGGAACCTGCTGGTGAAGTTCGCGATGAGCATGTCCGGCAGCTGCTTGGCCCAGTAGTCCTCCATGGTCCACGCGGCCAGCGCGGGCACCGCCCGGTCCTGGACGCACTTGGCGATCAGGTAGTACATGAGCTGGTTGAAGCAGATGTTCACCTCGACCGAGTTGAGGTGACCGGTGTCGTCGATGTAGCACGGGTACGGGATGGCGAACTCGCCCTCCGCGCTCGCCAGCCCGTTGGCGACGGTGACCGTCGCGGACTTCAGGTACTGGGTCTTCGGCCTCGCGTACGGGCGCAGCACGTCCGAAAGCAGTCCCGGGTCGTTGGCAAATGTCGCACGCCCGATAGGCGCACTGTTCTTCACCGGCGATGTGGTCATTGCTATTCCTCCTTTGCGCACGAGTGCGAAATTGAAGGTAATCGCGGCCGGCCCATCAGCCGGTAACAGCGGAAGAACTCAGCCGACGCCCGTGGCGGACCCGGCCGACGAGCCGGTCCAGCAGCATGTCGGAGGTGAGCGACAGGTCCGCGAGCAGCGGGTCGGTTGACAGCAGCGCCAGGTGCAGCGCCTGGATCCGCTCCGAGGGCTCGATGCCGAGTTCGTTCATCATCCGCCGCCGGAACCGCAGGTAGACATCCAGCGCCGCCGGCGTGCGCCCGGAGCGGTGCAGCGCGAGCATCAGCATCGTGTGCGCCGACTCGTGCAGCGGGTGCTCCACGACCAGCGACGCGAGCTCGGAGGTCGCCTCCCGGTGCCGGCCCAGGCAGAGGTCGGCGTCGATCCTGGTGGTGTACGCGTAGAACCGCCGCTCCTCGAGCCGCGCGGCCTGGGCGCGCAGCTGCGGGCCCCACTGGCCCTGGTGCACGACGTTGCCGCGCCAGAGCGCCAGCGACCGGCGCAGGTGCGCGCCCGCCTGTTCGTAGTCGCCCGCGTGCATCGCCGCGGTGCCCGCCGTGACCAGCTCGTCGAACTCGACGATGTCGAGCTGCTTCGGGTCCACCCGCAGCGTGTAGCCCCCGGAGCAGGTGAGCAGGACGTCGCGCGCGATGTCCTCGACGGAGCCGCCGAGCACGCCGCGGAAGAGCTTGCGCACCTTGAACATGTACGTCTGGAGGGTGGCATGGGCGGTGCGGGGCGCCCCCGTGCTCCACAGCTCCCGGACGAGCACCGACGCGCCGACCGGCTGGTTCACGTTGAACAGCAACGCGGACAGGACCAGCCGCAGCTTCGGTGCGCTCGGTGCGATGTCGACCCCGTCGTGCCGGATGACGAGCGGGCCGAGCAGTTCGAACCGCAGTCCGGCGAGCGGGTTCCCCGCCGGGTGCCGTGGCGGCACGACCGGCGGCGGCTCGGGGCGCCGGACTTCCGTCGCGGGTTCGGCCGCCGACTCCAGCAACGCGGCGAGGAGCGTCAGTTTCTCCTCGTGCGACATCGATCCCAGTTCCGCAAACTTGGTAATCATTTCGCCGACCTCGCTATCAGTCGGATCCACCGCACTTTCCACCGCCGACGAGCGTGTCGGCGTACTGGTTCCGTGACGGGAGCGACGATTCCGACCAGGGGGAGTCAGGACAGGCTTCCACGCTATTCCAAGCGAAGGTCGAGCCGATAGTGACCGCGTCATGGACGGGCATGACCAAACGAGGGAGCAGCATGTGACCGCGGCACTTGCCCGCAGCCTGCGCTGCCGCGAGGCTGGGCTGGAGGCACGCTGGAGTGTCGCTGGAGCGGCACTGGTCGAGCAGGGAGCAGCCATGTCGGGTGGGGACGCACAGCTCCGCGTCGGGTTCAAGCGGCACCTGCGGGCCCACGTGGTACGCGGTGACGCGGTCTACCTGCTCTCCGAGCGCGGAGCGACCTCGGTCAGCGGGGCGCACGTCGAGGCCCTGGCCCCGCTGCTCGACGGCACCCGTGACCTGACGGAACTCGTCCGGGACAGTCCGGCCGGGATGTCGTCCGCCGAGATCGGCACGGTCGTCCGGCGGCTCGTCGACGCCGGCCTGGTGACGCTGCGGCCGGCGCCGGAGGCGGAGGCCGACGAGCCCGCGCTCGCGTACTGGGAGGCGGCGGGTCTGGACCCCACCGCCGCCGTACGGGCCACCGCCGCCGCCCGGGTCGACCTCGTCCGCGTCGGCGGCCGTACGGCGGATGCCGGGGCGGCGACAGCCGCGCTGCGCGCGGCCGGGTTGACGGTGACGCCGGTGTCCGGGAACTTTTCGGCCTCGCCCGCCGACTTATCGATTGTGCTCTGTGAGGACTACCTCGACGAGGGGTTGGCTGCCGTCGACGCCGCGCATCGCGCGGCAGGCCGGCCCTGGCTCCTCGCGAAGCCGGGCGGCGCACAGGTGTGGGTGGGGCCCGTGTTCGACCCTGCCGCCGCGACGGGGTGCTGGCACTGCCTGGGGCACCGGCTGCGCGGCCACCGCCAGGCCGAGACGCGCCTGCGCGCCGTCGTCGGCTCCGACACGGCGATCGGCACCCCGCCGGTGTCGCTGCCCCCGCTCGGCGCCGCCGCCCTGCACCTGGTGGCGTTGGAGGCCGCGAAGTGGACGGCCGGGCTCCGGCACGACGGGCAGCGCGCGGTGTGGACGTTGGACAGCGTCACCCTGCACGGCGCCCACCACGAGGTGCGCGCCCGGCCGCAGTGCCCCGAGTGCGGCGACCCCGGCATCGAGCGGGACCGGGCGTTCCGCCCCGTGCCGCTGCGCAGCCGGCCGAAGGCGTCCCGCAGCGGCGGCAGCCACCGCGCCCTGCCGCCGGAGCGGGTGCTGCGCGACTACGGGCACCTGGTGAGCCCGGTCAGCGGCGTGGTCAAGGAGATCACCCGCGACGGGCGGGGCCCGGCCTTCTTCAACTCGTTCCGCTCCGGGCCGAATCTCGCGATGACCACGCGCAGGAACGCCGAGCAGATGCGTTTCGCGCTGCGGGCCGAGAACGGCGGAAAGGGCGTGACCCCGGTGCACGCCGAGGTGAGCGCGCTGTGCGAGGCCATCGAGCGGCACAGCGCGTACTTCCACGGCGACGAGGCCCGGGTCACCGGCAGCTACACCGAGCTGGCTGGCACCGCCGTCCACCCCGACGACTGCCTGCTGTTCGACGAGCGGCAGTACGCCGACCGCGACCGCTGGAACGCCACCTGCTCGCCGTTCCAGTACGTGTGCGCGCCGTTCGACGACGCGGCCGTGACGAGCTGGACCCCGGTGTGGTCGCTCACCGAGCAGCGGCACCGCCTGCTGCCCACCTCGATGCTCTACTTCAACGTGCCGGAGCAGCACGGCGGCATGTCGCTGTGCGCGGACTCCAACGGCAACGCCGCCGGCAGCAGCCTGGAGGACGCGCTGCTCCAGGGCCTGCTGGAGGTGGTGGAACGCGACGCGGTGGCCCTCTGGTGGTACAACCGCACCCAGGCCCCCGCGGTGGACCTGGACAGCTTCCGCGACCGCTGGATCGACGAGCTGCGGGAGGTCTACGCGGGCCTGCACCGCGAGGTGTGGGTGCTGGACGTGTCGTCGGACGTCGGGATCCCCACCATGGCCGCGCTGTCCCGGCGCACCGACAAGCGGTGCGAGGACATCATGTTCGGCTTCGGCACCCACCCCGACCCGCGGGCGGCGCTGGTCCGCGCGCTCACCGAGATGAACCAGTTGATGCCGACCGTGGCGGAGGTCGGCGGCGACGACGACGGCGGGTACGGCTGGTCCGATCCGGACGCCGTACGGTGGTGGCGCACCGCCACCTGGGCCGGGGACGCCTACCTGCGGCCCGATCCGGCGGTGCCGGCTCGCCGGCTCGCCGACTACCGCCACACCCCGACGGACGATCTGCTGGCCGACGTCCGCTCGGTGCAGCACAGGTTGGAGGCACTGGGACTCGACGTGCTCGTGCTCGACCAGACCCGCCCGGACGTCGGGCTCCCCGTGGTGAAGGCCATCGTGCCGGGGATGCGCGGCTTCTGGGCGAGGTTCGCGCCGGGCAGGCTTTTCGACGTCCCGGTGCAGCTCGGCAGGCTCGACCGTCCCACGGAGTACGAGAACCTCAACCCGATACCACTTTTCGTGTAGAGCGGGGGCGCACGTGGCCCCAGCCACGCCCGTCGAGGAGCCAGGTTGCCATCCGACGCCGACACGTCCCGCCCCGGACCGAGCCTGTCGCTGTGGTCCTTCCGGGACGACGTGACCATCGAGACGGCTGAGGACGGCAGCCTGACCATCCTCACCCGCTGGGGCGACGTCCCGGTGGGCCGCCCCGCGCCCGCCGTGGAGGAGGTCCTGCACCGCATGACGTACGGGCCGGTCGCGCTCGGCAACGTCGCCGGGCTGGACGGGCGCGCCCTCCGGTCGGTCCTCGACCGGCTGCCCGGCCGGATAGTCCGCTCGCTCGGCTCGCGGGACTCGCCGGTGCCGCTGCTGTCCGTCCAGCCGGTGTCCCCGCTGGGGGTGTTCGAGCTGCCGGAGGTGGCCGAGGACCAACCGGTCAGGCTGTCCCGTTTCGCGTTCGCCCACCAACGGGACGGCGAGCTGGTGCTCGAGTCCCCGCTGTCGCACCACCGGGTGGTGCTGCACCGGCCGCAGGTGTCGCTGGTGCTCGGCGCGCTCCCCCGCGCGTCCACCGTTGTCGAGGTGGCGCGGCGGGTCGGCCTGGCGCTTGCCGGGGTGGCCGACATCGTCGCCTATCTGGTCGGCACGGGCATGGTCGTCGTCGGTGAGGCCGGCACGTCGCGGTTCCACGAGGACTCCGACCCCACGCTGGCGATGTGGTCGCCGTACGACCTGCTGTTCCACTCGCGCAGCAGGCTCGGCACGCACGACGAACCCGCCGGCGCGACGTTCCGTCACCTCGCGACCCTGCCGCCCCCGGCCGCCGTCAAGCCGGCGCCCGTCGGGCCGCGGATCCCGATGTACCGGCCGCCCGTCTCGGTTCCGCACGGGATGACGCTCACCGAGGCCGTGGACCGGCGCCGGTCCACCCGCGCGTTCGCCGAGGCGGCGCCGTCGACCCGCGAACTCGGGGAGTTGCTGTTCCACGCGGCCCGGGTCCGGATGCAGACGGTGGCCACGGCTCCGGACAACGTGCGGTACACGGTGACGCGACGGCCGTATCCCAGCGCGGGTTCGCTGTACGAGCTGGAGTTGTACCTGACGGTGGACCGCTGCCCGGACCTGCGGCGCGGGATCTACCACTACAGCCCGGTCGAGCACGCGCTGACCCTCGTCAACGCCAGTTCGGCCGACATCGACGAGATGCTCGACAACGCCCGGGTGGCCGTCGGGGGCCGGCGGCCCCCGCCGGTGCTGATCACCATGACCGCGCGGGTGGGCAGGCTCTCCTGGGTGTACGACAGCATCTCCTACGCCACCACCCTGAAGCATGTCGGCATGCTCCAGCAGACGCTCTGCCTCGTCGCCACGATGCTGGGGCTCGCCACGTGCGCCCTGACCATGGGCGACGCCAGGGTTTCCGCGTCGGCGTTCGGGCTCGACTGGCCGGCGGAGGTCGGGGTCGGCGAATTCGCCATCGGACTACCCGAAAACGACATCTCCTGTAACGAGGAGTACCTGGGCGTACACGGAATGTGAATGGGTCGATCGACCGTCGGCAAATGGCTTGACGACCCTTCGCACGCGGGCGCGAAAACAGCATTCAGGATGTGGGCGGGCGCGTGATAGAACGGGGTTAATTGCGCCGGCCCGACAGGGGATGCCAAGTTGATCAAGGTGTTGTTGGCCGAGGACATGCACATGGTCCGCGATGCGCTGGTCGCGTTGCTCAACCTGGAGCCGGACATCGAGGTCGTCGCCGCGGTCGCCTCGGGCACGGAGATCCTCCCCATGGCGCGGCGGTTCCGGCCCGACGTCGCCGTGATCGACATCGACCTGCCGGGCAAGGACGGGCTCTCCGCCATCGCCGACATCCAGGCCCACCTGCCGGAGATCCGCACCCTGGTCCTGACCGCGCTCGGCCGACCGGGCACGCTGCGCCGGGCATTGTCCGCGAAGGCGACCGGCTTCCTGCTCAAGGACGCCCCGACCGAGCAACTGGTCGACGCCATCCGCAGCGTCGCCGCCGGCCGCCGGGTCGTCGACAGCCAGCTCGCGATGTCCGCCTGGGACAGCGCCGAGTGCCCCCTCACGGCGCGCGAGACCGAAGTCCTCCGCCTCACGGCGGAGGGACTCCAGGCCGTCGACATCGCGGCGCAGATGTTCCTGTCAGTCGGCACCGTCCGCAACTATCTGACCACGATCGTCAACAAGCTCTCCGCGCGCAACCGCGTCGACGCCATCCGGGTCGCCCGGGAGGCCGGCTGGTTGTGACCGGGACGCCCCGTGGCGCTCCAGCCGCAGTGGCACCCTGGCGCAGAGCCGGAACTGGTCCGGCTGCTGGTCGACCGTCAGCGAACCGCCGATCTCCTCGGCGCGTACGCACAGGTTGCGCAGCCCGTTCCGACCGCTGCCCGGGTCCCTGGGCGGCCCGACGGCCAGGTCGTCGTTGACGATCTCGATCCAGGCGTCGTCCTGCGTCTGCCGGATGGTGATGTCGCAGCGCTTGGCCTTGCTGTGCCGCAGGATGTTGGTCACCCCCTCCCGCAGCACCGTGGCGAGCACCGTGCTCACCTGGACCGGCAGGTCCAGGTGGTCGCTGTCCAGCCGCACCTGGATGTCCGCGGCGGACAGCACGGACACGGCGGACCGGCACTCCTCCTCCAGCGACAGTTCGCGGTAGCCACTGGCGACGGTCCGCGCGTCGGAGAGCGCGACCCGCGATATCTCCAGGATCTCCAGCAGCTGGTCGCTCGCCTCCTGCGGTGACTTCTCCATCAGCCGGTGCACCAGCTCGATCTTGAGCGAGATGGCGGACAGGCTGTAGCCGAGCAGGTCGTGCAGGTCGCGGGCGAACCGCAGCCGCTCCCGCAGCACCGCCATGCGCGCGATCTCCGCACGGCTCTCCTGCACCTCGACGACGAGGGCGGTCAGCCGGGACAACCCGTACACCACGAGCCCCGTCGTGACGGTGGAGATCGCGGTGTAGAGCATGTCGATCGGCGCGCGGGTGAAGATCCACTGTGCGACGGCCATCGAGGCGACGATGAGGACGAAGGTCACCCACGCCGTGACCGCCCGCAGCACGAGCAGCACGCTGCCCGCCAGGAAGCCCGGCATGCCGACCCACGCCTGCCCGAAGGTCAGGATCGGCAGGTAGACCAGCGCGGCCTGGGTGGCGAGGACGCCGTAGCCCAGCGGCGTGCGCAGGCGTCCGTTGTCCCGGCCGTACCACAGCAACTGCATCGTCATCAGGACGGCGATGCACGTGAACGACAGCGCGATGGCGACCGGACCGACCGGCAGGAACATGACGTGGATGAAGCCGATGAGACTGATGCTTGCGAAGACGGCGGTGACGACGCCCATCGCGACCCGGGGCGCCGGTAGCGGCGCGGCCCCTCGCGATGATGAGCGCCCTGGTGTGACGGAGAGGTTCACGGCAGCAGCGCTCTCGTTTGCTCTAGCGCAGCCGGAGTACGCCCAGAGGCCAACCGGCCCCGTACCCGGTATGGCCGGCCCCCCGCCAGCCGCGATGCCCGGTAACGGGCGTCGATCCAACAACCACGACACGCTCCCCAGTGATCGACCCGAGGTCGGGAATGCCTCGTCGACCCGCGCAAGAACCCGGTGCGGCCGATCGGACGCCGACAGGCGTCGCACCTCACAGAGTTGTTACGCAACGCAAACGTTTTTGACGGATTCCCAGCCCCGAATTGCGATGTGCCCTTACGGACACCTTCCCCCTTGAGTGTCGACCTTTCCACAGAAAAATGACGGCCGTCAAGCTGTCCACCCCTGGCCGCCGCAGCGCGAAAGGGTCCTAATCGATGCTAGGGAACATTTGCCACCGTCACGTCATATCCTCTAGTAGGGACATTTGACGCGGGGGCCGCCGCGCGGCGGACAGGGCCTACCGGGGCAGCGCCGGACGCCGCCGAGGGGCCGGTGCCAGGAGCGACACGAGGTCGCGGCGGGCCCGCGCGACGCGGGAGCGGATCGTGCCGACGGGACAGCCGCACAGTTCGGCCGCCTCCGCGTATCCGAGGCCGACGACCTGGGTGAGCACGAACGCGTCGCGGCGGGCCGCGGGCAGCGTGCGTACCGCGAGGTTGAGCGCGACCGTGTCGTCCGGGCCGGGCAGATGGTGGGCCGCGGAACGCTCCGCGGTGGCCTGCCAGTCCTGGCCGGACACGATCCGGGGCCGGCTCGCGGCGGCGCGGAAGTGGTCGGCGGCCACGTGCCGCGCGATGGCCAGCAGCCAGGACCGTGCGTGGTGGCGCCCGGTGAACAGGTGCGCGCTGCCCAGCGCGCGGACGAACGTCTCCTGCGTCAGGTCCTCGGCGTCGGCGTGCCCCACCAGGTAGACCAGGAATCGCCAGACGTCACGCTGCGTGCTGCGAACGAGAGGATCCGCCGCGGAACGGTCGCCGCGTCCGACGGCCAGGGCCAGAGCCGTGACCGCGCTTTCTTCCAGTGGCTCCGACATGAATTCACGGTAACCATGCGGGATGCCGAGGAGAACGGATTCCAGCGGCGGTCCAGCCGGCCTCATCGCCGGGAACCAGAATTCGATGGAACCGTTCGACCAGCGTGCCGGGCGTCCCGGGGACCGCGCGGCGCACGGGCGCGGGGAAGGCGGCGACGGGCGCGCGCCCGACGAGGGCCGCGCGCCCGGGGCGCGCCGCCCGCCCGTCGAGGCGCCGCCCGGCCGGGTCCGGCCGGGCGGCGGGCACGTCCGCCGCACCCGGCTCAGCCCGTCTTGGCGAGCGGCCGGGCGCCGTACGTGACGCGGACGACCCCGTCCTCGTGACGTTCCGTCTCGGCGGTGACCCCGAAGACCCCGGACAGCACCTGGGGCGTGAGCGCCTCCAGCACCGGGCCCGACGTGACCACCTCCCCGCGGTCCAGCACGACGAGGCGGTCGCAACTGCGCACCGCGAGGTCCAGGTCGTGCAGCACCGCCAACGTGGTGACGGCCAGCGTGTGCACCAGTTCCAACAGCTCGAACCGGGCCCGGATGTCCAGGTGGTTGGTCGGCTCGTCGAGCACCAGGAGCTGCGGCTGCTGGGCCAGCGCCCGGGCGAGCAGCACCCGCTGCCGCTCGCCGCCGGACAGCGAGCCGTAGATCCGCTCCGCGTGCCCCAGCATGCCGGTGCGCTCCAGCGCGTCGACGACGATGTCGTGGTCGTCGGCCGTCTCGCGGTCGAACACCCCCTTGTGCGGCGTCCGGCCCAGCGCGGCGACCTCCCGCACGGTCAGGCCCGGCGGGGTGGGGCTGTTCTGCAACACGGCGGCGGTCCGCCGCGCGGCCGCCCGCGCCGACAGCGACCAGACGTCCTCGTCGCCGAGCAGCACCTGCCCGCCGGCGGGCCGGACCGACCGGTAGATGGTCCGCAGGAGCGTGGACTTGCCGCTGCCGTTGGGGCCGATCAGGCCGACGACCTCGCCGGGCGCGACCTCCATGCTGACGTCGCGGAGGATCGGCGTACCACCGATGGAGACGCACACCTGCTGCACCTGAAGCTTCATCGAAAACCTCCGTGGAAACCCCCGGCTTTAGCCGTGGAGAGGAAACGGAACTCCTGCGGAGCAGGACAGGAAAGGCCGATCCGCGGCCAAGGAGGATGGGCGTCCACCCGCATGTCACCGCAAGGCTTACTGGCTATCTTGCTAGGCCATGAGCCATGGCCAGGGCTGTGAAACGGGCCTTCAGGTTCCGCTTCTACCCGAGCTCCGAGCAGGCTTGTGAGCCTGCCCGCACGTTCGGCTGTGTCCGGCTGGTCTACAACATGGCATTGCAGGCCCGCACCGAGGCGTGGACGCTGCGCCAGGAACGGGTCAACTACAACACCACGTCGGCGATGTTGACCGCGTGGAAGAAAACCGACGACCTGGCGTTCCTCAACGAGGTGTCGTCCGTGCCGTTGCAGCAGACGCTGCGGCACCTGCAAGTCGCGTTCACGAACTTCTTCGCCAAGCGCGCCCGGTACCCGAGCTTCAAGAGCAAGAAAAAGTCGCGCCGGTCGGCGGAGTACACCACCAGCGGGTTCCGCTACCGCGACGGCCAGTTGACGCTGGCGAAGATGGCCGAGCCGCTGGATATCGTGTGGTCCCGGCCGCTGCCCGAGGGCGCGAAGCCGTCCACGGTGACCGTGTCGCAGGACTCGGCCGGTCGCTGGTTCGTGTCGCTGCTGTGCGACGACCGGATCGAGCAGGCTCCGGCGCCGAGCCCGGCCGTCGGGGTCGATGCCGGCCTGGACAGCCTGCTCACGCTGTCCACCGGTGAGAAAGTCGTCAACCCGAAGCACGAACGCCGCGACCGGGCCGCACTCGCCAAGGCGCAGCGGAACCTGTCCAAGAAGGAGAAGGGCTCCGCGAACCGGGCCAAGGCCCGACTCAAGGTCGCCCGCGTGCACGCCCGGATCACCGACCGCAGGCGGGACCATCTGCACAAGTTGACCACTCGACTCGTTCGTGAGAACCAAACGATCGTCGTCGAGGACCTGACCGTACGCAACATGGTCAAAAACCGCAGCCTGGCCCGCGCCATCAGCGACGCGGCCTGGCGGCAGTTCCGCACCCTGCTCGAATACAAAACCAACTGGTACGACCGCAACCTCGTTGTCGTGGACCGCTGGTTCCCGTCGTCCAAACTGTGCTCGGCGTGCGGTGCGCTCGCGCAGCGGATGCCGCTGAACATGCGGTCGTGGACCTGCCGATGCGGGCAGACCCACGACCGCGACGTCAACGCGGCCCGCAACATCCTCGCGGAGGGGCTCTCCGTGATTGCCTGTGGAGGCGGTGTAAGACCCCAACGGACGAACGTCCGGACGGGGCGGCCGTCGGTGAAGCAGGAAACCCAGCGGGCGACCGCTGAAATCCCCCGCCTCCAGACGTGGGTAGGAAGTCAAGAGTGGGACAGGCTCCTATCCCGGCGCATCAGCCAGATGAAGAACGGTGCGCCGAAGAGGGCGGTCAGGATGTTGAGGGGCAACTCGTTCGGCGGGTCGACCGTCCGGCACAGCAGGTCGACGACCACGAGGTAGACCGCGCCGACGAGGGCCGCGAGGGGCAGCACCCGGCGGTGGTCCACGCCGAACGCGAGCCGTACCAGGTGGGGCACCATCAGCCCGACGAAGCCGATGCCGCCGGCCACGGCGATGAGCACGCCCGCGAGCAGCGACGTCAGGACGATCGACACGATCCGCAGTCGCTTGACGTCGATCCCGAGGGCGGTCGCCGACTCGTCGCCGGTGACGAGCGCGTTGAACTGCCGGGCGTACAGGGTCAGCAGCACGGTCACCGCGAGGACGACCACGCCCGCGACCTGGAGTTGCTCCCAACGGGCGCCCGCGACGCTGCCGAGCAGCCAGAACATGATCTGACGCATGTTGTTGGGCGTCGTCTGCAACTGGAGCAGGCTCGTGATCGAGGTGAACACGTAGCTGATCGCGACCCCCGCGAGCACGAGTCGCACCGGGTTGAGCCGGCCGTGCTGCTGCCCGAGGGTGAAGACCAGCGCCACCGCCAGCATCGCGCCGACGAACGCCGCGCCGGACACTCCGAGTCCGCCGGCCGCGCCGGCGCCCAGCGCCATCACGGTGACCGCGCCGACCGAGCCGCCCGCCGACACCCCGAGGATGAAGGGGTCGGCGAGCGGGTTGGCCACGAGGGCCTGCAGCACGACGCCCGCGACCGCGAGCCCGGCGCCGCACAGCGCGGCCAGCAGCACCCGTGGGACCCGGAAGGTCCAGACGATCTGGTCGTGGGCCGGGTCCACGGCGGGGGTCGCCCCGGTCAGGTGCGCCCAGACGATCCGGCCGGTGTCGCCGATGGAGACCGGCACCGAGCCGACGGCCGCCGCGACGAGGATCAGGACGACCAGCAGTACGCCGAGCACGAGCAGGCACAGCGGGAGGGGCGCGCCGTGCAGGGGGGCCGGCCGGGTGGTGTGGCCCTTCGGCGCGGCCGACACCCGGCCGTTCGTGGAACGCGACAAGGTGGTCATGACGCTCAGAACGCCTCGGGGTGCGCGGCCTGCGCGATCTTGGCGACCGCGAGGTGGTTGCTGGGGCCGAGGTAGATCGAGTCGGACAACACGACGTAGCGGTTGTTCTTCGCCGCGTCCCACTGCGGGAACTGGGCGAGCAGCTTCTTCGCGTCCGCGTCCGGATCCTTCGACATGTAGTTCACGACGAGCAGGACGTCCACGTCGGCCTTGGCGACCTGCTCGCGGGAGAGGTTGGCGAACATCTGGTCGGTGGCGCCCTCGAAGGCGTTCACCGCACCCGACTTGGCCATGATGTCGTTCCAGATCCCGTTGCCGCCGACCGAGCTGAACTCCCCGCCCATCGCCATGCCGGGGATGATCAGCATGACCTTCTGCTTCGGCAGGCTCGCGGTCTTCGTCCCGACCTCGGCGATGCGCGCCTTCGAGTCGGCGATGATCTTCTCGGCGCGCTCGGACACCCCGAAGATGGCCCCGAGGTCGCGCAGCAGCGCGTAGCTGTCCTCGACGGTCGGCGTGCCGGAGACCGTGCCGACCTCGCCGCACGAGCTCTTCGGGGCGTACGTGTTGGCCCCGACGGCCGCGAGGTCGTCGCGGGTGGCGAAGCCCGCCTCGGCGCGGAAGCCGCCGTCGTACGTGGAGATCACGAAGTCGGGCGTCAGCCCGATCATGGCCTCGCGCGGGATGTCCGACATGTCGTTGAGCTTGATGTTCCCCGTCGGCAGCTTCTTGATCGCGTCGACCCGGCCGTCGACCTCGGAGGCGCCGTACGACTGCGCGTTGGCGACGATCCGGTCGGCGACGCCGAGTTCCAGCAGCGCGGAGACCTCCGCGACCGACCCGCCGTTCATCACGACCACGCGGCTCGGCGCCTGCTGGTAGGTGTACTTCTTGCCGCAGTTGGTGATCGTCACCGGGTAGCCCGCCTTCGGCGGGTCGTTCGACTGGCCGGCCTCGCTCTTGGCCGTCGAGCATGCCGTCGTGAGAAGCAGGGCGGCGATGGCCGCCGCGAGGGGGAGTCGCTTGAGTTTCATCCGGTCCTCCGAGCAGTTGACGTGGCGACGGGCGACGGCGCCGCCGCCTCTTCCGGTTCCGCTGCCGCGGCCGCGGGCTTGGGCAGGTGGTGCAGACGGACACTGACCAGGCCGGCGCAGATCGCGGAGGCCGCGAGCAGGAGCGCGGTGACCGCGAAGGCCGTCGCGTGGTCGGCGAAGGGCACGTCGGGGTCGCCGGGCGTCGCGCCGAGCACGGTGCGGTAGCAGACCCCCGCGACCGCGACCCCGAACGCCAGGCCGAACTGCGTCACGGTGGTCGCCATGCCGGACGCCGCGCCCGCCTCGGCGGGCCTGACCCGGCCGAGGATCCCGGCCACCAGGGGTGAGACGACCAGGCCCTGCCCGAAGCCGGCCAGCGTGATCACCGCGACGAGCATGGGCGCCTGCGCGGACTCGGGCGCCTGGACGACGGCCGCGCTGGCCAGCAGGACGGCGGCGAGCAGGCCGCAGCCCACGGCCGGGGTCGGCGCCGAGACCAGGCGTGCCACCCGGCGGCTCGCCGCGGAGCCCAGCGAGAAGCCGATCCCGAGCGGTACGAACATCAGCGCCGCCGTGAGCGGCGTGAAGCGCAGCCCCGTCTGCAGGTAGTAGGTGAACACGAGGAAGAGCCCCGAGTTCGTGGCGAACAGCGCCAGCACGGTCACCAGGGACAGCCGCATCCCGGGGGCGGTGACGACCCGCGGCGGGAACAGCGGCTCGCCGCCCTCGCGGTGCAGGCGCCGCTGCTGGCGCACCAGCACGACGGACAGGACGAGGGCGAGCGGCACGCCGAGCCACAGCCACGGCGAGCCGTCCGTCCCGAAGACCAGGGGCACGAGCAGGGCGGGGGCCGCCACGATGGTGAGCGCCGCGCCCGCGAGGTCGAGGCGGTGCGGCGCCTTCGGCACGGTACGCGGCAGGATCCCGCCCAGCGCCAGGATCGCGATCCCGACGGGCACGTTGATGAGCAGCGCCGGCCGCCAGCCGAGCCCGAGGATGTCGGCCTCGACGATGAGACCGCCGCCGGCGATGCCGCTGATCACGCCCAGGCCGATGACCACGCCGTAGACGCTGATGGCCCTCGCCAGCCGGTCCGGGTCCTGCATCGTGGCCCGGATGATCGCGAGCACCTGGGGTGCCATGAACGCCGCCGTGGCGCCCTGCAGGAAGCGGGCCACGATGAGCAGGTCGGCGTCCGGCGCGACGCCGCACAGCAACGAGGTCACCGTGAAGCCGGCGACGCCCCAGAGGAACACCGTGCGGTGGCCCATCCGATCGCCGAGCCGCGCGCCGGTGACCATCAGGGCCCCGAAGGCGATCACGTACGCGGCGCCGACGAACTGGATCTGGTCGAAGCCCGCGTCGAGGTCGCGTTGGATGGACGGGCTGGCCACGTTGACGACGAAGCCGTCCACCTGGGTCATGAACGTCGCGGCGAGAACCGCGCCGAGTCCGAGCCACTCACGCCGTTCGCTCATGTTGCCCTCCGAAGGTCGCCGACAGGTGCGAGTACGGCGCCGACCCGCGCCAGGGGACCGGCGGCGAGCATGCCGTCGTGGGTGCAGTCCAGCCGGTGCACGTCGATGCGCCCGTCGACGTGTGGCTCCCAGCTCCGCGGGCCGGGCCAGTCCGGTGTCTTGCCGTCGGTCGCCTCGATGACCAGCACGTCGCCGCCGAGGCGCCGGGGCGTCCAGTCGGCGGCGAGCCGCGAGTTGCGCGCGAAGGCGTCGTACGCGAGGCGACGCTGCGCCTCGTCGAGGCCGCCGAGCACGGCCTGACCGAGTACGGCTGCGGCGGCGTCGTGCTCGGCGGGCGGCGGCAACTCCCGCCAGGCGGCCGGCACCGGATACGAGTCGAGCAGCGCGAGCAGGGCCACCGCCTCGCCCGCCTCCGCGAGCTGCGTGGCCATCTCGTGCGCCACCAGGCCGCCGAACGACGCGCCGAGCAGGTGGTACGGCCCGGCGGGCTGGATCTCACGGATGCGGCGCACATGGTCGGCGGCCAGGTCGGCGACGCTCGCGCACTCGGCGGCGGCGACCGACTGGAGCCCGTACACCGGGCGGTCGGGCAGGCTCGCCAGCAGCGCGGCGTAGGACCACGCCAGCCCGGTCGCCGGCGCGACGCAGAACAGCGGCGGCCCGCTCCCCCGCGTCCGCAGCGGGAGCAGCACCTCCGTCGAGCCGCCGCCGGCGTCCGTGGCGAGCGCCGGCGCGAGCTTCGCGACGGTCGGCGCCTCGAACACCGTCCGGATGCTGATCTCCACGCCGAACTCGGCGCGTACCCGGCCCATCAGCCGGGCGACGAGCAGGGAGTGCCCGCCGAGCGAGAAGAAGTCGTCGTCGATGCCGACCTCCGGCAGGCCGAGCAGGTCGGCGAAGAGACCGCACAGGACCGCCTCGCGGTGGTCGCGGGGCGCACGGCCGCCGACCGTCGCGGTCAGGTCCGGCGCGGGCAGCGCCGCGCGGTCGAGCTTGCCGTTCGTGGTACGCGGGATCGCCTCCAGCGCGACGAACGCGGGCGGCACCATGTAGTCGGGCAGCCGCTCCGCCACGAACTGCCGCAGCGCGGCGGGCTCCGGCGCGGCGTCGCCCACCGGCACGACGTAGCCGACGAGCCGCACCTGACCGGGCGCGTCCTCGCGGGGCACCACCGCCGCCTGGGCGACCGCGGGGTGGGCCAGCAGGACCGCCTCGATCTCCCCCGGTTCGATGCGGAAGCCCCGGATCTTGACCTGGTCGTCCGCGCGGCCGAGGAACTCCAGGGTGCCGTCGCGCCGCCATCGGGCGAGGTCGCCGGTGCGGTACATCCGGCTGCCCGGGGGCCCGAAGGGATCCTCCACGAACCGCTCCGCGGTCTGCTCCGGACGGTCGTGGTAGCCGCGGGCGACCGGCGCCCCGGCGAAGTACAGCTCGCCCACCGTGCCCGGCGGGACGAGCCCGCGCGCCGGGTCCAGCACGTACGCCCTGGTGTTGGTCAGCGGCCTGCCCACGATCGGCTCGGCGCTCTCGGAGAGCCGGCACCAGAGGGTGTCGACAGTGCACTCGGTGGGGCCGTACAGGTTGTAGACGGTCGTGCCGGCGTCGCGCAGGGCCGTCCAGAGCGCGGGGCCGGTGGCCTCGCCGCCGAGCGCGAGCACGGCGGGCCGGTGCCGGCCGGCGTCGAGGAAGCCGTTCGCCACCAGCTCCTCGGCGTACGTGGGGGTGATGTCCATGAAGTCGATCTCGTGCCGGTCGACGTAGTCGAGCATCGCGGCGGGGTCCCGACGCCGGTCGTCGTCGACGAAGTGCAGCTCGTGGCCGTCGAGCAGCCACAGCAGGCCCTCCCACGACGTGTCGAACGACAGCGACGCGGACAGCGCGGCCCGGCACACCCGGCCGGCGGCCGCCGGCCGGATCATCGTGTCGCGGTGGTGGTGGAAGAGGTTGACCAGACCCCGGTGCTCGACCACGACGCCCTTCGGCACGCCCGTGGAGCCGGACGTGTAGATGAGGCAGGCCGCGTGCTCCGGCGCGAGGCCGGTGTCCGGTACGGGCACGTCGGGCGCCTCGGCCAGCTCCGCGACGGTCGCGGGGGCGTCCACGAGCAGGACCGGGACCTCCGACTGCCGGTGCCCGGCCCACAGCGCCCCGGTGGCGAGCAGCACGACGGGCGCGCTGTCGGCGAGCATCGCCGCGACCCGCCGGGCGGGCAGGTCCGGGTCGACGGGCACGTACGCGGCGCCGGCCTTGAGCACGGCGAGCAGCGCCACGATCGCCTCGGAGGTGCGGGGCAGCAGGAGCCCCACGTGCCGGTCGGGGCCGGCCCCCCGGGCGACGAGCAGGTGGGCGAGGCGGTCGGCGCGGCGGTCGAGTTCGGCGAAGGTCAGCGTGGCGTCGCCGGCCACCAGCGCCGTACGGTCCGGCGTCGCGGCGGCCTGTGCCGCGAACAGCGCGGGTACGGTCACCGCCGGCAGGGGCCGGGCCGTGTCGTTCCACTCCTCCAGGAGGAGCCGACGCTCGCCGTCGAGGAGCAGGTCGACGTCGGCGACCGGAGTGTCGGCGGCGTCGGTCACGCGGCGCAGGAAGGCCAGGAACCGGGTCAGGTGACCGGTGAGCTCCTCGTCGTCGTAGCAGTTCGGGTTGGCGTCGAGGACGATCCGCAGCCCGCTGCCGTCCGCCCGGTCGTACACGTGGACCACCAGGTCCTCGACGAGCCCGGCGCTGACGTTGTGCACGACGCCCCGGTGCCCGGCGAAGCGCAGGCCGTAGTCGAACGGCATGATGTTGACCGACGGGCCGAACAGCTTGCGCTCGCTGGCGACCATCCGCAGGTCGCGGCGCAGTTGCTCGTAGCGGTAGCGCAGGTGCGGGCGCCCGGCCCGCAGCTCCGCCGCGACCTGCGCGGTGAGGTCCGCCAGCGTGGCGGTGGGCTCGACGCGGACCCACAGCGGCACGACGTTGGTGACCATGCACGGCACCCGCAGCGACACCGAACCGAGCCGCGACATGACCGGCAGCGCGAGCGTCAGCTCGTCCGCGCCGGTCATCCGGTGCAGGTACGCCGCGAAGGCCGCGATGACGGTCTCGCTCCAGGTGGTTCCGGTGGCCTTGGCGACCGCCTTCAACGCGTCGATGCCGGCGGCGTCGAGGTCCGCGGTGGCGCGCAGCACCGTCCGCGCCAGCTTCCCGGTGCGGCGGGCGAGCACCACCGGCGCCGGCCTGCCCTGTGCGCGGGACGTCCAGTGCTCGCGGGCGGCGGCGTACCTGTCCGAGTCGGCGTAGGCCCGGTCCTCGTCGACGACGGCGGCCAGCGCCCCGAACGTCCGGGGCGGTGGTTCACGCCCCTCGACGAGGGCGGTGTAGAGCTCGGCGACCCGGCGGGCGACCAGGGACAGCCCGTACCCGTCCAGGGCGATGTGGTGCACGCGCTGGTACCACAGGAGGTGGTCCGGGCCGAGCCGCACGAACGCCTGCCGGAACAGCGGGTCCTTGCGCAGGTCGACGGGGGTGTCGAGGTCCGCGCGCATCCAGGCCGTCGCGGCGGCGAGCGGGTCCGCCTCGGCGCTGGTGTCGATGGTGTGCAGCGGCCACGACCCGTCGTCGCGGGGGCGTTGCCACGGGCGACCGTCGGCGTCCTCCTCGAACACCACGTTCAGCGCCTCGGCCTCGCCGACCGCCCCGCGCACCGCCGCCTCCAGCAGCCGCACGTCGACCGGGCCGCGGATCTCCACGTACTCGGCGGTGTTGAAGGCGGGGCTGTCCGGGTCGAACTGCTGACCGGTCCAGATGCCCTCCTGGGCGGCGCCCAACGGCAGCGGCTCAGCCATCGCCGCCCACCAGCAGCTTCACCCAGTTCTCCACCGTCGGCCGCTCGGCCAGGTCGACGAAGCTGACCTCGGCGCCAGCGTCGCGCCACCGCTCGATGAGCGTCATCAGCCGCACCGAGTCCAGGCCGCAGTCGAACAGATCCTCCGCGTCGAAACTCTCGTCCGGGCGACGGTGGAGCATCTCGGCGACGTCCGCCCTGATCCTCGCCGCCGTCAACTGACCTGCCACGTCATGCCTCTCGACCTCGTGCGATGTGGACACCGGTGGGATCCGACGGTCGACGCCGTCGGATCCCACCGCGGAGCGAACGTCCGTGCGGGACTAGGCGGCGTCCACGTCGTCGTAGACGGTGACGCGGTAGGACACGGCCGGCTCCGGCGTCGCGGTGTGCAGCGCCCGGTGGACCAGGCTCTGGTTGTCCCAGAGGAGCATGTCGCCCTTCTCGAACGTCTGGAGGTGGATGTTCTCGTGCTCGTAGGTCCGGTCGAGCTGGCCGGTGGCCGTGAGCAGCTCGGCCAGCAGTTCCGGCCGGTCGTTGCCGTCCGCGTCCTGCACCGACAGCGTGAAGCCCTCGCTCAGGTAGAGCAGGGTCTCGTCCGTGTGCGGGTGCGGGAACGCGAGCGGGCTCGTCACCGGCGGGGTCTTCGCGTTGACCTCGTCGATGATCTCCGAGATCGGCCGGTAGACGTCGGTCGGCCGGATCTTGAAGTACCGCAGCACGCTGTGCGTCGCCGTCTTGTCCTTGACGGCCAGCTTCAGCTCCTCGGAGAGCTGCTCGTAGGCGGTCGCCAGGTTGATGAAGTAGGTGCCCCGGTTCTTCGACGGCACGACCTGCGGGTAGATCATGGTGATGTCGAACGGACGCGGCATGAACTGGTAGTCCGAGTGCCAGAACTTGCCGGTCTTCGGCACCCCGATCTGGCGGCCGTCCTCCTCCTTGACGTTGGAGGAGACGAACACCTCCTTCACCTCGGGGTGGTGGTAGACCGGCTCGTAGTACTCCGCGACCCGGCCCAGCCGCTGGCCGAGCGCCAGGAACTGCCGCGGCGACAGGTCCTGGTTCTTCAGCACGACGATCTTGTTCGAGTAGATGGCCTTCTTCAGCTCGACGATGTCCTCCGGCGAGGCGGTTTCCGCGTCGAAACCCTCCACGATCACGCCGAACTTCTTTCCAGCCTGCGGGGTGATTTTCATTCGCACTCCTCTGAGCGGTGGTCCCGGGCTCCGCGTACCTCAGTAGTCGCGTCCGGTCGGTCAACAGTTCCCGCCCCGACGGATGTGCGGGGCCGAATTGCCTGCTCAATTACCGCGCTGTGGGTTCACATTTCCGCGAACTCCTCTGCGAGTCTCGGCCTGCCTCTCCCGCAGCACCTGGGCGTGACAGGCGTGGATGACGGCAGCGGCGCCGTGCGGGTCGTCGCGTACGACGAAGTGACCGCTGCCGGGGATGACGTAGTGCTGCGCCCTCGGGAGCACCCGCCGGGCCCGCAGCGCGTCGCGCAACGGGACCACGCGGTCCTGGTCGGCCCACACGAGGTTCACCGGCGTCGTGTCGGTGGCGTCGGCGCGGAACGAGTAGAGCCCCGCGTACCGGCTCAGGGCGGACAGGTCGCTGGTGATCATCGAGTTCACGTCGGCGGCGGCCACGTCCGGCCGGAGGGCGGCGGGCCGGGCCGACACGCTGCCCATGACCATCCTGCGGACCACCCCCCGGTTGAGCAGCCGGCCCCGCGTCCTCGGCCCCACCGCGGCGGTCATCCGCAGGATCGCGTGGGTCCGCACCACGCACATCGAGGCGTGGCAGACCGCCCGGAACCCGATGCTGCACAGGGCGGTCACCGCCGCGACGGGCACCCGACGCGCCAGTTCGAGCGCGATCACCCCGCCGAGCGAGTGCCCGACCACGTGCGGCCTGCGCAGCCCCAGCGCGGCGATCCGCTCCGCGACGTACTCGGCGAGCCTCGGCACGACGTCACGGTCGTACGCGAGCCCCGGCACGCTGCCATGACCGGGCAGGTCGATCGCGAGGGTCCGGGCGAAGCCCGGGATGCGTTCGACGACGGCGTCCCAGCTCGCCCGGCCGAGACCGGCCGCGTGCAGCAGCAGGAGCTGAGGATCCTCCGCGAGCCGGCTCGGCTCGGCCATGGTGCGGCTCCGTTTCTTTCCGTGCGGACGTGCGCGCTCGACGCGTCAGGAGGCGGTGACCATCGGGGCGCGTGACGCCTCGGCCGTGTCGGCCCGGCCCGGGAGTTCGTTGCCGGCGAGCGCCTTGAACCGCCGCAGCCGCAGGCTGTTCGACACCACGAACACCGAACTGCCGGCCATGATCAGACCCGCCAGCATCGGATTGAGCAGCCCGCTCGCCGCGAGCGGGATCGCCGCGACGTTGTACGCGAAGGCCCAGAACAGGTTGCCCTTGATCGTGCCGAGGGTGCGGCGCGACAACCGGATGGCGTCCGCGACCACCCGCAGGTCGCCGCGGACCACCGTCAGGTCGCCGGACTCGATCGCCACGTCGCTGCCGGTGCCCATCGCGATGCCCAGGTCGGCCTGCGCGAGGGCGGCGGCGTCGTTGACGCCGTCGCCCACCATCGCGACGACCTTGCCGTCGGCCTGGAGCCGCTTGACCAGCTCGACCTTCCCGGCGGGGAGGACCTCGGCGACCACGTCGTCGATCCCCACCTCCGCCGCGATCGCCGCCGCCACCGCGGCGTTGTCGCCGGTCAGCAGGATCGGGTGCAGCCCCAGCCGCTTGAACTGCGCCACCGCCGCCCTGCTGGTGGACTTCACCCGGTCGGACACGACGAGCATTCCCCGCAGGGCGCCGTCCCAGCCGACCATGACCGAGGTACGGCCCGCCGCGTCGGCCGTCGCCCTGGCGGCGACCAGCTCCGGGGGCAGGTCGGTCGCCCACGCGCCCAGCAGCGACGCCCGGCCGACGACGACCTCGTGCCCGTCGACGGTGCCGCGCACGCCGACGCCGGTCTCGCTGGAGAAGTCCGCGACCGGGGGCAGTTCGCCGCACCGGTCCCTGGCTCCCGCGACGACGGCCCGGGCGATGGGGTGCTCCGACGCGCTCTCCAGTGCGCCGGCGAGCCGCAGCAGCTGGACGTCGTCCTCCCCGTCGACGGGCACGACCTCCACGACGGACATCTCGCCGGTGGTCACCGTGCCGGTCTTGTCGAGCACGACGGTGTCGACGGTCCGCGTGGACTCCAACACCTGCGGTCCCTTGATGAGGATGCCGAGCTGGGCGCCCCGGCCGGTGCCGACCAGCAGCGCGGTCGGCGTCGCCAGTCCCAGCGCGCACGGGCAGGCGATGATCAGTACGGCCACGGCAGCGGTGAACGCGGCCGCCGCCGGCTGGCCGGAGCCGAGCCAGTAGCCCAGCGTGGCGAGCGACAGCGCGATCACCCCGGGCACGAACACCGCCGACACCTGGTCCGCGAGCCGCTGGACGGCGGCCTTGCCGGTCTGCGCGTCCTCGACGAGCCTGGCCATCTGCGCGAGCTGCGTCTCGCCGCCCACCTTCGTGGCGCGCACGACGAGCCGCCCGCCGGCGTTGACCGTCGCACCGACGACCTCGTCACCCGGTCCCACCTCGACGGGCACGGACTCGCCGGTGAGCATGCTCGCGTCGACCGCCGAGGAGCCCTCCTCCACGACGCCGTCGGTCGCCACCTTCTCGCCCGGCCGCACGAGGAACCGGTCGCCGACGGCGAGCGCCGAGATCGGCACGATCGCCTCGACACCGTCGCGCAGCACCGTCACGTCCTTGGCGCCCAGCGACAGCAGCGCGCGCAGCGCGGCGCCGGAGCGGCGCTTCGCGCGGGCCTCGAAGTACCGGCCGCAGAGGATGAACAGGGTCACGCCCGCGGCGACCTCCAGGTACATGTTGCCCTCGCCGGGCGTCCGCTCCAGGGTGATCCGGAACGGGTGCCGCATGCCGGGCACGCCGGCGGTGCCGAGGAACAGCGTGTACAGCGACCACACGAACGCGGCGAGCGTGCCCACCGAGACCAGCGTGTCCATCGAGGCGGCGGCGTGCCGGAGGTTGGCGAAGGCGGCCCGGTGGAACGGCCACGCCCCCCACACCACGACGGGCGCGCTCAACGTGAGGCAGGCCCACTGCCAGTACTCGAACTGGAGCTGGGAGAACATCGACATCGCGATGACCGGCACCGCCAGCACGGCGACGACCCAGAGGCGGTGGCGGGCCGCCCGCAGCTCACGGTCGTGCTCGGCCTCCTCCGCGGCCGCCGGATCCGGGGCGTCCGCCGCCGGTGCCGCGGGCGCCAGCACCGGCCGGGCCGTGAAGCCGATCTCCTCGACGGCGGCGATCACCGTCTCCCGCGAGACCTGGGGCCCGACCAGCACCTTCGCCTTCTCGGTGGCGTAGTTGACGGTCGCCTCCACCCCGTCGATGTCGTTGAGGCGCTTCTCGATGCGCGCCGCGCAGGCCGCGCACGTCATGCCACCGATCAGCAGTTCCAGGTGGTTCTCGACCCTGGCCGTGCGCGGCTGCACCGGCCGGGCCGTGAAGCCGATCTCCTCGACCGCGGCGATCACCCGCGCCTGCGTGATCCCGGGCGGGACGAGCACCTTCGCCTTCTCGGTGGCGTAGTTGACGGTCGCCTCCACCCCGTCGATGTCGTTGAGGCGCTTCTCGATGCGCG
>NZ_JBNCOB010000032.1:65265-76990 GCF_049847285.1 Micromonospora sp. DT62
CGCCGCGCAGGCCGCGCACGTCATGCCACCGATCAGCAGTTCCAGGTGGTTCTCAGCCGTGGCCATGCTCGGTGCCCCCCTCCGTGCCGCCGCCGGTCGTGTCGGCCGGGACAGCGGCTCCGCCGTTGCGCACGGCCTCCTCGTTGCGGGCCTTGGCCGCCGCGAAGGCCTCCTCGCTCAGGCCGTGCGGCGGCGGGTTGGGGCCCTTCACGCGCAGGGTGAACGACGCCGTACGCACGACGCCCTGGTGCTGGAAGTCCAGGAACAGCCGGTAGTCGCCGAAGCTCGGCGCGGTGGCGTGGAACAGGACGTCCGGACCGGGCGCGGTCTGCCCGTCGCCCGGCGTGCCGTCGGGGTGGACGTGCAGGTACGCCATGTCGCCGTCGCGGAGCGCCACCAGGTGCCCGAAGGCGCCGAGGTACGGCTCCAGGTCGGTGACCGGCTTGCCGTCCTTCGCGACGCTGAGCGTCAGCTTGCCGCTCTTGCCGGGCGCCAGCTCGCCGCCGAGGGTCACCGTGTACCCGTCGACCGTCGAGGTGGTCGACGGCGCGGGCAGCGCCTCCGGCCGGTAGTCGCCCGACACCGACACGTCCGCCCCGAGCGTCTCGCCGTGGATGCCCCACAGCGGCATGTAGTCGGCGAAGACGCGGTACTCGCCCGCCGCCGCGAAGGTCAGCGGCACCCGCCACACGCCGTCCGAGCCGAGGTTCGGGTGGACGTGTTGGAAGTTCGACAGGTCGCGCCGCGCCACGATCAGGTGCATCAGCTTCTCGTGCTGCGGCTTGTACTTCACCAGCGGCGTGCCGTCGTGCTGCAGGATCTGGAAGGCGAAGGTCTGCTTCGTGCCCGCCCGGACGTTGTCCGTGATCACCTTCAGGTTCATGCTCTCGTGGTTCATGGTGAGGCCGTACGAGGATTCCTCGGCCATGGCGGCCGGCTTCGCGGCGGGTGCGGGCGCGGGTGCGGCGGTCGGCGGCGGCCCGACCACGCGGCCGACGGTGTAGGCGCTCCCCAGCACCAACACCAGGGCGAGCGCGAACGCGCCGAGCTTCGTCAAGGTCTTCATGAATAACCGTCCTGTTTCGACAGGGTTGGCGTGGAAGCGGGCAGGGTTTCGGGGGTGCGGTCGTCGGCCGGTGGGCTCACCGGTCCCCGCCGGGGTCCGGGCCGGATGTCCGGCCCCACCGCAGCAGGCACGCCCCGAGCGACATCCCCCCGCCGAACGCCAGCAGGAGGACGAGGTCGCCGTCGCGGAGCAGCCCGGCCCGGTTGGCGTGGTCGAGGGTGAGCGGCACCGAGGCGCTGCCGACGTTCGCGTACTCCTCCACCGTGCGGTGCGTGTGCGCGGCGGTCAGCCCGCACGCGCGTACCAGCTCGTCGAGGAGCAGGCCGTTGGGCTGGTGCGGGACCACGTGCGCGACGTCCGCCGCGCCGACGCCCGCCCTGGCCAGCAGCTTGTCCACGAACGGCGGTACGTCCTGGAGGACGAGCTCGGTGACGCGGCGGCCGTGCATGCGGAAGAAGTGGCCGCCGTCCGCCACCGTCGTCGCGGACGCCGGCAGCCTGCTGCCGCCCGCCGCCACCCCGATCAGGCCGCTGGCGTCGCCCCGGCTGGCCAGCTCGTACTCGACGACACCGCGCCCCGGGGACGTCGTCCCCACGACGGCCGCGCCGGCGCCGTCGCCGAACAGCACGGCCGTGCGCCGGTCGTCGAAGTCCAGGATGCGCGAGTACACGTCGGCGCCGACCACGAGCGCGTGGGTGCCGGGCCGGTCCGCCACCAGCGACTGCGCCAGCACCAGGGCGTGCACGAATCCCGCGCACACCGCGTTGACGTCGAAGCACGCGGCCCCGTACGCGCCGAGGCGGTCCTGCACCAGGCAGGCCGTCGGTGGCTGCGGGTGGTCCGGGGTCGACGTCGACACGATGAGGTAGTCGACGCGGTCGGCGCCGATGCCCGCGTCCCGCAGGGCGCGGGACGCGGCCCGCACGGCCAGGTCCGACGTGGCCTCCTCCGCCGCCGCGAAACGGCGCGAACGAATGGCGGTCTTGCGTACGATCCATTCCGGGCTGGCGCCCGGTACGCGACGCGCGATTTCCTCGTTCGGCAATGCTCGCGCGGGCACCCAGGATCCGGTGCCCAGAATTCCGACGGATGAGGACACAGCAGCCTCCAGAGAGGAGAGGCATTTCGTGTCTGCAAATTAGCTGAGTCGAACCATCGGCCGCAATCACGTTCGCCATCTGCCGACACGACTCGAAGCGCAAATTACCGGGCGATGGCGGTAACAATTTCAAGCCGATGGAACGCGCAATTTCCGGGTCACCCGGGAACCCGCTGACGACACACCGGCGCACGGTTCACCCGTGCAGTTCTCCCGGGTCGTACGTGACACGCGGGGATGGGATCCGGCGCGTCCTCGCCGCCATGCTGACGGCACGACCGACCGCGTGGCGACGCCCGCGGCACGGCCGGCGACCCGCGGGGCGGACCGGCGCCCGCCGGCACTCACGCGACCAGGACCGGACGGAGGCCCTCCGATGACAGCGCAGCTCCTCGAGACCACCCACCGCACGGGCGAGCCCGGCGGGTGGCGGCCCCGGAACGCGACGGCAGGGACGGATCCACCTCGGCACGAACCGACCGTAACCGATACCATGCATTCCGTGGCGACCGTGACCCGGCAGGCGACGACACCGAGCGCACCGCTGCCCGGGTCGGCGCGTCCGCGCGTGCCGGGGCCCGGCACGCGCCACGTCCGCCGGGAGCCGTGGCGTTGATGGTCACCGGGATCCGGCCCACCGGCCTGACGGGGACCTCCGCCGCGCCGGCTGACGCCCTGTCCACCCCGGGCATGCGGCGGGCGAGGCTGTGCATCCTGGCGGGCGCCGCGAGCGGGGTGGCGGCGTGCGTACTGCTCGCCGCCCTGGAGCTGCGTCGCGAGCCCGACCCGCGCGGGATCGTGCTCGGCGCGGCGGGGTCGCTGCTCCTGGTCCTGGCGCTGGCCGCGGCGCTGTACCGGTCGGTCATGCCGTGGCGGGCGACGACGACCGGCCGGTGGCTGGTCGCCGGCTACGCCACGGCCGCCGTGCTGTCCGTCCCGCTCGTGGGGCCGGTCGGCGGCACCCCGGGGCGGGCCTGGGCGTTCGTGGGGGCCGCGCTCGTCGGGGCCGCGCCGCTGCTGCTGCCGGTCCGTTACGCGGTGACCCTGATGGCCGGAACGGTGCTGGCGGCCACGGCGACGGCCTGGTGGCTCGGCGGTCCCGTGCGCGACGCGGTGACCGCCACGGTGGTGCTCGGGCTGACGGTGGCGACGTGGAACGTGCTGCACCTGTGGTTCTGGACGTTCCGGGCGCAGGCCCGGGAGGGGCACGACGCCCTGGCCCGCCTGGCGACGGCCGAGGAGCGACTGCGGTGCGCCCGGGACGTGTACGCCCTGCTCGCGCACGAGCTGTCGGCGCTCGTCCTCAAGGCGGAGCTGGCGTCGCGGCTGGCAATGGTCGACGGGGAGCGGACCAGGAAGGAGGCCGCCGAGATGCGGGCGCTCGCGGCGGCCGCGTCGGCCCGGATGCGCGAGGCCGTGCACGGCTACCGCAGCGTCGGCCTGCGTGAGCAGACGGAGACCGTGGCACGGGTGCTGCGCAACGCCGGTGTGCGGTGCTCCGTGACGCAGCCGGAGCGCGAACTGCCGCCCGCGCTCACCGGGCCGCTGGTGTCCGTGCTGCGCGAGGCCGGCGCCCACGTGCTGCGGCACGGCGAGGCGCGGTGGTGCACGATCGAGATCGCCCGCGAGGCGTCCGGGGCGCGGCTGACGGTGGTCAACGACGGGGCCGGCGACGAGGCGCCGGACCTCGACGGCAGCGGGCTGCCGGGGCTGGCCGACCGGCTGCGGGAAGCAGGCGGCACGCTGCGCACCTGGCGTGGGGACGGCACGTTCACCGTGCAGGCCAGTGTCCGGGCCGGGTCGTGACCGGGCCCGACAGCAGCACCCGCCGCAACGGACGACGGACCGCGCCCACCCCGCCGGGTGGGCACGGTCCGCCGCGCGCCGCTCAGCCGGTGGCCGTCAGCGTCCCGCCGGGCAGGAGGCACTCGTCGGCCGTGGGCCACCGCGTCGGGTCGTCGCCGAGGGTGACGAGTTCGGCGACCTGGAGGCGACACCACGGCGACACGGAGATGTCGCCGGTGCCCACCGCGTACACGAAGTCCGCCCAGGCGACCCACTCGAAGTCGCCGATGGCGGCCGGGTCGGGGGTCGGGCGGTCGTCGGTCACCACCCGGAACACCGGGGACACGGCGTTCTCCGCCACCCCGTTGTCCATCGTGGCGCGGTACCGGAAGGCGGGCAGGACCAGCTCCGGCGCGGGCGCGGCCAGGCCGAGCTCGGCGCGTACGGTGCGGGTCACCGCCGCGGGGACCGGTTCCCCCGGCACGGGATGCCCGTAGCACGAGTTGGTCCAGATCCCCGGCCAGGTGCGCGTGCGGTCGCTGCGCATGGTGAGCAACAGCTTGGCGTCGCTGGTGAAGACGTAACAGGAGAACGCCAGGTGCAACGGCGTACGCAGGTGGTGCACCGTCGCGCCCTCGGTGGTGCCCACCGGCCGTCCGTCCTCGTCGAGCAGCACGACCTGCGCCATGGTGTCCCTCCCCACCGGGACTCAGCTCGCCTGTGCGAAGGCGGCGGCGATCACGGTTCCCCAGCCGGTGCTCGCCACCTGCAACGGCACCAGCTTCGCCCGGGGCCGCAGGAACGCCAGCGCGTCCGTGAGGGGCTTGCCGCGCACGCCGCGCCAGGTGCCCGACACGTGCACCAGCGCGAACGCGATGGCGGCGATCATCGGCACGGCACCCCAGGTGAAGCCGCCGATGGCGAGCACCGACACGCACACCGTGGAGCCGCCGACCGCGATCAGCCCGCTCGCGACGGCCATCGCGCGGGACAGGCCCAGCGCGCGTACGCACGTGCGGATGTTGAACGCCGCGTCCTCCGGCCAGTCCTCGGCCGTGTTGACCATGACGATGCCGACCTGGTTCAGCCCGAAGCCGATGATCACGGCCAGCAGCGGCCACGACAGCTCACCGGGCACGGACCGGACGACGACGAGCATCGGCAGCCAGATCAGCACCGCGGCGAGGCCGGGGATCTGCCCCACGCCGGAGCTCTTCAGGTGGACCGGCGGGATGGAGTACTGGGCGCCGATCCAGAGGGTGAACGCGACCAGGGGCAGGATGTCCCAGTGCCCGGTGCGGAAGGTGAAGTAGGTCGCGAGGGCCAGCACACCCGCGCCCGTGGCGGCGATCTGCCACCGCACGTTGCGCAGCCCCAGCCCGTACACCGCCTGGGACAGCCACGTCTTGTACACGGCGTCGACGTCGCGGTCTGCGTACGCGTTGGTCATGTCGATGAAGTGCATGATGGACAGCGCCATCACGATCACCAGCGCGAAGTGGACCGAGGCCAGGGTGCTCAGGTCGTCGACCGACAGCAGCGACGGGATCGCGTAGATGGCCAGCATCACCGGCAGGAACTCGACCCGGCGGATGCGGATGGAGTGGTAGATCGGGCGCCGCGCGGTGGCCGGCGCCGGTGTGGACGCGCCCGCGCGCGCCTCTTCGACGGTCATGGTGTCTTCCTTCGGGGTTGAGGACCTTCGGTGGCACCCGCGGGCGCCCCTGACCGTGGTCAGAGGATCTGGATCCGCTGGAGGTGCCGGGAGGAGTTGCCGCGGAAGGCGTTGCGACCGTGCAGCAGCGCCTGGTTGTCGACGACCACGATGTCGCCGTCGACCCACTCGTGGTGGTAGCAGACGTCCGGGTGGTGCAGCCGGTCGCGCAGGTCGGCCATGAACGGCTCGGCCTCCTCCGCCGACCTGCCGCCGATGGTCACCCACACCGGGTTGCGGTAGCGCTCCGGGTCGAGCGGCTCGCCGTACCGCATGATCGTCTCGCCGGTCTCCGAGTGCGTGGTGAGCAGCGGCGACACGGTCTCGCCGCCGTAGTAGCCGAGCTTCTCCGTGCGGTAGCTGACCTCCGTCGCCGCCCACTCGCGCACCAGCTCCGGCGAGGCGCGCCGGATCACGTCGGTGCTGTCGGAGAACACCGTCTCGCCGCCGCCGCCGGGCACCGGCGCCTCGAGGCACTGGAAGAGGAAGTACCGCGGCGCGGCCCGCGCGAACGCGCCGTCCCAGTGGAACGGCACGTCCGTACGGCTGAACAGGTAGTTCTTCGGGTCCTCCTGGACCACCAGGTCCAGGACGGCGCCGAAGTCCCAGGTCAGCACCTCGCCCCAGGTCTCGCAGTAGGCGACGAGGTCCTCCCTGTCGAGCAGGGGGAAGCCGCGCAGCACGACCACCTTGGACTCGATCGTCCAGCGCTCCAGCGTCGCGGGCGCGATGTCGCGCAGGTCGGCGCCGTCGTGTTCCGCCGTCACCAGCGTGCCGAACGGCGCCAGCGGCGTCCGCTCCACCCGCAGCTCGTCTGCCGTGGTCATGAGGCGATGTCCTCCTGCCGGAAGTGGGGGTTGACGTAGTGGCTCGGCCGGCCGTTGCGCCAGACCAGCGAGGCCCGGTCCCGCTCGGCCTGGCTGCGCTTGACCAGCGTCAGGTTGACGCCGTCGTCGAGGACGACGCCGTGCCACGGTGTCAGCCAGCTGTCCCTGGTCCGGATGAGGTGCAGCCCGATCTTCTCGGCGTGCCGGGGCTGCGGGTGGATCGACAGCCGCAGCGAGTCGGGGAACTTCGTGCCGACCAGGTCTCCCCAGGCGCGGCTGCGCCGGATCATCTGGTACGCGAACTCCTTGCAGTGCTCGCGCAGCTTGGTCCGGCTCAGGTCGGGGTGCAGCGGGCCCTGGTCCTCGAGCATGAACCGGTGCATGCCGTTGAACAGCGACCGGGCGCCCAGGTCGGTCAGCACCTCGGCGCGGATGTCCGCCAGCGGCGTGGCGTACCCGGCGAGGAGCCGCCCGCGCATCTCGTCGTAGGACATCGCCCCGAACGCGTCGTCGAGCGAGTACATCGAGACCGAGGACGCGCCGGTCTGCTCGATGATGCGCTGCAGTTCCGTGCGGTACGCGGTCACGTCCTCGTCGGGGATGCCGAGCAGGTCGGAGAAGACGTGGCCGTCGGAGCAGATGAGGATCCGCGCGCCCGGCGGGTGGTAGTGGCTGACCTGCTCGCAGAAGGACTGGAGGAACTCCACGGAGATCCGCTCACCGAGGTCGGGCAGCGAGCCGACCACCTTCTCCGGGTTGCGGGACTTCGCGGGGAACGCCGGCAGCACGAAGTGCAGCGGTTCGCCGCTGCGTACGTACCGGCCCACCCGTTCCTCGTGGGTCGCGAAGCAGTCGTCGCACGGCTGCGCCCCGCACGGGTCGTCGGCGTGCTCGAGACGGCGGAAGCGGAAGACCAGTTCGAGTATCTGCCGGGCGAGCGTGCGCTCCCGGCTACCGACCTGTTCGTCCTCGGCAACGGTCATGTCGTGTCCGATCGCATCGTGGTTTCCTTGTCGCCCGAGGGCGGGCCGACCGGGGCGACGCGCCGGCGCCGCGCGCTGCGCGCGCCCTTCGGCGGGTCGATGTGCACCAGCTCCGTACGCGTGCTGATCTTCAATTTCCGGTAGGCCCGCGTCAGGTGCTGCTCGACGGTGCTGACGGTGATGAACAGCCGGTCGCCGATCTCGCGGTTGGTGTGCCCGCGGGCGGCCAGGTTCACGACGCGGCGCTCGGCGTCGGTCAGCGTGGCGAGCCCGTCCTTCGCGCCGGCCACCCCGGCTTCGAGGGTGTCGTCGGACGGCTTGAGCTTGCGCCGCAGCAACTCGGCGTGGCAGCCCTCGGCGAGCTGGAGGGCGTGCGCGCCCATCATCTTGGCGCGCCCGAACTCGCCGAGGGCGTGCCCGGTCTGACTGAGGTCCGCGAAGACGTGCGCCAGCTCGTGCCGGTCCCCGCTGGCGTGCAGCAGGTCCATCGCCTCGCGCAGCAGCACCTGCCGTTGCTTCGGCGCGTACGCCGCCGCCAACGCCCGCAGCCCCATGCCCTTGGCGCGCGGGGCGTCGCCACCCGGCAGCGCCAGGTGTTCGGTGACCAGCTTCCGGGCCTGGTCGGGCCGGCCCATCCGCACGTACAGCCGGGCGAGGTCGACCCGCCACGGCAGCGCGGACGGATCGTCGGCGCCCCAGCCGACGGCGAGCTGGCCGGCGGTCTGGAAGTCCGCGAGCGCGGCGTGCCGCCGGTCCACGGCGTCGTAGTAGACGCCCCGGGCCCGCAGGTACTGCGGCCAGAACAGGCTCTGGCGCATCGCGGCCGGCGTCGGCTCCCGCAGGGCCGCCTCGGCCCGGGCGAGCTGCCCGGTCATCGTGCAGGCCAGGACCAGGTGCGCGAGCGGCGAGCCGACGGCGACGCCCCAGGCGGCGGGCGGCATCGTGGCCAGCGCGTCGCGCGCGTGCCGCTCGGCGGCGGCGAGGTCGCCGCGGCAGAGGGCGACGGCGGCCCGCACGTCGGTCAGGACGGCCCGCCAGCTCGTGATCCCGTGCGACTCGGCCTCCTCCGCCAGCTTCTCGCACCAGTCGGCGGCACGGTCGAGCTGGTCGGCGCCGATCAGCACCCGCAGCGCGTGCCACACCGACACCAGGAGGGAGTCACCGGGGCGGGCGCGTTGCAGCACCTCCTCGGCGCGGTCGGCCGCCGCGCCCGGCCCGGGGTCGCCCGGATCGTCGCCGCCGTGCGGGCGGCAGTGCCGCAGCCACTCGCGGGTGGCGAGGTGCTCGGCGCCGAGGTCGGGGTCCGGGTGCGTGGTGAGGTCGCCCACCCCGTCGAGCGCCTCCACCGCCTCGTCGTGCCTGCCCTGCCAGGCGAGCGACCGGGCGAGCAGCAGCGTGTCGGCCTCGTCGAGGAGGCCGGCGCGAGCCGCCGCCGCCAGCGACGACAGGTGCCGCGGAACCGCCTCGGGGTCGCTGCGCCAGTGCACCCGGACGAGGGCCGCCTCCACGGCGGCCCGCTCGCGGTCGTCCTCGGTGGATCGCAGCGCCAGTTCCAGGCAGTCCACGGCGTGCCGTGCGGCGCCGCCGGCGACGGCCTCCCCGGCCGCCGCGACCAGCACCGGCACGGCCCAGGATCCGGCCGGCCCACCGATGCCCACGAGGTGCGCGGCCACCTCGGCGGCGGACGCGCCGTCCTCGTGGAGCAGGAGCGCGGCCCGCGACCGCAGTGCCGACTGCGTCTGCGGCGGGCAGTCGTCGAGCACCGCCGCGCGTACCGCCGGGTGGTGGTAGGAGTGCCCCTCGGTGAGGCCCGCCTCGGCGAGCGCGCCGAGCACCTGCCGGGTGGTCGCCGCGCAGAGGCCCACCAGCCCGGTGACGAGCCCGGGGGACGCGGACGGGCCGACGACCGCGAGAGCGCGGGCGACGTCGAGCAGCCGGGGGTCGCTGCGGTGCAGGCAGGCGAGCGCGGCCTGGACGAACGACGCGCCCACCGTCGGCGCGACGTCCCCGTCGGCGCCGGTGAGGGCGTCGTCGAGCAGCGCTTGTACGAGCATCGGGTTGCCGCCGCTGACGGCGTGCGCCGACGCGGCGAGCCGCCGGGCGGCCTCCGGCCGGATCCGCTCGGCGAGCAGTCGCCCGACGCCGTCGGGCGACAGCGGGAGCAGCCGCAGGTGACGGCAGTGCGGCTGCCGCGTGAGCTCCGCACGGAACGCCGCCGCCTCGGGCCGCGCGCCCACGCATCCGCTCAGCACGAGCAGCACCCGCGCGAAACGGATGCGCCGTTGCAGGTACAGCAGTGCCTGCAACGACAGGGAGTCCGCGAACTGGACGTCGTCGACGACCACCACCAGGGGCCGGTCGGCGGCCACGTCGAGGAGGACCTGGCAGACGTCCTCCAGCAGTTGCGCGTCACCGTGCCGCAGGGTGGGGGCGTCCGGGTTCCCCGCCGGCCCGGTGTCGCGCCGCAGCAGCGGCAGGTGGCCGGTCGAGGTGGTCTGGGCCCGGAGGCTGTGGAACAGCTGTCCCACCACCCCCAGGGGGATCATGCTCTCCGCGACCGAACAGGCCGCGGTCAGCACCAGCGCGCCCTCGCCGACGGCCACCTCGGTCATGGCGTTCACCAGTCGGGTCTTCCCGCTGGCGACGCCGCCGTCGACCAGCGCGACCCGGCCCTGGCCCGCGGCAGCCGTCGCGTACGTCTCGACGAGGTCGGACAGCAGGTGTTCTCTCTCGATCAGTGCCATGTGGGTCACCTCCGGACACTCCTGAGGCTCGGGTCGACCGGCGACTCACCCCGGTTGTTCGGCGTGGGCGACCGTGGCGGCGCCGCGCGAGGCCGAGCTGAGCGACCGGGTGTGCGCCCTGATGCTGCGCAGCACCGCGGACATGTTGTCGTTGAGATAGAAGTGACCGCCCGGGTGGACGACGAACTCGAACCCCGCGTCGGTGTGTTCCCGCCACGCCTTCGCCTCGTCGACCGTCACCCGCGGGTCGCTGTCGCCGATGTGCGCGACGATCGGGCAGTCCAGGCGTGGCCCGGGCCGGTACTCGTAGGTCTCGGCCGCGGTGTAGTCCGAGCGGATGGCCGGCAGGACCATCCGCAGCACGTCCTCGTCCTCCAGCAGCGCGCTGTCGGTGCCCGCCAGGGCGCGTACCTCGGCGATCAGGCCGGCGTCGTCCCGCAGGTGGGTCCGCTCCTCCTTACGGAGGTGCGGAGCCCGCCTGCCGGAGACGAACAGCGCGGTCGGGTTGACGCCCGCCCGCCGCAGCCGCAGCGCGACCTCGTAGCCGATGGTCGCGCCGAGGCTGTGGCCGAAGAGGGTGATCGGCCGGTCGACCAGCGGCAGCAGCACCGTCACCAGTCGGTCCGCGATCTCGTGGACCGAGGTGAGGCCCGGCTCCCGCAACCGGTCCTGCCGACCGGGGTACTGGACGGCGAGCACGTCGACCTCGGGAGCGAGCGTCCTGGCCACCCGGGCGAAGTAGCTCGCCGAGCCGCCGGCGTGCGGCAGGCACAGCAACCTGGTCGCCGCCTCGTCCGCCGGGTGGAACCGTCGCACCCACAGGTCGGTGTCCGTCATCTCGTTCCCCCCGCGATTCAGCTCGTGGTGGCCGGTGGCGGTCGCCCCGGTTGCGTCAGCGGCCCCCGTCCACCCGAGCCTCGCTCCAGCTGATGGTGGTCGGTCGGACCGCCGCCAGGTCGCTGGTGTTCCAGCTGTCCACGACGTCGATGCGCAGGTCACCGTCCGCCGGAGCGTCGGCACCGTCGAAGAAGAAGGCATTGAGAATCTCGGTCGCATTGACAGACATGGGAGTCCCCTCTCACACAGCTTGGCCCGGTGGTGCGGAACGCCATCTAAACCTGCTGGACGGACACGTGTTTCAACAAGGTCTGCGTTCACCGTCTGCCCGAAGGTTCGTCACAACGCATTCGTGAATCGCTCATACCCGTCACACGTGGCAGGCCCGGTGACTTTTGTCAATACCCGGCCCGGCCGTCCGGCCGCCGCAGGCACGGTGTCCAGTGTGGATCCCCGGTCCGGGAAGCCCTTGCGCAGCAGGGGCGACGTGCGGCGGGACGGCCGGCGGAGCGGGCCGGGGGAATTGCTCCCCACCGGCCGCGGGAGCAACCCTCGGCAGCTCACCGGCACCTTTCCCCGTGCGGCCGTGCGCCGTTCATCAGACCCGGATGACGGTCTCATGCCCCACCACCACCCGACAATGCCTGACCAGCAACTCCACACTGCCAAC
>NZ_JBNCOB010000033.1:0-74058 GCF_049847285.1 Micromonospora sp. DT62
CCCCCCCCCCGCGGGGGCGCCTCCCGCCCCGGCGGGTTTAACCGCCTCGGGGGGGGCCCCCCCCCCCGCCCCGTGTGGCGGACGGCTCAGCCGAGGGCGCGCAGCCGGGCGGCGAGGTCGCCGGCGAAGAAGTCGAGGAAGCCGTCCGGGTCGGGACCGGCGTTCTGCAGCACGACGTGGTCGTAGCCGGCCTCGACGTACGGGCGGACGGCCGCCACGTGCGCCTCCGGGTCCGGCCCGACGGAGAACAGTTCCCGGACGTGCCGCTCCTCGACGTACGCGCTGGCGGCGTCGAAGTTGACAGGGTTCGGCAGTTCGCTCATCACCTTCCAGCCGGTCACCATCCACCGGCTGGTCTCCAGCACCGCCCGTACGGCCTGCTGGTCGTCGGTGGCCCAGGCCATCGGCACCTCGGCGTAGCGGGGACCGTCGCCACCGGCCTGCCGGTAGTGCTCGACGATCGACGCCTTCGGCTCGGTGACGAACAGGCCGTCGCCGAGTTCCGCCGCCATCGTGGCCGAGGACCGGCCGCTCGCGGCGACCGCGATCACCGGTGGGGTCTCCGGCAGGTCGAAGATCCGGGCGTCCTCCAGGTGCAGGTGCTTGCCCTCGAATGAGTGGTAGCCGCCCTGCCAGAGCAGCCGGATGATCTCCAGCGCCTCGCGGAGCCGCTCGTGCCGGCCCCGTACGCTGGGAAAGCCCTGCCCCACCACGTGCTCGTTGAGCCGTTCCCCGGCCCCGACGCCGAGGGTGAACCGGCCGTCGGAGATCAGCGCGAGGGTGGCCGCGGCCTGCGCGATGATCGCCGGGTGGTACCGGACGGTCGGGCAGGTCACCCCGGTGGCGAGGCCGATCCGTTCGGTCTTCGCCGCGACCGCCCCGAGCACGCTCCAGGTGAACGACGAGTGCCCCTGCGTGTCGAGCCACGGGTGGAAGTGGTCGCTCATCTCGACGAAGTCGAAACCAGCCTGCTCGGCCCGGACGGCCTGACGGATGATCTCCTGCGGTCCGTACCCCTCCGAGGCGAGCTTGTAGCCGATCCTCATGCCGGTGCTCCCGTCCCGTGCGGCGCTGGTGGCGCAACGCCGGTTCCCGTGCCGAGGGTCGACAAACGTCGGGCCGCGCGGGCGGCCCCGGGACGCCGGTACCGATGACCCAGCCTCCTAGGACGCCCTACGCGGTGTGGCGCACCGCGCGCTGTCCTCGATGGGCGTGGAAGGCGAACCACCCGCCGGCGCCGCCGGACTCGGCCTCTGGGCGAGCCCGGCTGTATCGCCGTCCCGGCACGGCAGATTCGGGGCCGACGAGCGGGACAGGCGGCCGAGGGGCCTGGCCGGCCCGGACCGACGTCGGCAGGAGGGACGGAGCCGGGGAGCCGGCGCGGCGTACCCCGGACACGGCTCGGCCCGCGCCCGAGTGGGCGCGGGCCGGAGAAGTGCGTCCTACTTGGACGGCTGGGGCAGTTCGCAGTCGACCTTCGGGTTGGCCCCGATGTAGTTCAGCGGCCCGGCCACGATGGTCACCAGGATCGTGCCGGCCTCGGCGCAGTTCGTGTCGTCGCCGCTGTAGTAGCCGCGCTGCCCGGCGGCGACCGCGCCGATGATCAGCCAGATGACGACCAGGACTCCGAATATCGACGTGCCGCGCATCGCTGCCTCCGCAAAGGTGTGGTGGATCGAGGTGTTGGGCGTTGTACCCAATCGCGATGAACGGCTAACGGTGCCGCCGCCGAGGAACCGGCGCGGCGGACGGCCGACAGGTGGGCGGACGGCCCGGAACGCCGACATCGCGGCGCCCGGTGGTCGGGGCGCCGCGATGTCGACGGCGGATCGGTCGTGCGGCGGTACCCGATCCATCCGGGTACCGCCGTCCGGCGCCGACGGGGAACGCGGCAGCCGGGGCGAAGCCGGTCAGGAGTCCGCGCCGCCCACCGGGGTCGGCAGGGCGGCGGCCGCCTCCTGCGGGGCGCCGGCGAGCACCTTGGCCTGCTGCGGCCAGGTCGCCAGGCTCGGCGCGGCCCGCAGCCCGGCCGCCCGGATCGTCTCCCGCAGGGCGGCCTCGTCGAGCTCCGCCAGCTGCCGGTACGTCCGGATGCCGGCCTCCTGCAACGCCGCGGCCATCTTCGGGCCCACGCCCTGGATCCGGCGGAAGTCGTCGGCGGCTTCGGAGTCGGTCGCGGCCGGAGCGTCCACCTCGCCGCGCGGCGCGGGAACGACCACCGGCTCGGCCGGCGCGTCGGCCGGCGTCGACTCGGGCTCGACGGGTGCGGCGGCGGAGATGGCCGGCTCGACCACGGTGGCGGCGGCCGGTGCCGGCTCGACCGGGGCGGGCTCGACCACGGTGGCGGCGACCGGGGTGGCGGCGACCGGGGCCGGCTCGATCGGCGTGGCGCGGGTCGGCTCCGGCTCGGCGGGTGCGTCGGCCGGCTCCGGCTCGACGGCGGAGGCGGCCACGGCAACGGGCTCGGCAACGGGCTCGGCCGGGCCGGCGGCGGTGGGAACGGGTGCGGTCTCCGGCTCGGCCGGGGTCACGCTCGTCGACGCCGAGGCGACGGCGGCCGGGACGGGCTCCGCGTCGGCGGCGGGAAGGGCTTCCGTCGCGGCGGCCGGGAGGGGCTGCGCGTCGGCGCTCGGGGCGGGCTCCTCCGCCGGCCGGCGGTCGACGGGGCCGGTCACCTCGGCGGCCACCGGCAGCACGACCTCGTGCTCCGGCCGTACGTCGGTGGTGGTGGCGGACGGCATGGGGTCGGCGTCGGGCGCCGGCACCGGGTCGCCGGTCAGCGCCATGTCGGCCGGGTCGACGGCGTCGGCCCGGGACGCGTCGGCCGATACGACCGTGGCCGCCGGGGCATCGGTGCTGCCCGGGTCGGCGTCGGTCGGGGCGTCGACCCCGGGCGCGGCGGGGACGCGGTCGGCGACCGCCTCCGGCGCGGGGTCCACGGTCACCTCGGGGCGCGCTTCGTCCAGGGTGGCGACGGGCGGCGGGTCGACCACCACGGCGGTCATGCCGGCGACCGGGTCACCATCCACCATGGGCGAGCCGTGGGTGGCGGCTGTCGCGTTCCGCCAACCGCGCCCGAACCAGCCGCCCACCAGACCCACCAACAGAGCCACGATCAGTATCAGCCAGTGCCCGAAAGACCACGCCACGGCAAACCTCCCTATCGTTCACGTCCGGAAATCCGCGAGAAAAACTCGCCGCAGCTTCGCACACGCCTGACGACGCCGACAGGCAGGACCGGGTGCCCGACGTGGCGGTGGGACGGGTCGCGACGGGCGGTGTCCGCCGGGGCGACGGAGGGTCGCCGCGTCCGCGTCCGCGTCCGCGTCCGCATCCGCGGGCGGTGGGCGGGTAGGCGGTGGGTGGGCAGGCGGGGACCCCGGCACCCACTGGCGGCGCCGGGGTCCCCGTCGGACGGTCAGTCCTCCTCGCCCCGGTAGCTGTAGAAGTCGTCGACGAACCGGCGCGCCAGCCGGGGTACCCGGCTGGTGACGCCGAAGTAGCCCCGCGCGCCGAGCAGCGCGAGCCGGCCGACGACCGGCTTGTACATCCGGTCGTCCCCGCTGGTGCCGCTGCGGTTGAGCGAGTCGGTGACTCGGGCGAACCCGTACGGCACCATCGCGGCCTCGTAGTCGGCCACCGCCTGGAGCAGCGTCTTGTCTCCGGTGGCGGCCTGCCGCAGCTGGCGGCAGAGCAGGGCGGCGTCGCGCAGGGCCGTGTTGGCGCCCACCCCGCGTCCCGGCGTCATCGTGTGGATGGCGTCGCCGAGCAGGGTGACGGTGCTGCTCTTCCAGGGCGGCACCGGCTCGCTGGTGGACACCCTGATGGGCAGGGCGCTGCCCGGGTCGCTGCGGGCGAGCAGTTCGCGCAGGTGGGGGTGCCAGTTTCGGGTGAGTCGCAGGGCGAGCAGGACCAGGTCCTCGCCGCGCAACTGCATGACGTCGCTCGGGAAGCGGCGGGCCGTGCTCCAGACGACCAGGTTGATGTTGTCGCGGGTGTTGTCGTGGCGCAGCCCCGGCCAGCCGCGCAGCAGCTCGGCGTCGGCGGGGTCGACGCCGGGCTTGAGCGCGCCGTCGCGGTCCCACTTGAACTCCATCACGTGCAGCACGCCCATCATCCCGCCGGTGCCGAAGATCAGCGAGATGCCCTGTTCGATCCGCTCGGGCAGCAGCCCCCGGGTGTGCGGGGTCAGGGGGATCCGGGTGGCGATGTTGATGGTGCCGGCGTCGCGGGTGACCGCGTGCGGCAGGTACTGGCGGCGTACCGCCGAGTGCGTGCCGTCCGCGGCGACCAGCAGGTCGCCGGTGGCGGTGCTGCCGTCGGCGAAGTGCGCGGTCACGGTCCCGTCGTCGCGTTGGTCGTACCGGGTGAAGGCCTTGTCGAAGTGGACGATGTCCTCCATGCCCGTGAGCAGGACCTGGCGCAGGGTCATCCGGGCGACGGACCGTTCGGTGTTCACGGGGTCGGTGTCCGGCCGGAGCGTGAACGAGGCCGTGCGCCGCATGCCCTGGGTGATGACGTTGAAGTAGCGGGGGGAGCGGGCGCAGGTGGCGAGGTAGACGTCGAACAGGGCGGGCGGCAGGCACTCGCGCAGCGCGCGGCTGCCGGTCGGCCCGATGCCGACCCGGTAGCCGAGCAGCCCTTCGCCGCGGGTGCGGTACCGCTCGTAGACGGCGACGCTGATGCCGGCACGGCGCAGGCCGTGCGCCAGGCACAGCCCGCCCGTGCCGGCCCCGATGATCAGGACGTGCGGTGGTCTGGACGACATGGCGACCGCCCCCGTTCAGCCGGCCGGGTGCGACGACGCCGCCGCGTCCGCGGCGTCCCACCGGTAGAAGCAGCCCGCGATCGCGTCGCGCGGCGAGCGCCAGGTCGGCAGGTACGGCGTGGTGTGCGCGGAGAGCCGCTCGTTGACCTGGCGGTAGAGCGGGTGGTTGCGGGCCTCGGCCAGCGCGTCCGGGGCCACGTCGGCGGTCTCCATCAGGTGTACGCACAGGTCGTGCAGGCAGTACAGGGACCGGTGACGGACCCCGGTGAGGGCGGGTAGCTCGGTCGCGTCGGACTCGGCGAAGATCTGCGCCACCCGACCCTCCGCGCCCGGGATGATCCTGCTGACGATCAGTAGACGGCTCATGGGACCCCTCTCGCCGGTGGCGCTCCGCGACCATGTCGCAGACCACGGACTGTTGTGCGGCCCACCGTGCCCCGGCGACTGTCACCTGTCCGTCACTCGCCCCGCCGCGCCGGTGACGCCGCCTCAGCGCGCGCGGGGCGCGATCCGGTGGGCCGGCGGCCGGCGGGGCCCGGCCGGGGCGGTACGGGTGGCCTCGCGGATCGGCGCGAGGGTGTCGTCGAGCAGGGCGGTCATCGCCGCCGAGGGCTCCAGCCGCAGTTCCCGCAGCAGCAGGTCGCGGTAGACGTAGAAGGCGTGCACGGCCTCGAAGGCGTTGCCCTCGGCGAGGTGGATGCGGACCACCAGCCGGTGCGGCGTCTCGCGCAGGGGCTCGGCGGCCATCGCCTCCAACGCGGCTTCCAGTGCCGCGCCGTGGCGGCCCGCCGACAGGTGTTGGCCGGCCAGTTCCTCCAGCATGTGCAGGCGCAGCTGGCGCAGGCGCTCCCGGTCGGCCAGCACCCAGTCGTCGTACCAGCCGGGGAGCAGGTCGTGCCGGCCGGCGGCGAGCGCGGCGGCGGCGCAGGGGTCGTCGCCGTCGCGTACCCGCGCGGCCGTGCCGACGAGCGCGTCGACGTCGACCCGGACGACCGGGCCGAGGGCGATCGTGTCGCCGGAGGTGGTGATCGGGCAGCAGGGGTCCTGGCGCAGCCGCCACAGCGCGGTCCGCAGGGACGACAGCGCGCGGTCCTCGGGCGCGTCCGGCCAGAGCAGGCCGGCCAGGTTGCTGCGGGTGGCGCCGGGGCGCAGCCCGATCAGGGCGATGACGCGTTGCAGGCCGCGCGGCACCACGACCGGGGCCTCGCCGTGCAGCAGCCGGAACCCGCCGAGCAGGTGCAGGGAGATCTCGGCGTCGACACGGCAATCGGTGGTCGGCGTCGATCGATCAGCGGCCACGGCGGCACCCCCTGCGGAACGCTCGTCCCGACTCGTCTGCTGTCCCCGGCGCGGCTGCCCATGACCCCACTGTCGGATCGCTCCGCCGCGGCACGGCCTCGCACACCGCGGCCGCCGGGCTGACCGTGACGAAGATTATCAATTGTGGTCACTCTCGGTCAATCTCTTGTCCAGGATGGCGCTTGCCTGTCGACGTCCACGAGAACCCTTCCTAACTGCGGATATTCCACACCAGATGATCGGTGCCGCACAGCGGATACACAGCTCGCGTCAACGCAGCGTCACAAAAGCTGCGTCGCCGTTCGGCGGTCGCCGGTGACGCCGCCGTGACGCCCGGGGCCGGATCGTGTCGCCAGTCGTCCGGCTAGGCCGGTGCCGTGGTCACCGATTCCCGATGCCGTGGAGGGAGGCCCGTCCATGGACCGTTCGCTGATCGTCGCGAAGGTGCTGCCGAGCGCCGAGGCGCGCGTCGCCGAGATCTTCGCCGATTCCGACGCGACCGAACTGCCGCGCCTGGTCGGGGTCCGGCACCGGTCGCTCTACCGACTCGGTGACCTGTACGTGCACCTGCTGGAGACGGAGTCGCCGGGTGGGGAAGCGGTCGAGGCGGCCCGGGGACACCCCGAGTTCGCCAGGGTGAGTGCCCGGCTGCAGCCGTACGTGTCGCCATACCTGCCGACGTGGCGGGAGCCGCGCGACGCGATGGCCCGCTGCTTCTACCGCTTCGACGCCGCGCCCGTCGGGCGGCCGTCGTGACCGCCACCGCGCCCCGCGAGGGGCAGCTCTGGTCCCGCTGCGGTGGCTGCGCCACCCTGCTCTACCGCAAGCGGCTGCGGCGCAACCTCGACGTCTGCCCCGAGTGCGGGGCGCACGCCCGGGTCGACGCGCCCGAGCGGCTGCTCCAGCTCGTCGACCCGGGGTCGTTCACCGCCCTGGCGGAGCGGCCGGCCGAGGTCGACCCGATCGGCTTCGTCGACCTGCTGCCGTACCCGCACCGGCTCACCGCGGCGCGGGCCGGCACCGGGCTGGCCGAGGCGGTCGTCTGCGGCACGGCCGCCGTCGGGCGGCAGCCGTGCGTGCTCGCCGTGATGGACTTCCGGTTCCTCGGCGGCAGCCTGGGCTGTGTCGTGGGGGAGCTGATCACCCTGGCGGCCGAGCGGGCCCTGACCGACGGGGTCCCGCTGGTCCTCGTCACCGCCTCCGGCGGGGCGCGGATGCAGGAGGGCGCCCTGTCGCTGATGCAGATGGCCACGGTCAGCCAGGCGATCGCCGCGCTGCGGGAGGCCGGCCTGCTCACCGTCAGCGTGCTCACCGACCCGACGTACGGGGGCGTGGCCGCCTCGTTCGCCACCAACACCGACGTGGTACTCGCCGAGAGCGGCGCGCGGATGGGCTTCGCCGGCCCCCGGGTGATCCGGCAGGTCACCGGCCGGGACCTGCCGGAGGGCTTCCAGACCGCCGACTTCCTGCTGCGGCACGGCCAGGTCGACATGGTGGTGCCCCGGCACGCCCTGCGGGGCCGGCTGGTGGCGCTGCTCGCCGCCGCGCGGGCCGGGCGGCGGCCGGCGGCGCGTCCCGGCGTACCCCGGCAGGAGCCGTCGCCGCTGGTGGCGCGGCCGGCCGGCGGAACCGCCACCACGACGGCGCCGGGCCCGGGCGGCGACGCCTGGGAGACGGTGCGGCTGGCCCGGCACCCGGGTCGTCCGACCACGCTGGACTACCTGGAGACGGCGTTCGACGGCTTCGTCGAGCTGCACGGCGACCGGCTCGGCGCGGACTGCCCTGCGGTGGTGGGCGGGCTGGCCCGGCTCGCCACCCGGCCCGTCATGGTCATCGGGCACCAGAAGGGGCACACCACCGCCGAGCTGGTCGGGCGCAACTTCGGCATGGCCAGCCCGGCGGGGCACCGCAAGGCGCTGCGGCTGATGCGTCTCGCCGCCCGCCTCGGCCTGCCGGTGGTCACCCTGGTCGACACCCCCGGGGCGGATCCCGGCGTGCGGGCCGAGGAACAGGGCCAGGCGGCGGCCATCGCGGAGACCATACTCGCCCTGACCGTGCTGCCCACCCCCGTCGTCGCCGTGATCACCGGCGAGGGCGGCAGCGGTGGTGCGCTGGCGCTCGCGGTGGCCGACCGGGTGCTCATGCTCCAGCACGCCGTCTACTCCGTGATCAGCCCGGAGGGCTGCGCGGCGATCCTCTGGCCGGACCGGGGTGCCGCGCCGCAGGCGGCCCGCGCGCTGCGGCTCACCGCCCCCGACCTGTGCCGGCTCGGGATCGTCGACGACCTCGTTCCCGAGCCGGCCCCGGCCGCCCACCACGATCCGCAGGCCGCCGCCCGGGCGCTGCGCGAGGCGGTGCTGGCGCACCTGCTGCCGCTGCTCGACGTGCCGCCCGCGACGCTGGTCCGCCGCCGGCGGCAGCGCTTCCGGCGCTTCGGCGCCGCCCGCCTCGGCGCCCGGGCGGGGGCCCGGTGAGCGCCGGCGGGATCCGGGCCGCCGTGCCGCCGGCATTCGGCCTGGAGGCGGTCTTCGCGGTGCCGGCACCCGGCACCCGGACGGCCCCCGACGCCCACCTGACGCCGCAGGCGTACCCCACGCCCAGCCCGCATCCCACGCCCGACGCGGCGCGGTCGTCCGACGCGGTTCGGTCGTCCGACGTCGAGCGGGCCGCCGGCCCGGTGCCGGCGGCTGCTACGCATCCGTCGCCCGGCGTCGGACTGGCGTCCGGCGTGGAGGCGGCGTCGGAGGTGGGGCAGCGGGTGGACAGCGTGCTCGTCGGGCTGCGGCGGCACGCCCGACACCTGGCGGCCGAGATGCCCGGCCCGCTGCGGCGGATCAGGCTGCGCGGCGGCGACACGGTGCTGGAGGTGGAGTGGCACGCCGCCCCGGCCGGGACCGCCCCCGCCGTGGCGAGCCCGGCACCCCCGCCCACCGTCGCGCCGCCGGAGGGGTACGCCGTGCGGTCGCCCATCGTCGGCACGTTCTACCGCGCGCCGGAGCCGGGCGCCGCGCCCTTCGTCGCCGTCGGCGACCTGGTCCGTCCCGGGCAGGTCGTCGGCATCGTCGAGGCGATGAAGCTGATGAACGAGGTGATCGCCGACCGGGGTGGCCGGGTCGTCGAGGTTCTCGCCGCCGACGGCCAGCCGGTCGAGTACGACCAGCCGCTGGTCGCGCTGGACCCGGTGTGAGGGGCGGGTCGCGATGTTCGAGAAGGTCCTGATCGCCAACCGGGGGGAGATCGCCCTGCGGGTGCTGCGCGCCTGCCGGGAGCTGGGCGTGCGTACGGCGGTGGTCTACTCCACCGCGGACGCCGACTCCGTCGCCGTGCGCCTGGCCGACGAGGCCGTACGCATCGGGCCGGCACCCAGCCGGCGCAGCTACCTCAACGCCGCCGCGATCGTGGAGGCGGCCCGGCAGGTGGGGGCGCAGGCGGTGCACCCCGGCTACGGGTTCCTCTCCGAGGACGCCGACTTCGCGGAGATCTGCGCCGACAACGGCCTGGTCTTCATCGGCCCGCCGCCGGAGGTGATGTCCGTGCTGGCCGACAAGTCCTCGGCGCGGGCGCTGATGCGCCGGGCCGGGCTGCCCCTGCCGCCGGGCAGCGTCGCGCCGGTGCCCACCGCCGCCGCGGCGGCGGAGGTGGCCGCCGAGGTGGGCTACCCGGTGATCGTCAAGGCCGCGGCCGGCGGCGGGGGCCGGGGCATGACGGTGGTCGCCACCCCGGCCGAGCTGCCCCGGGCGTACGCGCGGACCCGGGCCGCCGCCCAGGCCGCCTTCGGCGACGACCGGGTGTACGTCGAGCGGTACCTGACCGGTGCCCGGCACGTCGAGGTGCAGCTGCTGTGCGACTCCCACGGCAACGGCGTGCACCTGGGCACCCGGGACTGTTCGGTGCAGCGCCGGCACCAGAAGCTGGTGGAGGAGGCGCCCGCTCCGACACTGTCGGCCGGCACCTCGGAGGCCATCGCGGAGTGCGCCCTGCGCGGCGCCCTGCACGCCGGCTTCACCGGCGCCGGCACCGTGGAGTTCCTCGTCGACCCCGACGAACGGTTCCACTTCCTGGAGATCAACTGTCGGATCCAGGTCGAGCATCCCGTCACCGAGATGATCACCGGGATCGACCTGGTGCACGAGCAGCTGCACATCGCCGCGGGGGTGCCGCTGCGCTGGCGGCAGGAGGACGTCCGGTTCCACGGGGTAGCCATCGAGTGCCGGGTCAACATGGAGGACCCGGACCGCGGCTTCGCGCCGACGCCCGGCCGGCTGGAGCGCTTCGTCCCGCCCGGCGGCCCGTTCACCCGGGTCGACACGCACGGCCACGCCGGCTACCTGTTCGGCCCGCACTACGACTCCCTGCTGGCCAAGGTGGCGGTCTGGGCGCCGGACCGGGAGCTCGCGCTCAACCGGCTGGAACGCGCCCTCGACGAGTTCGACATCGCCGGCCCCGGGGTCCGCACCACCATCCCGTTCGCCCGGCGGGTGCTCGACGACGCCGGGTTCCGCAAGGGCCGCTACTCCACCGGCCTGGTCGAGCAGTTGCTCGCCGGCCCGCCCGACGCACACCACAGGAGGCTCCGATGACCGTCACCCATGGCCGTCCGCTGACCGCCGAGATCACCGACATCCTGGTGGCCAACTGCGGGCTGGACGCCGACGCCGCCGCCCGCGCCCCGGCCGCGTCCCTGGAGGAACTCGGCATGGACTCGCTGGCGCTGCTCGAACTCTCCGCCGTGGTCGCCGACCGGTGGCAGGTGCAGATCCCCGAACAGGCCGGGCAGCTCAGCATCGCGGGCGTCGCCGAGCTGGTCGCCCGCGACGCCGACCAGCCCGGGCACACCGAGAACAGCGTGCTCATCGTCGCGCCGCTGCCGCTGGTGTGGGACGTCACCAACGACGTCGCCAACTGGCCACAGCTGTTCACCGAGTACGCCCGGGCGGACATCCTGCACCGCGACGGCGACACGGTGCGGTTCCGGCTCACCATGCACCCCGACGAGAACGGCACGGTGTGGAGCTGGGTCAGCGAACGTACCGCCGACCCGGTCACCCGGCAGGTCGACGCCCGGCGGGTGGAGACCGGGCCGTTCGAGTACATGCGCATCCACTGGCGCTACACCGAGGAGCCCGGCGGAACCCGGATGACCTGGGTGCAGGACTTCGCGATGAAGCCCACCGCGCCGGTGGACGACGCGGGCATGACCGACCGGATCAACGCCAACAGCGCGGTGCAGCTCGCCGTCATCAAGGAGAAGATCGAGCGGCTCGCCGACGCCGACCGGGCGACGGGAGCCGGCGATGAGTGAGCGGACCCTGCGGCTGGTCGCCGCCGCCGACGTCGCGCCCGACGGCCGACGCGGCGGCGAACTGCGGGTGCTGCTCGGCCCCAAGACCGTCGGCAGCACCTCGGGTTTCATGGGGGTGGCGACGCTGCGCCCGGGGGAGCGGATCGCCGAGCACTACCACCCCTACAGCGAGGAATTCCTCTACGTCGCCCGGGGCGCGATCACCGTCGACCTGGACGACGAGCCGGTGCCGCTGGCCGCCGGAGAGGCGCTGTTCGTGCCGCGCAACGTCCGGCACCGGCTGCGCAACACCGGGGACGGGTCGGCCGAGGTGGTCTTCCACCTCGGACCGCTGGCGCCCCGGCCCGAACTCGGTCACGTCGACACCGAGCTGGTCGAACAGCGAGGCGGGTCGTGAGCGTGAGGAGTGAGCCGGGGTTGCGAGCCCCGCAGTCGCGAACCGAGGTGACGCCGTGAGCGGGCGCCGCACGGTGGTGACCGGCGTCGGGGTGGTCGCCCCCGGCGGCGCCAGTCGGGACCGGTTCTGGAAGACCATCACCGAGGGGCGTACGGCGACCCGGCGGATCACCTTCTTCGACCCGTCGGCCTTCCGCTCCCAGATCGCCGCCGAGTGCGACTTCGACCCGGTCGCCGCCGGCCTCACCGGAGACGAGCTGCGGCGCGCCGACCGGTACGTGCAGTTCGCCCTCGCCTGCGCCGCCGAAGCCCTCGCCGACGCCGGCCTGGAGCTCACCGACGCCGAGCGGGACCGCACCGGCGTGGTGCTCGGCACCGCCGTCGGCGGCACCACCGCCCTGGAGCAGGAGTACGTCACGGTCAGCGACACCGGCCGCCGGTGGCTGGTCGACGCCGGGCGCGGCGGCCCGTACCTCTATCAGGCGCTCGTGCCCAGCAGCCTCGCCGCGGACGTGGCGTGCCGGCACGGACTGCACGGCCCCGCGCAGGTGGTCTCCACCGGCTGCACCTCCGGCATCGACGCGATCGGGTACGCCCATCAGCTCATCGCCGACGGCGAGGCCGACGTCGTGCTGGCCGGGGCCGCCGACTCGCCGATCTCCCCGGTCACCGTCGCCTCGTTCGACGCGATCAAGGCGACCAGCCCGGACAACGACGACCCGGCGCACGCCTCCCGCCCGTTCGACGCCGACCGGCACGGCTTCGTCCTCGCCGAGGGGGCGGCGGTGCTGGTGCTGGAGGAGGCCGGGCACGCCGCGCGCCGTGGCGCGCACGTCTACTGCGAGGTGGCCGGCTACGCCAGTCGCAGCAACGGCTACCACATGACGGGGCTGCGGCCTGACGGGCTGGAGATGGGGCTGGCCATCTCGGCCGCGCTGAAGCAGGGCCGCATCGCCCCCGAGCAGGTCTCCTACATCAGCGCCCACGGCTCGGGCACCCGGCAGAACGACCGGCACGAGACCGCCGCCTTCAAGCGGGCGCTGGGCCAGGCCGCGTACCGGGTGCCGATCAGCTCGATCAAGTCGATGGTCGGGCACTCGCTCGGCGCGATCGGCTCGATCGAGATGGCCGCGTGCGCGCTGGCCGTGGAGTACGGCGTGGTGCCGCCGACGGCCAACTGGAGCACCCGCGACCCGGAGTGCGACCTGGACTACGTCCCGAACGAGGCGCGGGAGCTGCCGGTCGACGTGGCGCTCTCGGTGGGCAGCGGGTTCGGCGGCTTCCAGTCGGCGATGGTGTTCCGCCGGCTGCCCGGGCGGGTGCTGCCGTGACCGCGCGGGCCGTGGTGACCGGCATCGGCGTCGTCGCGCCCAGCGGGATCGGCGTGGACGCGCACTGGCGTACCGTGCTCGCCGGCACCCGCCGCACCGGGCCGATCACCCTGTTCGATCCCGCCGGCTACCCGACCCGCCACGGCGGGGAGGTGCCCGGCTTCGACGCCGCCGCGTACGCCGACAACCGCCGGCTGGTGCAGACCGACCGGTGGACGCACCTCGGCTTCGCCGCCACCCGGCTGGCGCTGGCCGACGCCGGCCTGCCCGAGCGGGCCCCCGACCCGTACGGCTACGCCGTGACCCTGGCCAGCTCGTCGGGCGGGAACCTGTTCGGGCAGCGGGAGCTGCAACGGCTCTGGGGCGGGCCGTCGCGCACCGTCGGGGCGTACCAGTCGATCGCCTGGTTCTACGCGGCCAGCGTCGGGCAGCTCTCCATCCACCACCAGTTCAAGGGGCCGTGCGGGGTGCTGGTCGCCGAGACCGCCGGCGGGCTGGACAGCCTGGCGCACGCCGCGCGGGCCGTACGCCGGGGCACGCCCGTGGTGATCGCGGGGGCGACCGAGTGCCCACTGAGCCCGTACGCCCTGGCCTGCCAGCTCCGTTCCGGCCTGCTCAGCGACGTGGCCGACCCGGAGCGGGCCTACCGGCCGTTCGACGCCGCCGCCAGTGGCTACCTGCCCGCCGAGGGCGGCGCGGTGTTCGTGGTGGAGGAGTTGGGCCACGCGCTGTCCCGGGGCGCCCGCGTGTACGGCGAGGTGACCGGCTGGGGCGCCACCCACGACGCCGTCCACACCGGACCGGACACCGCCGGCGACCCCGGGCAGTACGCCCGCGCCATGCGGCTGGCCCTGGACCGGGCCGGCGTCGGGGCGGAGACGGTCGACGTGGTGCTGCCCGACGCCCTCGGCGTGCCCCGCTACGACCGCAGCGAGGCTGTGGCGCTACGCGCCGTCTTCGGCGACCGGCCGCCCCCGGTCAGCACCCAGAAGCCGCTGACCGGCCGCGCACACCAGGGCGGCTCGGCGCTGGACGTGGCCACCGCGTTGCTCGCGTTCGGCCACGACACGCTGCCGGCGTCCGCCGGTCCGGACGAGGTGGCCGAGGGCTGTGAGCTGGACTTCCTGCGGGAGCACCGGCGACCGCGCAGCCGCCTGGCGCTGGTCTGCGCCCGCGGCTTCGACGGTTTCAACAGCGCGCTGGTCCTGCGTGGGGCCGCGCCGCAGAGGGGAGTGACGCCGTGAGCGAGCAGGTCACCGGTACGACGCCCGTCGGGTCCCGGGTCGGGGCGCAGCGGGCAGCCGACGCGAACGGGCAGCGGGCCCGGGTGGTGTTCCTGGTACGGGTACCGCAGGAGCGTACGGAGGCGTTCCTGGCCGCGTACGAGGCGGTCCGGCACCTGGTGGCCGGGGGCGTCGCGGGGCACCTCGTCGACCAGGTCTGCCGGTCGTCGGCCGACCCGGAGCAGTGGCTGATCACCAGCGAGTGGGCGAGCCTGGCCGACTTCGAGGCGTGGGAACGCAGCCCGGAGCACCGGGACCTGGTCCGGCCGATGCGGGAGTGCTTCACCGACGCCCGGTCGCTGCGCTTCCTCATCCACGCCCAGACCCCCGCCACGTCCCGGACCTGAGCCCCGCCCTCCCGGCTGTCCGCCCTCCCGGCTGTCCGCCCTCCCGGCTGTCCTCACCGTCCGGTGAGGGGGCAACGACGCGGTGGGCCGTTCGTCCGCCGGCCCCAGGGCACGAGTGGAACACCACGGGTGTCACCGGCTGTCGTTGACACCCATGGTGTTCCACTCGTGCGGTGGCACGCGGGGTGTGTCGCCCGGCACGCGTTGCTTCTGGCGCGGTCCGTCGCGCAGCACGCGATCCGCCCGCCGCCCGCGTAGCCGCACCGTCCGCCCGGGCCCGTCGGCCGTCGCGCCCCGCCCGCGAGGCCGTCTCGTCTTGTCCCGCCCGTGCGAGCGTCTCGACCCGCCCCGTCGGCCATCCCACTCCGGCCCGTGCGAGCGTCTCGACCCGCCCCGTCGGCCATCCCACTCCGGCCCGTGTGGCCGTCCCAACCGGCCTACCCCGGGTGGCCGAACCGATGCGGCTGAAGACCACCATCGGCCGTCCGGTGGGCGTGCCGCGCCGTAAATACGACGGGTCATCCGGCGGATACCCTCAGTCGACGTACACGCCCGATCCTGCCCGACGAACCGGTCGTGGGCAATCCGGCCGGCCGCCCTTTCTGATCTAGCCATTTGCATCTAGCTATGCATCGGGCGGCGTCGTAAGGTTCCCCGCAGCACCCCGACAGGCACACCTTATGGGCGGTTTCGCCCTTATTGAGGCTGGGCGGTGAACGGTTGTGACGACGGGAAATCCTGCGGCGACAGACCCGCTCTGGGTTGACGAAATTCTGCTCGAAGGCCGTTCGACCGACATTTGTCTCCGACTTCCCGAACCGGTCGACCGGGGCACTCTGCGGCGGCTGGTGACCGACGCGCAGGCCCGTCTCGGCGCCGCCGGACTGCGCCCCGGGGGCGCCGCCGCGCTGCGGCTGCCACCCTCGCTGGCGTACGTGGTGAACCTGCTGGCCACCTGGCGCAGCGGGGCACAGGCGATCCTGCTCGACCACCGGCTCACCGACCACGAGGTCGACCGGGCGCTCGCGCGGCTCACCCCGCAGGTGGTCGTGGCCCCGGTCCGTACCGGCGGCGGCGGACTGCGGATCTTCGTCGACGTCACGGAGGGCGTCACCGCGTACGCCGATCGCCCGGCGGTCAGCGGGCACGCGGTGATCCAGCTCAGCTCCGGCTCCACCGGACCGTCCAAGGTGATCGGTCGTACCGCCGACGATCTGGTCGCCGAGGTGCGCCGCTACACCCGCATCGACGGCGTGGCGCTGCCCGGCGAGCGGATCGTCCTGCTGCCCTCGATGGTGCACGTGCTCGGCCTGGTCGGTGGCCTGCTCTACGGCCTGCACGCCGGCGTCGAGCTGGTGCCACCGGAGCGGCTCGCCGGCGACGCGGTGCTGGCCGCGATCGCGGCCGACGACTCGCCGGCCACGGTGCTCGGCGTGCCGTTCCACATCGGACTACTCGCCTCCACCCGTCCCACCGGGCCGCTGCCGCAGTTCAAGCGGATGACCACCGGCGGCGAGCTGGTGCCGGCCGCCGTGGCCCGCGCCTTCACCGACCGGTACGGCGTGCCGCTGGGCAACATGTACGGGATGACCGAGGTCGGCGTCATCGGCACCGACCTGCACGGCCGGCACCGCCCGTCGATCGCCCCGGCGCCCGGCGTCGAGGTCCGCGAGGTCGACGGTGAGCTGTGGGTGAGCTGCCCCGCGTCGCCGTACGTCGGGCCGAGCGACCCCACCCGCTGGGCCGACGGCTGGCTGCGCACCCGCGACGCCGGCGTCGTGCACCCGGACACCGGCCTGGTCACCGTTCGCGGGCGGCTCGACTCGCAGGTCTCCGTCGGCGGTCTGAAGGTCGACCTGACGGAGGTGGAGGCGACCGTCGCCGAGCTGGCCGGCGTCGCCGCCGCCGTGGTCGTCTTCGACGGCGGCATCACCGCCTACGTGCAGCCGGACGGGCCGCTGTCGGAGGAGGCGCTCGACAGGCTGATCGCCGAGCGGCTGGCCGGCTACAAGCGCCCCCGCACCCTGCGTCTGGTGGATCAGCTGCCGCGTACCACCACCGGCAAGCTGGTCCGCTCGACCGACGCGCTGCGGGCGGCCGCCACGTGAGCGCCGCACCGCGCGGCCCCGAGCGCCCCGTCCGATCCGACCGGCGCCGACCCGACCCGCGCCGACCCGACCGGCACCGCCTGGACCAGCAGCGCCCCGACCGACACCACGTGGACCGGTACCGCCTCGTCGGCGACCACCGCGACGGCCAGGACCAGGCCCCCGCCCACGCGGGGATGCCCGACGCGCAGGCGCCTGCCGCCGAGCGCCGGCCCCAGCCCCCCGTCGGGGTCGTCCGGCACCGGCATGAGCCGCCGCAGACCGCCGCCGCGCAGCCCCGTCCCGAGCGCCTTGCCCACGGCCTCCTTCGCCGTCCACAGCCGCAGGAAGTCGCGCGCCTGCCCGTCGGCGTCGCGCTCCGCCAGCCACGCCGCCTCGGCCGGCGCGAACCATCGCCCGGCCAGCGCCAGCGCGGGCAGCGGACGGCACCACTCCACGTCGATCCCCACCGGGCCGGCCGCCCGGGCGGCGACCGCGACCACCCCGTCGGCCCGACTGACGCTGACCGGAAGCTCCACCCGGGCCTCCGCGCCGGACACCGTGACCAGCGGACGCCCGTCGCGGCCGTGCTCCACCACGATCTCCGCCTCCGCGCGGCCGAGCAGCGCGGCACCCGCGCGCCGCAACAGCCGCCCGGCCGGGACCGGCCGACCGCCGACGCCCCGGCCGATCCACACGTACGCGGTGTCCCGACCGGGCACCGGTAACTGGCTCACGGAAAGAGGTTAACCATGCGACCCGAGATCCGCGCCTTCGTCGTCGAGCAGCTCGAGGACATGAACTACGACGTCGAGGGCCTCGACGACGAGACGACCCTCGGCCCGTCCGGGGTGGACCTGGAGTCGTTGGCCCTCGCCGACCTCGCCGTGCGCGTCGAGGACCGCTACGGCCTGAAGTTCGCCGACGACGAGTCCGAGAAGCTGGCCCTGATGACGGTCGGCGAGTTCACCACGATGGTCGCCGACCGGGTCGCCGGGGCGCCGAGCGACGACTCCTGATGGCCGGTCAGCCCGACCTGGAACGGGCCGACCTGGTGACCATGCTCGCCGACCTCGCCGGCAAGCCCGCCGCCGAGGTCGGCGACCGGATCGGCTCCATGGAGCTGGCCTGGCTGGTGCACCTCGTCGAGCAGCGCCTCGACCGGCGCCTCGACCTCACCGACGACCAGCTCGCCGGGATCCGGACCGTCGACGACGCCCTGGCGGTCTTCCGGGCGTGCCTGGTGGCTGCGACCCCGCCGCACACCTCGCCCGGCCCGATGACCGCCGCCGCCGATGGCTGAACCGGCGGCCGTCCAGCTCACCGGCGTCCACGCGACCAGCGCGCTCGGCAGGGGAGCCGACGCGCAGCTCGCCGGCGTGCTGGCCGGCGTCCCGGCGTTCCGGCCGGTGGACCGCTTCGACACCGCACCCCGCCGGGTCGACGCCGCCGCCGTCCTGCCCGACGCCGGTGACCTGGCCGACGAACTCGCCGAGGCGGTCGACGCGGCCTGCCGGGACGCCGGGCTCGACGCCGGTCGCCGGGCCGGCACGGCCCTGCTGCTGGCCGTGCACGGCGGCGCGCACGTGCCGGCGCTCACCACCGCGCTGGCCGCCCGGACGGGGCTCACCGGCCCGGCCCGGGCGTACACCACCGCCTGCGTCTCGGCCAGCAGCGCGGTCGCCGACGCCGCCGCCCTGATCCGCCGCGGCGACGTCACCCGGGCGGTGGTGGCCGCCGGCTACCTGGTCGAGCCGGACCAGTACGCGCTCTTCGACGCCGGTCGCGCCCTCGCCACCGACGGCGCGGTACGCCCGTTCAGCGCCGGCCGCACCGGGCTGCTGCTCGGCGACGGCATCGCCGCGGTGGTGCTGGAGTCGCGGGCCGCCGCCCGGGGCGCGGTCGCCGACCTGCTCGGCTGGGGCCGGGCCGGGGACGCGTACCACCCCTGCCAGCCGGAGCCGGGCGGGCGGGGCCTCGCCCGGGCGGTCACCGCGGCGCTGCGCCGGGCCGGACTCCCGGCGGAGGCGATCGGGTACGTCAACGCCAACGCCACCGGCACCGGCCACAGCGACGCCGCCGAGGCGGCGGCCCTGCGCACCGCGCTCGGCGCGGCGGCGGCACGCGTCCCGGTCAGCTCCACCAAGGCGCTGCACGGGCACGCCCTGGAGGCCTCCGGCCTGCTGGAACTGGTGGTGACCGTGCTCGCCCTGCGGCACGGGAAACTGCCCGTCAACGCCGGCTGGCTCGGCCCCGACCCGGCCTGCCCGCTGGACGTCGTGCGCGACGCGCCCCGGCCCGCCGCCACCGGGTACGCGCTGAGCCTCAACGCCGCCTTCGGTGGCGCCAACACGGCGCTGCTGGTGGGTGCGGCATGAGCGGGACCGCCGGGCATCCCGCCGGCCGCCTCACCGTGCTGGCCGAGGCGGCCTGGCCCGAGCCGGACGACGGGGCGCCGCCGCCGGTGCCCGGGTACGTGCACTCCAGCTTCCCGCCCCTCGTCGCGGCCGTCGCCGAGCGCTGCCTGACCCGCGCGTACGGCCGGCGGCCGGCCCCCGACGGCGAACGGACCGCGGTCGTGCTGGTCAGCGCGGCCGGGGACCGGGCCAGCGCGGCGCACGTGCGCGCCACGGTCGCCGCCGGCGGCCGGCCCGGGCCGCTGTTCTTCTTCCAGTCGGTGCCCAACAGTGTGGCCGGGCACGTGGCCGCCCGGTGGGGCCTCGGCGGGCCGGTGCTCTGCCTCGCGCCGCCCGGCGACCCGCGCGCCGAGGGCACCGCCGAGGCCGAGCTGCTGCTGCACGACGGCGACGCCGACCGGGCGTTGCTGGTCCTGATCGAACAGGCACCCGTCGACGGCGGTGCGCGGGACACGGGCGGACAGCCCGAGTCCCGAGCCGTCGCGGTGCTGCTGGGGGGAGGAGACGCACCATGAGGAAGAGGGGACTGCGCGGGGCGCTGGCCGCCGACGAGCGGATCGGCGCCGGCAACGTGCTGGCCCGGGTGCTGGCGCACGGCGCCGACCCGGACGGGCCGGGCCTCACCTTCGACACCGCCGTGGACGGCCACCCGGCCGGGCGGGCGCTCACGCTGGGCCGGCTCGACGAGCGGGTCGCCGCCCGCGCCGCCTGGCTGCACGAGCGGGGGATCACGCCCCGCGACCCGGTCGCCGTGTGGGCCACCGCCGCCGCCGACATGGTGCTCAGCTACCTCGCGCTGACCCGGCTCGGCGCGATCCCGGCGCTGATGAACGGCGGGCTGCGCCCCGAGATCGCCGCCGAGTACGTGCGTCGGCTGCGCGGCGTCGGGGTGCTCGCCGACGACGCGCACCGCGCCCTGCTGGCCGGCCACGACCTCGGCGTGCCGGTGCTCGGCACCCCGGCCGAGACGGGTACCGGCGATCCGGCCGCCGCGCCACAGCACTACCGGCACCACGGCGACGACCCGGTCGTCATCACCCACACCTCGGGCACCACCGGGGTGCCCAAGGCGGTGCTGCACTCGCACGCCAGCCTCTTCGCCGCCACCCGGCACCTGCTCGCCATGCCGCAGGCGCAGGGCACCGGCCGCATCCTCAACGCGCTGCCCGCACCGCACACCGCCACCGTGCTCATGGTCAACCAGGCCCTCGGCAACCGCGCCGAGATGCTCCTGCTCTCCGACCAGGGCGGGGAGCGGGTGCTGGAGGCGATCCAGCGTTGGCGTCCCGACGGGGTGTTCGGGTTCTCCGTGACGTGGGCGGAGCTGGCCCGCTTCGACCTGTCCGCGTACGACCTGGACTCGGTGTCGCTGTGGTTCAACACCGGCGACTGCTCGCACGAGCCGCACGTGCGCCGGCTCGTCGCGGTCGGCTCCCGCGACGTGCTGACCCGCGAGGGGGTCACCCGGGTGCCCGGCTCGGTCTTCATCGACGGGCTCGGCTCCAGCGAGATGGGCCACTCGATGTTCCACATCACCCACCGCGTCGACACCGACCGGTACGGCCGCTGCGTCGGCCGGCCCTACCGGTTCGCGAAGGTCGCCGTGCTCGACGCCGGGGGCGACCCGGTGCCGGCCGGCGAGGTGGGCTGGCTCGGCGTCGACTCGCCGTCGCTGTTCCGGGGCTACTGGAACGACTCGGCCACCACGTACCGGTCCCGGCAACGCGGCTGGTACCTGACCGGCGACCTGGTGTACGCCGACGACGAGGGCCGCTACCACCACCTGGACCGGGCCGTCGACGCGGTCGACGCGGGGGACGGGCGGTGGTTCTACACGGCGCTGTCCGAGGAGCGCGTCCTCGCCGCCTGCCCGGACGTCACCGACTGCACGGTGGTGATCACCTCGGGGGCCGGCGGGGTGGTCACCGACGTGCTGCTGGAACTCGCCGCCGGGGTCGACCCCGCCGAGGACCGCACCGGGCGGGTCCGGGCCGCGCTCGGCCCGGACGTCGGCGCGACCCTGCGCCGCGTCGTGCCGGTCCGCTCCGCCGACATCCCGGTCACCGTCACCGGCAAGGTGCGCAAGGTGGTCCTGCGGGAGCGCTACCTCACCGAGTCGCCGTCATGACGGCCGTCATCACCGGGATGGGGCTGTTCACCCCCGCCGGGCGGGGCGTCGACGCCACCTTCGACGCGCTCTGCTCCAGCCGCTCCGGGCTGAGCCGGCCGCCGGCCGGGCATCCGGCGGCCGGGTCGCTGGAGGTGGCCGGCGTGCTCCCGGACGTCGACCCGCGTACGGTCGCCACCGGGCCGGAGACCCGGGTCCTGGACCGGGTCGTGGTGCTCGCCCTGCTCGCCGCCGCCGACGCGCTCGCCGACGCCGGCATCGAGGTGGGCCGGGACGTGGACCCGGGCCGGATCGGGGTGATCGTCGGCGGCGTCGGCGGGATGGCCACCCTGGAGGCGCAAGTGCTCGCCCGCGCCGCGCGCGGCCGGTCGGCGGTCAGCCCGTACCTGCTGACCGGGATCCTGCCGAACATGCCGTCGGCCCGGATCGCCATCCGCCACGGCGTCCGTGGCTACACCTCGTCGGTCGGCACCGCCTGCGCCTCCGGTGCCCAGTCGATCGCCGACGCGGTCCGGCTGATCCGTGCGGGGGAGGCCGACGTGGTGCTCTGCGGGGCCAGCGAGGCGCCCCTCTTCCCGACCTTCGCCGACACCTTCGGCAACGCCCGGGCGCTCGCCCGGGGCTGGGCCGACCCGACCGCGGCGAGCCGGCCGTTCGACGCCCGCCGCAACGGGTTCGTCCTCGCCGAGGGTGCGGCCCTGCTGGTGCTGGAACGCGCCGAGCACGCCGCCGCCCGGGGCGTCACCGGATACGCCGAGGTCGCCGGGTACGGGGCGACGACCGACGCGTACCACCCGACCGCCCCGAGGCCCGACGGCGCCGGCGCGGCGGAGTGCATGCGGCGCGCGCTGGCCAGCGGCGGCGTGCCCGCCGCGCGGGTCGGCTACGTCAACGCGCACGGCACCGGCACGAAGCTCGGCGACATCGCCGAGACCACCGCGCTCGCCGACGTGTTCGGCGTCGGGGGCGTGCCGGTCAGCTCCACCAAGGCGCTCACCGGCCACCTGCTCGGCGCCTCCGGGGCGCTGGAGGCGGCGGCCACCGCGCTGGCGCTCGGCCGGGGCCTGCTGCCGCCGACGCACAACCTCGACGACCCGGACCCGGCCTGCCCGGCGGACCACATCCGCGCCGAGCCGCGCAGGACGGACACCGGATACGCGCTGACCAACTCCTTCGGCTTCGGCGGGCAGAACGTGAGTCTGCTGCTCGCGCGGGCCGCCCGGCCGAGGGACTGACCCCGCACCATCCCGGGCGGACCGCGCCCGGACGGCAACCACGGCGGAGACCGTGGAAAGGGCTGAGGACATTGGACATCCGAGCAATCGACCACATCGAACTCTTCGTGGGGGACGCCCGGCAGGCGGCCTTCTACTTCGACCGGGCGGTCGGCTTCCAGCTGCGCGGCCAGGGCGGTCCCGAGACCGGGCTGGCCGACCAGCGGTCGCTGCTGCTGAGCCAGGGCGACGTCCGGATGGTGCTCACCACCGGGCTCACCGCCGAGCATCCGGCCTCGCGGTACGTGCAGCGGCACGGCGACGGCGTGGCCGTGGTCGCGTTGGAGGTCGACGACGCCGCCGGCGCGTACGCCGAGCTGGTGCGCCGGGGCGCGACCGGGGTGACGCCGCCGACCACCTTCACCGGCGCGGACGCCGAGGTGGTGACCGCCGAGGTGGGCGGCTTCGGCGACGTGCTGCACCGCCTCGTGTCCCGCCACGGCGACCGGGAGGAGTTCCTGCCCGGGGCGGTCGAGCTGACGCCTCCCGACGACGACGGCGGCAAGCTGCTCGCCGAGATCGACCACCTGGCGGTCTGCGTGCCGCCCGGTCAGCTCGGCGAGACCGTCCGGCACTACCGGGACGTGTTCGGATTCGCGGAGACCTTCGCCGAGCACGTGGAGGTCGCCGGACAGGCGATGAACTCCACGGTGGTGCAGAGCCCGTCGGGCCGGGTGACCCTGGTGCTGCTGGAACCCGACCATTCGCGCCGGCCCGGGCAGCTCGACGCCTTCCTCGACCAGCACGCCGGCGCCGGGGTGCAGCACCTGGGGCTGCGCACCGACGACATCGTCACCGCGGTGGCCGCCCTCGCCGAGCGGGGCGTGCGCTTCGCCGGCACCCCGGCCAGCTACTACGACGCGCTGGAGGCGCGGGTCGGCCCGGTGGACGCGCCACTGGACCGGCTGCGCGACCTCGGCGTGCTCGTCGACCGCGACCACGGCGGGCAGCTGCTGCAGATCTTCACCGAGTCCATGCACGTGCGCCGCACGCTCTTCCTGGAGCTGATCGAGCGGCGCGGGGCGCGGACCTTCGGCAGCGGCAACATCAAGGCGCTCTACGAGGCCAAGGAACGGGAACTGGCCGCGGCGGGCACCACCGTCGCGGCCCCGACACCGCAGGAGGTGCGGACGTGACCGCGACCGAGTTCGAGCCGGCACTGACCGCCGAGGAGGAGGCGCTGCTGCCCTCCGAGGACGACGTGGCGTTCTACGCCGCGCACGGCTGGTACCTGTCGAAGAAGCTGCTCACCGACGACGAGGTGGACGCCCTCACGGCCGCCGCCGACCGTTACTACGCCGGCGAGCGGGACCGCCGCCTGCCGGTGCGCCCGGCGAGGCTCGCCTACTGGGAGCCGTCGAAGGGTCCGGTGCAGAGGCACAACGACTACGTCCACCACGAGCACGACGTGCTCGGGGCGATCCTGCGCAAGCCGCTGATCGGCGCGGTCGCCGCCCGCCTCGCGCGGGCCACCGAGATCCGCGTCTTCCAGTCCACGCTGATCCAGAAGCCGCCGGTCTCGGGCGAGCCGTCGAACATCGTGCCCTGGCACTTCGACAAGCACTACTGGGCGTCCTCGTCGTCGGAGAACATGCTCACCGCGTTCATCCCGTTCCACGACTGCGGCGAGGAGATGGGCACCATCACGATGGTCGACGGCTCGCACCGCTGGGCGGAGATCGGCGCCGACGACACGGTGGTGCGCCACTTCGCCGACCGCGACCGCGGCCAGTTGGAGGAGATGCTCGCCGAGAACGCGGCCCACAACGGCGTGGAGATCCGCAAGGTGCCGATGGTGATCCCCAGGGGACACATGAGCTTCCACCACTGCCGCACCTACCACGGCAGCGGCGCCAACGTCAGCGGCCGCCCGCGCCGGGCGATCTCGCTGCACCTGCAGGACGGCGACAACGCCTGGCGGGAGTATCCGCTCTCCGACGGCACCCTCGCCGCGTACAACCACGACGTGCTGGTCCGCCGCACCGACGACGGGCGGCCGGACTACGCGGACCCCGAGTACTGCCCGGTCATCTGGCGCGACCGCGCCCCGCAGGGAGGCTGACATGTCACGGTACGACTGGGGTAGGACGCACCCGGGGATCGAACGGCTGGAGAAGGCGGTGGGCGAGCGCCGCGAGGCGGTCGTGCGGCACCCGCTCTACGCCGCTCTCGACACCCACGAGGCGCTGGTGACCTTCATGGAGCACCACGTCTTCGCCGTCTGGGACTTCATGTCCCTGCTGACGTCGTTGCAGCGGCAGCTCACCTGCGTCACCGTGCCGTGGATCCCCACCGGGCCGACCGGCAGCCGCCGCCTGATCAACGACATCGTCATGGTGGAGGAGAGCGACGAGCTGGGCGACGGCCACATCAGCCACTTCGAGCTGTACGTGCGGGGCATGCGTGAGGCCGGCGCCGACACCACGGCCGTGGACGCGCTGATCGACCTGCTGCGGGCCGGCCGACCGGTGGCCGAGGCGCTGGTGGAGGCCCGGGTGCCCGCGCCGTCTGCGGCGTTCGCCGCGACCACCTGGCGGATCATCGAGAGCACCCCGGTGCACTGCCAGGCCGCCGCCTTCGCCTTCGGCCGGGAGGACCTGATCCCCGACATGTTCACCCAGGTCGTCGCGGTCAACGAGCGCAGTCGGCGGCTGCACACGTTCGTCGACTACCTGGAACGGCACATCGAGGTCGACGGCGAGCAGCACACCCCGATGGCCATGCAGATGCTCGCCGACCTGTGCGGCGACGACGACGTCAGATGGCAGGAGTGCGCGGACACGGTCAACACCGCGCTCGCCGCCCGTGCCCGGCTCTGGGACGACATCCTCGCCGCCGTCAAGCAGGGGCGCGGCCGGTGACCGACGCCGACCCGGTCCGGCTCTACCGGACGGTCCGGCTGATCCGCCGCTTCGAGGAACGGGCGATCGAGCTGGTCCGGTCCGGGCACGTCGTCGGCGGCATCCACCCGTACCTCGGGCAGGAGGGGATCGCCGCGGGGGTCTGTGCCGCGCTGCGGGCCGACGACGTGGTCGCCGGCACCCACCGGGGGCACGGGCACGTGCTCGCCAAGGGCGCCGATCCGGCCCGGATGATGGCCGAACTGTGCGGCCGGGTCACCGGCCTCAACGCCGGCCGGGGCGGCTCGATGCACGCCGCCGACTTCGGCGTCGGCGTGCTCGGCGCCAATGCCATCGTCGGCGCGTCCGGGGCGATCGTCACCGGGGCGGTGTGGGCGCGTCGCCGCCGGGGCGACGACATCGTCGGGGTGAGCTTCTTCGGCGACGGCGCGGTGAACGAGGGGATGCTGCTGGAGGCGTTCAACCTGGCCGCGCTGTGGCGGGTGCCGGTGCTGTTCGTCTGCGAGAACAACGGCTACGCCACCACCATGCCCGTCGCGGGCGCGGTCGCCGGCAGCATCCCCGGCCGCGCCGCCGCGTTCGGCATCCCGGCCGCCGTCGTCGACGGTCAGGACCCCGAGGCGGTACGCGACGCCGCGAGCGCCGCCGTCGACCGGATGCGCGCCGGCGGCGGACCCGAGCTGATCGAGGCCCGCACCTACCGATTCGACGCCCACCACACCTTCGAACACGCGGTACGCCTCGACTACCGCCCGCCCGACGAGGTGGCCCGGGGCCGCTCCCGCGACCCGGTGGACATCCAGGGCGCGCGGCTGCCCGCCGCCGTACGGGCCGACGTGGACGCCGAGGTGGAGGAGGTGTTGACGCGGGCCGTCGAGTTCGCGCTCGCCAGCGCGGAGCCGGACCCGGCCGACGCCCTCGCGCACCTGTACGCCAGCGGCCTGTCCGCCCGCACCGGAGGTGGCTAGATGCCCAGGCTCTCCTACCGCAGGGCGCTCACCCGGGCGCTCGCCGACGAGCTGGCCCGCGACGAGTCGGTGTTCCTGCTCGGCGAGGACATCCGGGTGGCCGCCTCGAACGTCACCGCCGGGCTGGCCAAGCGGTTCGGCCCGGACCGGGTGCGCGACACCCCGCTGTCGGAGCAGGCGTTCACCAGCTTCGCCACCGGGGCGGCCCTGGCCGGGATGCGTCCGGTGGTGGAGTTCCAGATCCCGTCGCTGCTGTTCCTGGTCTTCGAGCAGATCGTCAACCACGCGCACAAGTTCCCGCTGATGACCGGCGGGCAGTGCGCGGTACCGGTCACGTACCTGGTGCCGGGCTCCGGCTCCCGGACGGGCTGGGCGGGGCAGCACTCCGACCACCCGTACAGCCTCTTTGCCCACGTCGGGGTGACCACTGTCGTGCCGGCCACCCCGGCCGACGCGTACGGGCTGCTGGTGTCGGCGGTGCGGTGCGACGACCCGGTGGTGGTCTTCGCCCCCGCCGGGGCGCTGGACGTCCGCGCCGACGTGGACCTCGCCGCGCTCGCCCCGGTGCCGCTGGGGCGCGCCCGGGTGCACCGGCCCGGCGACGACGTGACCGTGGTCGCGGTCGGGCACCTGGTGCACGACGCCCTCGCGGTCGCCGAGGAACTCACCGACCAGGTGTCGGTGGAGGTGTTCGACCCGCGCACGCTGTACCCGTTCGACTGGGACGCCCTCGCCGAGTCGCTGCGGCGCACCGGGCGGCTGGTGGTGGTGGACGACTCCAACCGCTCCTGCGGCATCGCCGGGGAGATCATCGCGACGATGGTCGAGCGGGTGCGGCTGGTGGCGCCGCCGCGCCGCGTCACCCGCCCCGACGGCGCGGTCCTGTCGTTCGCCCCGGCGCTGGACCGGGCCGTGCAGCCCAGCCGTGAGCAGCTCCGGGCCGCCATCGGACACGTCATGAAGGAGGGATGAATGGACGACGTCGACTACCGCTGGCCCTCCGCCGCGCGGGCGTGGCTCGACCTGCCCGCGCCGGTGCGCGCCGAGATGGTGGCCGCCGGGGCGGAGTCCTGGCGGGAGGTCTTCGACGGCCGGGCCACGTACAACGAGCAGTGGCGGCTGGCCCGGCCGCCGGTGATGGACGAGACGTCGCTCGGCGTGCTCAACGCCGTCTCCGACCGGATCGCCCAGCTCATCTTCGAGGCGTGCCGGCGGCGGGCCGGCACGGCGGGGGAGCTGCGCCGGCTGCTCAACGTGCCCGACGGCGAGACCCGGCTGCTCGACGACGACGAGCCGCTGACCGAGGCGCTGCTGGACGCGTTCCGGCCGGACGTGCTGCTCAGCGACGGGGTGCCCCGGTTCGTCGAGTACAACATCGACAGCAGCCTCGGCGGCGCGTTCGACGCGGACACGACGGTGCGCCGCTTCGTCGAGGTCTACCGGCGGCGCGGCCTCACCGACCGGGCCCGGCTGGCGGCGGCGCCCTCGGCCGTCGACCGGCGGTTCGCCGCGATCCGCGCCGGCCTCGGCCTGCCCGACGGTGCCCGGGTCGCCATGCTGATCGACTTCGACTCCGAGTACCCGGGACTCGACGACCCGCAGCGGTTCATCCGGCTGCTGTCGCCGGTCGTCGAGCGGGCCGCCGCGTGCGACATGGACCTGGTCGTCGCGCCGGTCTCCCAGGTCACGCTGGACGACCGGAAACGGCTCGTCGCCGGCGGCGCCCCGGTCGACGCGGTGTTCCGGCTCTTCGTGCCCAACCGGGTCACCCCGAGCGCCGGGGTCGACGCCCTGGCGGCGGCGCTGGCGGCGGGCACCGTGCCGATGTGGGTGTCGGTGGCGGCGTGGCTGGTCGCCAACAAGCGGGCCTTCGCCTGGCTGTGGGAGGACGCCGACGCGCTGCCGGCCGCCGACCGGGACCTGGTGCACCGGCACGTGCCGCGTACCTGGTCGCTGACGGCGGACCTGCTCGACCGGGCGGTCGCCGACCGGCGCGACCTGGTGGCGAAGCCGGCGGACGGCTCCGCCGGGGTGGACGTGCTGATCGGCCGGGAGACCGACGCCGACGCGTGGCGCGACGGGCTGACCCGCGCCGTCGACCGGGGCGGCTTCATCCTCCAGGAGTACGTGAGGGCCGACGACGTCGGGCTGGACTTCGTGCACATCGGGACCGGCGAGACGGTCGCCGCCGAGGTGCCGTACAGCATCGCCCCGTACCTGTTCGGTCGCCGGGCCGCCGGCGCCTGCATCCGTACCGGCTTCCCCGGCTGCGACGGCGTGCTCAACCTGGCCCGAGGCGTCCTCCTCTCCGGCCTCCTGGTGGTCGACTGACGCCGCGCGGCGCGGCGGCTCGCCCCCGCCCCGCCCCGGTGACCGGATGCGGAGTTCCGGCGGATCCCGCACGCCGCGCCGCGCAGACGTTTGCATCAGTCGATGTGAGCGGTTTGACTGGGGGCGTCGACGACGATCGCCGCCTGCTGAAGGAGCCCACCATGGGTCTTGGTCATCGATGGCTGTCGCGCACGGCGGCGGTGACGCTGCTCGTCCTCGCCGGGCTGGCCGTCCCCGGCGGTCCCGCTCCGGCGGCGAACGCGGATCCGAAGTTCACGTTCGACGTGACCGGTACGACGGTTCCGTTGGGGGTCGGGAAGAAGCGCATCCACCTCAGACTCACCAATCTGACCGACCGGACGCCGAGAGAGGCGATCTTCTACGTCCGCCCGGGCGAGCAGGACTGGCCGGACGGGATCTCCCTGATGTGGCCGGAGGGCGGTGGCTCCGGCGAGTGCGACGGCGATGCCGCGGGTTGGTACTGCCGGATCGGTCCGGACGCTCTTCCGGAGCTGCTGCCGGCCGCCGGCGAGACGGTGGATCTTCCCTTCGACGTCAACGTGCAGGAGAACCAGCAGCCCTACGAAGGCACGTTCTCCGTCGAGGCCGGCATGGCCTGGGGTGACGAGCCGATGCAGACCGCTGCCCCCAAACGGTTCACGCTCAGGTTGGTCGACGATCCCGAGGCCGATCTGTCGGTGGTGGCGCCGGACGTGAAGCAGTCGGTACGCATCGGTGCGGGCGGCCGGCTCGAACCCACCGGGACGTTGCAGCCGGGTGAGACGGGCGCGGTGCGGTACCGGATCGTCAACCAGGGCCGCAAGGCGGTCGGTGGCATCAAGGTCACGCTGCGCCTGCCCGAGGCGGTGACGTTCACCCGACCACCGAAGGAGTGCGTCGTCGCTCGCGACCGGCGGTCGGCCGTCTGCACCCACGACACGCTCGCGCTGATTCCGGCCGGCCAGGACACCGACCCGACCGACGGCAGTCACTCCGCCGTCGAGTTGCACGAGCTGGTGACGGTGGCGGCCGCCACGAAGGCGCCCGTCACGTTGGCGGGCGGGACGGTACAGGTCGAGGGCCTGGCCGCGCGGACGGACGGCCGCTCCGGCCTGCCGCGTACCGAGCTGCCGGCGAACGCCGTCGCCGTGCCGGCGGCGGACGTGGACGACAGCGACAACCGGGACGGGTTCGCGGTCCTGGTCGCGGCGAAGGGCGGTGCCGGGGACGACGACGGCGACGATGGCGACGGCGGTGGCGGTGGCGACCTGCCGATCACCGGGCCGCGGGCCGGACTGGTCGCGGGAACCGGTCTCGCCCTGGTGGCGGGCGGCGGAGTCGTGTTGCTCCTCGCCCGGCGCCGCCGCGTGGTCGCGGTGCGCGGCGGTGGCGGGACGCCTGCCGCCTGATTCTCGGCTGCGGGAGCCGCCGGGGCAGGATGGCCGGGTGGGTGGCGCGCGGGTGGGGCTGACAATCGACGAGCTGCTGCCGGTGGCGCGGGCGGCGTTCGGGCGGGGGCGGGCGCTGGTCTCGGTGCGGCGGCTGACCGGCGGCACGAAGAAGGGCGTCTACCGGCTGACCCTCGACGACGGGTCCACCGGCGTCGCCTACGTCTGGCACCCGGGGGAGGACTACTGGCCGGCGCCGGCACCGGCACCCGACGACCCGTTCGGGCACGCCACCGGGGCCGGCCTGTTCGCCGCGGCGCACCGGGAGCTCACCGCCGCCGGGGTGCGCGTGCCCCGGCTCCTGCTGCACCCCACCGCGACCCTGCTGCCGGGCGAGGTGGCCGTGGTGGAGGACGTCCGGGGCGGCACCCTGCACGACCTGCGCCGGCGCGACCCGCGCCGCGCCGGGGCGGTGCTGGCCCGGCTGGGCGACGCCGTCCGGAGCATGCACTCCCGGCGCCGCGACCGGTACGGCCGCCCGGGATCCGCCGAGCCGGCAGTGCGCCGGCCGGTGGAGCGGCTCGTCCTCGACCGGGCGCTGCGTGACCTGGCCGAGGCCGCCGCCCGGGTCGAGCGGATCGCGACCGTGCGGGACCGGCTCGCCGACGCCCTGGCCGAGCGGTACGCCGCCGTGGCCCCCCGCTCCCGCCACGGACTGATCCACGGCGAACTGGGCCCGGACCACGTGCTGATCGACGCCCGGGAGCGCCCGGTGCTCGTCGACATCGAGGGCACCATGTTCCTCGACGTGGAGTGGGAGCACGCCTTCCTCGAGCTGCGCTTCGGCGACGACTATCCGGCGCTGGCCGTGCCCGGTCTCGACGAGGACCGGCTGCGCCTCTACCGGCTCGCGACGTACCTGTCGCTGGTGGCGGGCCCGCTGCGCCTGCTCGACGGCGACTTCCCCGACCGCGCCGGCATGCTCGCCATCGTCGCGCACAACACCACCCGGGCGCTGGACCAGCTCGCCTGAGCCGTCCTGGCCGAGCCGGCCGGGCTACGTCTGAGCCGGTCCTGGCCGAGCCGGCCGGGCTACGTCCGGGCGGCCCGGACGGCCGACGCCTCGGCGCGGATCCGGGACGAGGCGACCGGGTCCCCCGCCAGGCGGTGCGCCTCGGCGAGGGTGTCGAGGCCGATGGCCAGCCAACTCCGCGAGCCCACCCGCCGCCACAGGTCCACGGCGGCCTCCGCCCGCCGGCGGGCCTGCACCGGGCGGCCGGCGGCGAGCTGCGCCTCTGCCAGCGCGTACGACGCGGCCGCCTCGCCCCACAGGTTGCCGAACTCGCGGTAGGTCCACAGGCTCCGCGCCAGCAGCCGCCGTCCCTCGCCGTGCTCACCCTGGCGGACGAGGACGTCGCCGAGCCAGCAGGTGGCGTGGGTCGCGGAGAGCCGGTCGCCGAGGTCCTCGCTGATCGAGGCGGCCCGTCGGAAGCAGTCGGCGGCGACCGGGTAGGCGCCGAGGGCGCGGTGGCTCTGCCCCAGGCACCGCAACGCCTGGGCCTCACCGGGCCGGTATCCGGCGGTCCGGCTCACCTCCAGGCACTCCTCGAACCGTTGCCGGGCGGCGTCGACCCGCCCCTGTTCCAGCTCGATGACGCCGATGCCGTTGGTGGCGTAGACGAGGCAGTTCACGTTGCCGGTGGCCCGAGCCAGCTCGACGGCCTCCTCGAAGTGATGCACCGCCGGGTCGTACCGGCCGAGCAGTCGGTGCACGTACGCCAGGCCGGCGGTGGCGCTGGCCAGGAAGGCAGGGTCCTGACCGTGGGCGAGCCGCAGGGCCTGTTCGAAGTGGCCCAGCGCCTCCGGGTACCGGTCCAGGACGGTGGTGAGCTCGCCGAGGCAGCGGTGGAGCGCGGCGGCGCCGCGCTGGTCTGCGGCATGCAGCGCGACCTTGAGCGCCCGCCCCTGGAGCCGTTCCCACTCGTCGAAGTGGCTGCGGACCTGGAAGAACGTCGTCAGCCCGGCGGCCAGCCCCGCGGCCAGTCCGGCGGTCGGCTCGGCGGCCGGCCCGCTCCCGGCGTCGTCGAGCGCCTGGTCGACCAGGGCGGTGAGGAAGCGACGCTCGTCGTCGAACCAGGCCACCGGATCGGCGACGAACTGGTCGGTGTCTGCCGCCGGGAGCCGCCAGGACACCAGGTGGGCCGGTGGGCCGCCCTGGAAGTCCGCCTGCAGGGCGTCCGCGGTCAGGTCGGTCAGCTGCAGGCTCGCGCTGAGCAGCCGGGTGAGCGCCTCCGTCCGGCTCTGCCGTGACACCTCCCGCTCCAACAGCTCCCGGCCGAGCAGGCGTACGAGGTCGTGCAGACGGTAGCGGAATCCGCTGGCCCCGACCGCCCCGATCTCGACCAGGTGCACCTCCACCAGGTCATCGAGGACGGCCTCCGCGTCGGAGAGGGTGGTGTCGAGCAGCGCGGCCAGCGTCCACGCGGCGAAGTCCGGCCCGGGCGACAGGCTGAGCATCAGCAGGGCCCGCTGCGCCGTCGGGGTCATTCCCCGGTAGGTGAGTTCGAGACTGGCCCGTACGGCGACGTCACCGACGGCCAGTTCGTCGAGCCTGCGCTGCTCGTCGGCGAGCGCCTGGGCGACCCTGCTCAGCGGCCAGTGCGGTCGGGCGGCCAGCCGCGCCCCGGCCACCCACACCGCGAGGGGCAGGCCGCCGCAGGTCTGCACGATGAACCGGGCCGCGGCGGGCTCCGCGGCGGCCCGCTCGCGACCCAACATCTCACCCAGCAGCGCAAGTCCTGCGGCCTGGTCGAGGGTGCCCAGCGACAGGCGGCGGCTGCCCAGGTCCGCCAGCGTGGTGCGGCTGGTGACGATGGCGGCGCACCGACCGCCGTTCGGCAGCAGGTCGGTGACCTGCCGGGTGCTCGCCGCGTTGTCCAGGATGATGAGCATCCGCCGCTGCGCCAGCAGGGTGCGGTAGAGGTGGATCCGGCTCATCAGCTCCGCGGGCACCGTGCCTCCGCGCACGCCGAGCGCGCGCAGGAAGGCGCCGAGGACCGTGCTCGGCTCCAGCGGCTCGTCGCCGAAACCGCCCAGGTCGATGTAGAGCTGACCGTCCGGAAACTGCGCGGCGAGCAGGTGCCCGAGGCGTACCGCGAAGGCGGTCTTGCCGACGCCGGCCGGTCCGCTGACCAGCATGGTCACCGGCCCGGAGGCGGCCAGGCCCAGCAGCCGCCGCGTCTCGGACAGTTCGCTGTCCCGACCGACGAACAACGGCAGGTCCGGGGGCAGGAGACAGGGGGCCACCGGCCGCGCGGCCGGCCCGTCCGGGCGGAGGCCGGCGTGAGTGCCCGGCTCGTCCCCGGCGGGTGCCGCCGGGGACGCGGCTGCCGGTTCGGCGGACGGGTCGGGAGTCCGTCCCGGCGCGCCCACGGCCGACACGAAGTGGTCGGAGAGGGCCAACGCGCGGCGGGCCTCCACCCACTCCCGTACCGCCGCCGGATCGCCGCCGCAGGCCCGCACCAGGGCTGCGACCACCTCCTCCGACGGCAGCGAGAGCCGGTTGAGCGAGGTCGCGACGGTGCTCGCCGGCAGCTGGTCCCCGACTCTGCGCGCCCGCCGCTCCAGCGCCCGGTAGGAGAGCCGGGACCAGGCCTTGACGCCGCGCAGCCGAGCGACGAACTCTGCCGCCGTCCGTGCCGTGCCGGGTCCAGGTAGCGGCGTCGTCACGGAGAGCATCCTATCGACGCCTGTCATGCCGGGTCATCCGCATGGCCGGCTCGCCGGAGCCGTGCCGCCGGCGTCGGCGGTTAGCGCGGGCCGCGCGGTGTCGGTGGCGGCTCCACGCCGGGGAGCGCGGTCAGGCGTCGTTGAGGTAGGCGAGGACGGCGAGGACGCGGCGGTTGTCGTCGGAGGACGGGGGGAGGCGCAGCTTGCCGAAGATGCTCGCGGTGTGCTTGCCCACGGCGCTCTCGCTGAGGAACAGCCGCTGCGAGATGGCGGCGTTGGAACGGCCCTGGGCCATGAGTTCGAGGACGTCCCGCTCGCGCGGCGTGAGGCGGGCCAGGGGCGAGGCGGTGCCGCTGGCCGTCAGCAGCTTGGCGATCACCTCGGGGTCCATCGCGGTGCCGCCCGCCGCGACGCGGCGCACGGCCTCGATGAACTGGTCGGCGTTCAGGACACGGTCCTTGAGCAGGTAGCCGACCGCGCCGGCCCCGTCGGCCAGCAGCTCCCGGGCGTAGAGCTGCTCGACGTGCTGGGACAGCACCAGCACCGGCAGGCCGGGGACGTCCCGCCGGGCGGCCAGCGCCGCCTGGAGTCCCTCGTCGGTGAAGGTCGGCGGCAGCCGCACGTCGACGATGGCCACGTCGGGCCGGTGCCGGGCCAGGGCAGTGCGTAGGGACGGCCCGTCGCCGACGGCCTCGGCGATGGTGAAGCCGTGGCTCTCGAGGAGCAGGACCAGCCCGTCCCTCAGGATGTGGAGGTCTTCGGCGAGGACGACGCGCACGGGATCTCCATGGTGACGACGGTGGGTCCGCCGGGCGGACTGTGCAGGGTCAGGGTTCCGTCGAATGTAGCGAGCCGCCGTTGGACGCCACGCAGCCCGGTCCCCGCAGCCGGGTCGGCCCCGCCGGGACCGTCGTCGGCCACCACCATCCGGAGCACCCCGTCGCGGTGCGACAGCGAGACGGAGATGTGGGCCGCGCAGCGGGCCGCGTTGGTGAGGGCCTCGCAGGTGACGAAGTAGGCCGCCGACTCGACCGGCGCGTCGAGCCGGTGGGGCAGGTCGACGTCCACGTCCACCGGCAGCGGGGTGTCGAGCGTGATCGCCCGGATCGCGTCGCCGAGTCCGCGTTCGGCCAGCACCGGCGGATGGACGCCGCGTACCAGGTCGCGCAGCTCGGCCAGCGCGGCCGCGGACGTCTCCTGCGCCTGCGCCAGCACCAGCCGCGCCCGCGCCGGGTCGGTCTCCATGAGCCGCGCGACGGCGGCCAGGCCGAGCCCGACGGCGATGAGTCGGGCCTGGGCGCCGTCGTGCAGGTCGCGTTCGATGCGGCGCAGCTCGGCCGCCTGCACGTCCACGGCGTCGGCCCGGGTGGTGGCGAGGTGCGCGACCCGCGAGGCGAGTACGGCGGCCGCCGTGGGGGTGAGCAGGAGCCGGTCCCACGCCAGCCGCAGCCTCATCAGCGGGCCGGCCAGGCCGAGCCCGAGCAGCGCCATGGCCAGCCCGAGGGGCATGCTCGCCCAGTCCGGTAACCACGGCCCGACGAGGCCGACGTGCTCGATGCCGAACCACAGGTAGAACGGGGTGACCCAGTAGCCGGTGGACAGGCCGATCGGCACCGCCCAGCTCGCCCAGGTCAGCGGCTGGCAGAACAGGCCGTAGAAGCCGAAGCCGACCAGGACCGCCGGGACGAACGAGAACGGGGCCAGGGCGAGCGAGCCCAGTGTCCACAGCTGGTCCCGCCAGGTGGCCGGGTCGCCGAGCAGCCACCCCGGCCGCTGACCCTGGACGGCCGCCACGAGATTGGTGTAGAGGACCCGCCCGACCCGGTAGTTGCCGTCCTCGCCGGGGCTGGGCGGCGGCGGGTACGGCCGGTACGGTGCGGGCAGGTCGGCGCCCGTCCACCGGCGGACCTGGCGCCGGTAGAGCTCCACCACCGATCGCGTGGCCGGCAGGGTGTACGGCAGCAGCCCACCCCACGACACGACCGCGGTGAGCAGGTTGAGCAGCAGGCCGCCGAACGCGGCGAGGGACAGCCCGGCCAGGCCGGCCGTCCGCCAGGTCGCGGCCGACGCTCGGGTGACCCAGCGTCCGACCGCCGTCCGCGGCGGCTCGCCGCTCCCCAGCAGCACGCCGGTCCACCGCCCGTACGCCCGCAGCGCGCCCGGCGCGAGCAGGAACGCGGCCACGATCGCCGCGACGGCCACCGGCACCGACCACGCGAGCGGCCAGGGGGGCGACGTGAGCAGGAACCCGCCGGCCGTGATCAGCGCGGGCGGCACCAGGAGGGGGACCGCGCCGGTGACCGGAGTGAGGATCAGCCACGCCCATTCCCGGCCGAGCGTCGGGTCCTTCGCGTGGTGGTCCAGCGTGAGCAGGAACGCCGGCACCCGGGGCGACCTGAAGACCGTGTCCCCGTGGACGTACCAGCCGTCCGCGCGCCGGTGCGGTGCGGGTGGCGGCGACCGTACGGGCTCGGGGAGGTCCGCTCCGGCCCAGGCGCGGGCGAGTCGGCGGGCCAGCGCGGTCAGCCGGAACTGGCCGGAGAGGCCGAGCGGATAGGGGATCACCAGGGTGGCGGCGACCACGAGGAGGTACCCGTAGGCGAACCCGGCCGCGACCAGGACGACCAGGGCGACGCAGCGTGGTACGGCGAGCACGAAGCGGGTCATGGGTCGAGTCTTCGCCGCGCCGACCGCCACCGCATCGGGGCAGGCAACCGACCAGGGGTGGGGCTGGATACACCCCCACCGGGCGGCTGGACCCATTCTCCGCGCCCGCCGCGATTCCTAGCGTTGCCGGCATGTCAGTCATCGAGGTGCGCAACCTCCGCAAGCAGTACGGCGACCATCTGGCCGTCGCCGACGTGTCGTTGAGTGTGGAAGAGGGTGAGATCTTCGGGCTCGTCGGCCCGAACGGCGCCGGCAAGACCACCACCGTGGAGTGCGTCGAGGGGCTCCGGACCCCGGATTCGGGGACGGTACGGGTGCTGGGGCTGGACCCGTACCGGGACCGCGCGGCGGTGCGGCGGAAGCTGGGCAGCCAACTCCAGGAGAGCCAGCTACCGGACCGGATCAAGGTGTGGGAGGCGCTCGACCTCTACAGCTCGTTCTATCCGCACCCGGCCGACTGGCGGGAGCTGATGGACGAGCTGGGCCTGGCCGCCAAACGGAACACGGTGTTCGCGAAGCTCTCCGGTGGCCAGAAGCAGCGGCTGTCGATCGCGCTCGCCCTGGTCGGCAACCCGTCGGTGGCGATCCTGGACGAGCTGACCACCGGCCTGGACCCGCAGGCGCGACGGGACACGTGGGAGCTGGTCCGGCAGGTCCGGGACCGTGGCGTCACGGTCGTGCTGGTGACCCACTTCATGGACGAGGCGGAGCGCCTCTGTGACCGGTTGGCGGTCGTCGTGGCCGGCCGGGTCGTCGCCGTCGACACTCCTCGCAACCTGATCGCGGGTGCCCAGGTGCCCGGCGTCGAACGGCCCACCCTCGAGGACGCGATCCTCTCCCTCACCTCTACCAGGAGCCTCTGATGACCGCCCTTGCCAAGATCGTCCGCGTCGAGGCGAAGCTGTTCCTCCGGGATCCGGTCGGCACGTTCTTCGCCATCGCGTTCCCAGCCCTGCTGATCCTGGTGCTCGGCCTGGCCATGCCCGGGTTCCGGGAGCCGGCGGACGAGCTGGGCGGCCGGCTCCCCCTGGAGGTCTACCTGCCGATCACCATGACGCTGGCCATCGCGACGGTGACGATGATGACGCTGGTGAGCGTGGTGGGCACCTACCGCGAACGGGGCATCCTGCGCCGGCTGTCGACCACCCCGGTCTCGCCGGCGGCGGTGCTCGTCGCGCAGGTGGCCGTGAACGTCGCCGCACTGCTTGTCGCGTGCGGCCTGGCCTGGCTGGTCGCGGCGACCGTCTTCGACGTCTCCCCGCCCGGCAACGCGGTCGGCTTCGTGCTGGCGTTCACGCTCGGGTCGACCACGATGTGCGCCGTCGCGCTGCTCGTGGCGGCGGTCACGCCGAGCGCCCGGGCCTCGTCGGGGGTCGGCCAGCTGATCTACTTCCCGATGATGTTCTTCGCCGGGGTGTGGACGCCGGGGCCGCTGATGCCCGACCTGGTGCGGAAGATCGCCGACTTCACCCCGCTGGGGGCCGTGTCCCAGGCACTACAGGATGCCTGGGCGGGCTCCTGGCCCACGCTGCTGCACCTGGCCGTGATGGCGGCGTTCACCGTGGTGCTGGGCGGGCTCGCGGCCCGCCACTTCCGCTGGGAGTAGTGACGACATGGCCTCTGGCCTGCATCTCAAGGGCCGTTCGGGGTCGCCTGAGCCATGGTCATGCCGTCTCCAAGCCGTAACAGGCATTCAATCCGTCGGCGTCGACGGCCTGGTCGGCGCCGAACGCCTTGTCAGCTACTCACGGGCGCGGTCCTCGCTTGCGTCTGCGGCCGGCGCCGGACCTCCGCGCGTCAACTCGGCGATCACCGTACCGCGCCGACTTATAGTCGTGGTGCGGCCGGCGACTGTCTTGGTAGAAAGGCGTCCGTGCGTACCGTCGTGGAGCCGTTGCGGGCACGGCCGCGGCCGGGTGACCAGATGGACCGGCTGTTTGCGGGTGGCTGGCCGGCGTTCATCAAAGCCGACCGGCAGGTCGACCGGTACCTCAGCCGGGTGCGGGAGGTGTTCGCCGACCTGGAGCTCGTGCTGCTCGACGGCGACGGCGACCTGGTCGCCGCGGGGTGGGCGGTGCCGATCCGCTGGGACGGCGACCCGGCGCACCTGCCCGAGGGCTACACCGACTCCCTGCGCCGCGCGGTCACCGGCCACGACCGCGACGAGATCCCCGACACCCTCGTGGTGATGGCCGCCCAGGTGCGCGCCGACCTGCGTGGCCAGGGTTTGGCCGGCGACCTGCTCACGGCGCTGCGGTCGGTGGCCGAGCAGCGTGGCTGGGCGCGGGTGATCGCCCCGGTGCGGCCCACCCTCAAGGCCCGTTACCCGCTGACCCCGATCGAGCGGTTCGCCGCCTGGACCAGGGAGGACGGCTCCCCGCTCGATCCCTGGCTGCGCACCCACTGGCGGCTCGGAGCCCGGGTGATCGCCATGGCGCCCCGGTCGCAGACGATGACCGGCACCGTGGCCGAGTGGCGGCAGTGGACCGGCATGGTCTTCCCCGACAGCGGCGACTACGTCATTCCCGACGGCCTCAGCCTGCTGCGCGTGGACCTCGATCTCGACCAGGGCACCTACCTCGAGCCGAACGTGTGGGTCCAGCACCGCTGAGCCGCGTCACCGGCTGGTCAGGGCGCGAGGTGGGCGCCGAGGCGGCGGACGGTCTCGGCGGCGGCGACCGCGTCGCTGCGGGCGCTGCCGTGCCGGCCGTCGCTGCTGTACATCGTCGCCTCGGCGGTGAGCGGGTGGTCGGTGAGCCGCACGTGCAGGGTGCCGAGCCGTTCCGCGAGGGCCCCGGTGTGCGCCGAGAGCCGCCGCATCCGCTCGCTGAGGCCGGCGCGGTGCCGCTCGGGCACGGCGGGGCTGAGCGACACGTCGAACATGCCGACCGTGATCACGTCCGCCCCGGCGGCGTGAAGCGCCTCGATGATCGCGGTCAGCTCCGCGTCGACGGCGTCCGCGTCGTAGCCCCGCCCGAAGGCGTCGTTGCCGCCGCAGACCACCAGCGCCAGGTCGGGGCGGAAGGCCAGCGCCGGGGCGAGCTGGGCGGCGCGCACCTCGTGCGCCCGCAGCCCCCGCAGGCCCAGATTGAGGTACGCCAGCTCCGGCCGGACGGCCCGCAGCTCGGCGGCGATCCGGTCCGCCCACTGCACGTCGGGATAGCCGTCGACGGGCTCGCAGAGCCCCTCGGCCACGCTGTCGCCCAGCACCGCGAAACGCCGCCAGGGATGGTCGCGCAGCAGCGCCGCGCTCTCCCCGTCGCGCAGGCACCACGGATCCGTCGCCTCGGTCAACGTCGATGGCATGCCGGCACGCTAGCCGGCATCCGGGGGCCGGAGAAGGTCCTTGTGGACTGACGCGACGCGACGGTCGGTCGGCTTCCCGCTGCCCGGCTGTCGCGGGCGACGCGCGGTCCGCGTGTCAATGTAGCGTTGACATGTGATGCCCGAGCTGAGCCAGTTGTCCACCGTCGTGGCCGACCGCGCGCGGCTGGACGAGCAGGAGCTGGAGCTGATCGACCGCGCGCGTCACCTGGGTGCGACGTGGGCTCAGATCGCTGCCGCGCTCGGCTTGGGCAGCCGGCAGGCCGCGGAGCAGCGCCGGCAGCGCCTGGCAGCCGCGCGGCGGTCGCGGCGGCAGGAACGGGATCTCGGATACTCGGCCCGGATCGCGGCGATCCGGGGCGCGGTCTTCGACCTCCAGCGGTGGATCGACGCGGACCGGCGGTGGGATGCGCGGTTCGGGCGCGCGGCTCTCGTGAGGAGGACCGCCGAGGCGGCCCTCGACGCCGATCCGGGCTCGCTGTATGCGCTGGCGTCGCTCCTCGCGGTCGACCTGGCCGACGTGGAACGTGGACGGTTGCCGGCACCGGTGCGGGCCGTCGCGTCGACTCTGGACGACCTGCTGTCAACGACACATTGACGAGTCGCGGCAGTCTTGCCTGGGTCTCACTCAGGGCTGAGGATTTGAGTCGACAACGCTCAACCTTGGAGGGCTCGTGCGCCCCAACGCCGCGCTGTTCATCGCGATCTCGCTGCTGTCGGGCTTCGGCAGCAGCGCCATGTCACTGGTCGCCGGGATCTGGATCCTGGACCTCACAGGCTCCGTCAGTCTCGCGGCCCTCGCCGGTCTCTGCGTGTACGCCCCGGTTCTCGGCGGCCCCTGGCTGGGAGCTCTGCTCGACCGGGCGCCGAGGCGACCGCTGGTCATGGCCGTCAACCTCGCGTTGTCCGCCGTACTGCTCAGTCTCCTCACGGTGCGGGGACCGGAGCAGACGTGGCTCATCTTCCTGGTGTCCTGCGCCTACGGCCTCAGCTACGTGCTGATCGACGCGGGCGAGTCGGCGCTGCTGCCCTCCGCGCTGTCGCCCACGGAACTCGGCGACGTCAACGGATGGCGTTCGAGCGCCCAGGAGGGCATGAAGCTCGTGGCGCCCCTGGTCGGTGCGGGCCTCTACGCGTGGCGCGGGGGCCACGCTGTCGTCCTGCTCAGCGCGGCGACGCCGGTCCTGGTCGCCGTCCTGTACGCGGCCGTACGGCTGAAGCGGCTGCCACCCGTCCGGCCGAGCGACCGGCCGACCGGCGTACGCGTGGGACTCGCCGTCCTCTTCGCGCATCGGGCGCTGCGCGTCACCGTCGTGCTCGCCGCCGTGTCGATCGCCATGTCCGGCTTCACCACCGCTGCCAACTACGCGATCGTCACCACCGGGTTGGGCCTACCGACGACGTTCCTCGGCGTGCTGCTCAGTGCGCAGGGGGCCGGGTCCGTCGTCGGTGGCATCGTCGTCGGCCGGCTCATCGCGCGGTGGAGCCCGGTCACCGTGGGCGTCGCCGGCACGACGCTCTTTGCCGTGAGTTGCCTGGTGCGTTGCCTGCCCTGGTGGCCCGGGACGGTCGCCGCCTCCGTCGTCGCCGGCGTCGGCCTGCCCTGGGCCCTCGTCGCCGCGGTGACCGCGGTGCAGACGCACACGCCGACAGCGATGCTCGGCCGGGTGTCCGGCACCGCCAACACCGCGATGTTCGGCCCCGTGGCGCTGGCGATCCCGCTCGGCTCCGCCATCGTCCACTTCGGCGAACGCCGCACGCTCGTCGCAGCCGCCGCGATCTGCCTGGCCTGCGCGGCCGGCGCGGCCCAACGCCACTGGACGTGGCGACAGACCGAGCGGGCTTCGACGGTGTCTCCCCGGCGGAGTGGCCGCCTCCACGCCGGCACCCCCTGGTAGGACGGGTGCCCGCCCGTCTCCGGCAGACCCAGCGCGATCCGGCGTACGTCCTCCCACGTGGCCATGTCCCGACCCTACGCCCGGCCCACGACACCCGGCGCCCGCTCGGCCGGCGCCACCGTCGACCGTGGCCGCAGGCCGGGCAGGAGCGGCAGCAGGGTGACGACGAGGGAGAACGCCGCCATGACCAGCAGGGCGGGGGCGAGGCCGAGCGCGGTGGCCGACCAGCCGCCGAGCAGCGCGCCCAGCGGCAGGCCCGCGAACGCCAGCGACCCGGCCAGCCCGATCACCCGGGTCTGCAGGGCGGCCGGCACCCGCTCGTAGATCGCCACCCCGAGCAGCGGGTTCACCGCCGCGATGCCGATGCCGGAGGCGAACGTCACCGCCAGCACCACCGCCAGTTCCTCGCTCAGCGCCAGGACCAGCAGGCGCGGGGCGCCGCCCAGCGCCGCGCCGACCACGAAGGTCAGGTACCGGGGCAGCCGGGGACCGTACGCCGTGAAGAGCAGGTTGCCGAGCAGCGCGCCCGCCGAGAACGTCCCCAGCAGCAGGCCGAGCCCGGCGGGGTTGTGCAACACGTCGGCCACCCAGAGCGGGATGTAGACCGCGACACTCGCGTTGACCACCATGTTCAGCGCCGAGATCACCAGCAGCATGGTCAGCAGCATCCGGTCGCGGCCCAGGTGGCGGAACCCGCCCGCGAGCGCGCGCAGGTAGCCCTCCGGTGCCGCCGGTCCCGTCGCGGCGGCCGGCGGCCGGACCAGTAGGCCGACCAGCAGGGCGCAGGCGGCGAAGCTGGCGGCGTCGATGAGCAGCGCCTGCGTCACCCCGAACCACCAGACGAGCAGCCCGCCCAGCCCCGCGCCGAGCAGGGTGACCAGCCGGCCCAGCCCGTCGTAGACGGAGGTCAGCCGGATCAGCCGGACCCCGGCGGCCTCGGCGGCCGGGCGGAACATCACGTGCTTGACCCGGTCGCCGACGCCCCGCAGCGCGCCCACCAGGGCGACCAGGGCGAGCAGCGCGCCGAACCCGAGCCATGGGGTGAGGGCCACCGCCACCATCAGCCCGGCGCTGCCCGCGTCGGCCAGGATGGAGGTGCGGCGCAGCCCGATCCGGTCCGCCCAGGGCGTGCCGAGGGCACTGGAGAGCAGGTAGGGCAGCGTCTCGGCGGCGGCCACCGCGCCCATCTTCGCCGCGCTGCCGGTGGTCTCCAGCACCAGCCAGGGCAGGGCCACCACCGAGATCCGGCTGCCCAGGTTGGAGATCAGGTCGGCGGCGACCAGGACGGTCAATTCCCGCCGGGGGGTCACGCCAGGCTGCCGATCGACGCCTCCGGGTGCTCGACCGACGACGGGTGGTCCGCGGCGTACCGGGCCCGCAGCGCGCGCTTGTCCACCTTGGCCGAGCGGTTGAGCGGCAGCCGGTCGACGAACTCCACCCCGCCCGGCGCCCAGGTGTCGCTGAGTTCGGCGGTCACCAGGTCGATCAGCTCCCCGGCGGTCACCGTCGCGCCGGGCGCCGGCACCACGTAGGCGTACGGCAGCTCGCCGGCCGCCTCGTCCGGCACGCCGATCACCGCCGCCGCCCGTACCTGCGGGTGCCCCGCCAGGACGTCCTCGATCGGGCGGGAGTGGATCGGCCAGCTGCGCCGCCGGGTGAGGATCCGGTCCTGCAACCGGTCGACGAGGTAGAGGTAGCCGTCGGCGTCGAGGTGCCCGACGTCGCGGGTACGGACCCAGCCGTCGACAAGCGTCTCGGCGGTCAGCTCGGGCTGGCCGTGGTAGCCGGCGAAGCGCAGGCCGGTGTGCACCCACACCTCCCCGTTCTCGCCGGGTGGCAGCACCGTGCCGTCGTCGGCGCGGATCTCGACGCGCACGTCGCCGTAGGGGCGCCCGCAGGAGCGCAGCCGCTGCGGGTGCGCCGGGTCGTCGGTCAGCCCCGGCAGGGCGGTGACGACGACGGCCTCGCTGAGGCCGTACACGATCCGCAGCACCGGGCCGAAGCGCGCGATCGCCTGGCGCAGCCGGGCGGGCGCGGCGGGCCCGGCGCCCACGTTGAACATGAACATGGCGGAGAAGTCCGCGCCGTCGAGGGCCGGGTGGTCGAGCACCTCGTAGAGCATCGGCGGCGTGACGAAGGTCGAGTTGATCCGCTCCCGGTCGACGGTCCCGATGAACCGCGCCGGGTCCCAGCCGTCGCGCGGGAACAGCACCCCGCCGGTGAAGAGGTTGAACAGCGTGGTGATCTGGCCGCTGGCCAGCCACATCGGCGAGTGCGACAGGTGCCGCAGCGGCGGGTGCCCGGCGGCGCGGAAGTCGGCGGCCAGGGCGAGGATCTGGGTGTAGAAGCTCTCCCGGTGGTGCACCAGCTTCGGGGTGCCCGTGGTGCCGCTGGTCTGCAGGAACGACTCCGGCGCCGGCACGTCGGCCGGCAGCTCGACCGCCCCGGCACGCTCCGTCGCGGCGAGGAGGTCCGGGCCCGCGCCGCCCGGGCCGAGGCAGAGCACGGGTACGCCGGACAGCCCGCCGGCCAGCTCCGCGCCGAGGCCGGCCGGGTCCCGGGCGTCGTGGACGAACGCGTCGGGGCGGGCCAGCCGGACGAACTCGTCGACCTCCCGGCGGGAGGTGACCGGGGCGACCCACATCGTCCGGCAGCCCAGCAGGTGCAGGGCGAGCTGCACCAGCGGCCCCTCCACCGGGTTGCCGAGCGCGAGCAGCACCGCCTGCCCCGGCCGTACGCCGTGCCCGAGCAGCGTCGCGGCCAGCCCGCGTACCCGCGCGGCGACCTCGGCGTAGCTGAGCCGGTGTCCGTTTCCGACCAGCGCCTCCCGGTCGCCGAAGCCCGCGAAGAGCTCCAGCGCCCGGTGCACGTAGCCGGGTCGTCGTTCCGGTCGGTCGGTCATCCGACAGCCCCCTCGCCGCAGACGTGTGGCCGTGTGCCGGGCGGCCCGGCACGACGCGGCGGCCGGGCGGGCGCACCGCCGCCGTCCGTGAGCGTAGGGACCACCGACTGTCACCGGACAGAGCCTGAACGGCGCTCCGGGCGGACCGGAGGACATTTGATCGCGTCGATCAGGTTGATTGACGGTCGTGAAACGGGACGGCTAGGTTTCTGGACCATCGTCCAGGCGGTGCCGTCAGCGGACGGCCCTGGGCTGCCAACGATGGAGGTTCAATGTCGACTCCGAAGAGATGGCATGTCATCACGGCCGCAGCCACCCTGCTCGTCGCCGGCGCCCCGGCGATGGTGGCCAGCGCTGGCCCGGCGGACACCGGGGCGTCCCACCAGCGCACGGTCTGGGCGGGCAGCTGGGCCGCCGCCGTCACCAGGGGAAACGCGACCGGCCTGACCAACACCGGCCTCAACGACCAGAGCGTACGGATGGTCGTGCACACCACCGTCGGCGGCGAGCGGTTCCGGGTCCGGCTCAGCAACTCCTACGGCGAGCAGGCCGTCCGGGTCGGCCGCGCCACCGTCGCTAAGCCGAACACCGCGACCCCCGACGACCTGTCCGACATCGACCCCTCGACCCTGCGGACGCTCACCTTCGGCGGCGGCACCTCGGCCACCATGAACCGGGGCGCCGAGTTGGTCAGCGACCCCGTCGCGCTGCCCGTCGGCGACCAGCAGGACCTGGTGCTGACGGTGCACTTCCCGACCCCCACCGGGCCGGTGACCTTCCACGGCCAGTCCCGGCAGACCAACTTCATCGGCGCCAGCGACCTGACCTCCGCCGCCGGCGGGGCCGGGTTCACGATCCGACCGAACTGCTGCTGGTTCTTCCTGTCGGGCATCGACGTGCAGCGCCGGCACAGCCCCGGCTCGGTGGTGGTGCTCGGCGACTCCATCGCCGACGGCAACGGCAGCACCGTCAACGCCAACAAGCGCTGGCCCGACCTGCTGGCCGACCGGCTCATCGACGCCCGCCCGGACGTACGCACCCCGGGGGTGCTCAACCTCAGCCTCGCCGGCAACCGGCTCAACCACGAGGGCCCCGAGCCCGGGGCGGGCGGCTTCCCCGGCTACCACGAACTCGGCCCCAACGCCCTGGCCCGGCTCGACGAGGACGTCTTCGCCCAGACCGACGCCCGGACCGTGATCACCGGACTCGGCATCAACGACATCTGGATGTCGGGCGACTCCGCCGAGCAGATCATCGCCTCGCTGCGGCAGGTCAACCAGCAGGTGAAGGCGCGCGGCCTGCGCAGCCTCGTGACGACGCTCAGCCCGTACGAGGGGCACGGCAACCCGGGGGTGTGGACGCCGGAGAAGGAGGCCACCCGGCAGGCGGTGAACGCGTGGCTGCGCGGCAGCGACGAGTTCGACGGGCTGCTCGACTTCGACCGGGTGCTGCGCGATCCGGCGCAGCCGAGCCGGCTGCTGCCCGCGTACGACTCGGGCGACCACATCCACCCGAACGACGCCGGCAACCAGGCGCTGGCGAACGCCGTACCGCTGCGACTGCTCGGCCTGTGACACCGGCGCGGGCGGCGGGCGACCCCCGCCGCCCGCGGCACCCTCGACGGGGGGAGACGAAGGACCGTGGACGTCACTGAGCTGCTGACCCGTCTCTACAGCGACGAGGGCCGGCAGGATCCGTACCCCTGTTACGCCGCCCTGCACGCGCTGGGGCCGGTCAGCCCGGTGCCGGCGCGCGCGGAGCACCGCTCGGTCGCCGCCGTCGCCGTCGGCTACGACCTGGTCAGCCAGGTGCTGCGGGACCCGCGGTGGTACAAGCAGGCCCCGCCGGGCTGGCGGGAACAGGAGGTGCTGCGCACCCTCCAGACCTCGATGATGTTCGTCAACCCGCCGGAGCACACCCGGATGCGGGCGGCCTTCGCGAGGAGCTTCACCCCGCGCCGGCTCGCCGCGCTGGAGCCGATCGTGCACCGGGTCGTCGACGGGCTGCTCGACCGGATGGCCGACGCCGGCGACGCCGGCCTCGACTTCGTCGCGGAGTTCGCGTACCCGCTGCCGGCCCTGGTGATGGCGGAGTTCATCGGCATCCCCGCCGGGGAGCTGGACTTCTACCGGCAGCGGGTGGAACGGATCGACGAGTTCCTGGACGTGGCGGGCCAGACCCCGCAGCGGCTCGCCGCCGCCAACACCGCCGCCGCCGAGCTGCGCGACTTCTACGCCGGGCTGATCGCCCACCGGCGGCACCGGCCCGGCGACGACCTGATCAGCGCCCTGGTGGAGGCGGTCGACTTCGGGGACGTGGAGCTGACCGTCGACGAGCTGGTCAGCAACCTGATCGTGTTGTTCAACGCCGCGTTCGTCACCACCGTCTACCTGTTCTCCAACGGGCTGCCGCTGCTGCTGGCCCACCCCGAGGTGGCCGCCGCGCTGCCCGGCGACGACGCGCTGACCCGGGGCGCGGTCGACGAGATCCTGCGGCTGGAGGCCCCCGTGCACTTCCTGGCCCGGGCCGCGCCGGAGGACACCGAGGTCGGCGGGGTGCCGGTCGGGCGGGACCGCAACGTGCTGCTGATCCTCGGCGCGGCCAACCGCGACCCGGCGCGCTTTCCCGACCCGGACCGTTTCGACCCGCGCCGGAGCGGGTCACCGTCGTTGGCCTTTGGCGCCGGCCCGCACTTCTGTCTCGGCGCCGCAGTGTCCCGGCTGGAGGGTCGGCTCGCGCTGCCCAGGCTGCTGGCCCGCTTCCCCGGGCTCACCGTCGCCGAGCCGCCGACGTACAGCGGCAGCCTCTTCCTGCGTGGCGTCGACAAGCTGACCGTGCACACCCGAGGAGGGCCCGCGTGAGCATCCATCCGCAGGTGGCGGCGTACCGGGCCGCCCGCGCGGCGGCCGGCACCCCGCCGCTGTACACCCAGACCCTGGCCGAGGCCCGCGCCGCCGACCTCGCCGCGATCCGCGCGGGCGGCGGCGCGGTCGAGCCGGTGCACGAGGTACGCGACACGCACGTGCCCGGCCCGGCCGGCGACCTGCCGGTGCGCATCCACCGGCCGGCGGGGGAGGGGCCGCTGCCCACCCTGGTCTACTTCTTCGGCGGCGGCTGGACGCTGGGCAGCGTCGACACCGCCGACGGCATCTGCCGGCGCCTCGCCAACGCGGTGCCCTGCCAGGTGGTCACCGTCGGCTACCGGCTGGCCCCGGAGCATCCCTTCCCCGCCGCCGTGCACGACTGCCACGCGGCCACCGCGTGGCTCGCCACGCACCCGGAGGAGTTCGGCGTCGACCCGGAGCGCGTGGCGGTCGGCGGGGACAGCGCCGGCGGCAACCTCGCCGCCGCCGTCGCCCTGCTGGCCCGGGAGCGCGGCGGGCCCCGCCTCGCCGCGCAACTGCTGGTGTACCCGAACACCGACCAGAGCGCCGACCCCGACGGCGACGGCGAGGACCCGCTGCTGTTCAACCGCCGCTCGGTCGCCTGGTACCGGGGCCACTACCTCACCGACCCCGCCGACGCGCGGCACCCGCTGGCGTCGCCGCTGCTCGCCGCGGACCTGACCGGCCTGCCGCCGGCGCTGGTGATCACCGCCGAGCACGACCCGCTGCGCGCCGAGGGGGAGCGGTACGCGCACCGGCTGCGCGACGCCGGGGTGCCCACCACCCTCACCCGGTACGCCGGCATGATCCACGGATTCTTCGCCATGCCGGGGGCGTTCGACGACGGCCGACGCGCCCAGGATCAGGCCGCCGCGTTCCTGCGCGGCCGGCTCGGCACGCCGGGCGGCGACGCGCCGGGTAGTGGCGCGGCGGGTGAGGGATCGCCCGGCGCGACGGCCGGCAGGGCGGCGACCGTCAGTGGGGGCGGCGCCGGTGGGAAGGGAGAGCGGTGATGGTGGAGGGCGTACTGCCGAAGTCGGACCTGCCGGTGACGCAGCCGTCGCCGGCCAGCCTGGCCGACTTCGCGGGGCCGGCCCGGGCGGTGCTGCCCCCCGACGTGTGGGACTACGTCGACGGTGGCAGCGGCGCCGAGACGACGCTCGCCGCGAACCGCCGCGCGCTGGACCGGGTGGCCGTGCTGCCCCGGGTGCTGCGCGGGGTGCACACCCCCCGCACCGAGGCGCGGCTGCTCGGCGCGTCGTACGCCATGCCGGTGGCCGTGGCGCCCATGGCGTACCAGCGGCTCGTGCACCCCGACGGGGAACTCGGGCTGGCCGCCGCCGCCCGCGCGGCCGACGTGCCGTACGTGGCCAGCACCCTGAGCAGCGTGTCGATCGAGCAGATCGCGGAGACCGGGGCGAGGGTCTGGTTCCAGCTCTACTGGCTGCGCGACCGGGGCCTGGTCGCCGACCTGCTGGACCGGGCGCACGCGGCGGGCTGCACGGCGCTGACGGTCACCGTGGACGTGCCGATCCTCGGCCCGCGCCGGCGCGACGTGCGCAACGCGTTCGCCATCCCGTCGCAGGTCGTGGCGGCCAACCTGCCGACCGGCCGGGACGACCTCGCGCACGCCGCCACCCCGGGGGTCTCCGCCATCGCCGCGCACACCGGCGAGGTCTTCGCGCCCGCGCTGACCTGGGCCGACCTGGAGTGGTTGCGCGGCCGTACGGCCCTGCCGCTGGTGGTGAAGGGCGTGCTGGACCCGCGCGACGCGGAGCTGGCGGTGGCCGCCGGCGCGGACGCCGTGGTGGTCTCCAACCACGGCGGCCGGCAGCTCGACGGCGCGCCGGCCACCGCGACCATCCTGCCCGAGGTGGTGGCGGCGGTGGCGGACCGGTGCGAGGTGCTGCTGGACAGCGGCGTGCGCGACGGCGTCGACGTGCTGCGCGCGCTCGCCCTCGGCGCGCGGGGGGTGCTCGTCGGCCGGCCCATGCTGTGGGCGCTCGCCGCCGGCGGCGAGGCCGGGGCGCGGACGGCGCTGGCGCTGCTGGCCGGCGAGTTCCGCGACGCCCTCGCGCTGGCCGGCTGCGCCGACCCGGAGGCGGCCCGCGAGCTGCGCGTGATCAGGGAGGGCTGACCGGTGACGGAGACGGTGGACCTGCGCGTGGCCGACCTGCACCCGGCGGTCGACGACCCGGCGCTGAACTCGATGAACTTCCTCAACGAGGTGGCTCAGCACTACCCCGACGCGGTGTCGCTCGCGGCCGGCCGGCCGTACGAGGAGTTCTTCGACGTCGCGGCGCTGCACCGGCACCTGGAGACGTTCCGCCGGCACCTGGCCGACGACCTGGGGCAGAGCCCCGCGCAGGTGCACCGGACGCTGCTGCAGTACGGCCGCACCAAGGGCATCGTGCACCACCTCGTCGCCCGCAACCTCGCCGTCGACGAGCAGCTGACGGTCGACCCGGAGGCGATCGTGGTGACCGTCGGCTGCCAGGAGGCGATGTTCCTGGTGCTGCGGGTGCTGCGGGCCGACCCGCGCGACGTACTGCTCGCCGTCGCCCCGACGTACGTGGGGCTGACCGGCGCCGCCCGGCTGCTGGACCTGCCGGTGCGGCCGGTGCGGGGCGGCCCCGCCGGGATCGACCTGACCGACCTGCGCGAGCAGGTGCGCCTCGCCCGGGCGGCGGGGCTGCGCCCCCGCGCCTGCTACGTGATGCCGGACTTCGCCAACCCGTCCGGGACCAGCATCGGCCCGGCCGACCGGCGGCGGCTGCTCGACCTGGCCGCCGAGGAGGACCTGCTGCTGCTGGAGGACAACCCGTACGGTCTCTTCCCCGCCTCGGAGTCCGGTCGGCCGCCGACGCTCAAGGCGCTGGACACCGCGCGGCGGGTGGTCTACCTGGGCTCGTTCGCCAAGACGGTGCTGCCCGGCGCGCGCGTGGGCTACGTGGTCGCCGACCAGCGCGTCGCCGGCGCCGACGGCACGGTGGGGCTGCTCGCCGACCAGCTCGCCAAGATCAAGAGCATGGTCACGGTGAACACCTCGCCGATCGCCCAGGCGGTCGTCGGCGGGGCGCTGCTGGAGCACGGGTGCAGCCTCGTGGCGGCCACCGTCCGGGAACGGGCCGCGTACGGACGCAACCTGGGCCACCTGGTCGACGGCCTGGCCCGGCGCTTCCCGGCGGACATCTCGCCGGTGCGGTGGAACGTCCCGGCCGGCGGGTTCTTCGTCGTGGTCACCGTGCCGTTCCGGGTCGACGACGCGCTGCTGCACCGTTCCGCCCGTGGGTACGGCCTGCTCTGGACGCCGATGGCGCACTTCTACGACGACGGCGCCCCGGTCGACGCGCTGCGGCTGTCGGTCAGCGCCGTGACCCCGGAGCAGATCGACCTCGGGCTGGACCGGCTGGCCGCGCTGGTCGCCGACGAGACGGCCCGCCGGGCGGCGAACGCCGAGGTGGGATGACACAACGCGTTCACCGCATGGCAAAGCGCGACTGCCCGTGTTTCGCCGTCCTGGGTGGACACTCATAATGGACGCCATGGTCGCCTGGGAGTACGCGTTGCTGGTCCGCCGTTATCAGGGGCAGGGCCGCGCCTTTCACGTCAGCTTCACCTGGTACGGCCCGGACGGGTCGCGCCGGGACATCACCGCGTACGGCGACACGGCGATCGCGCACCTCAACCGGGCCGGCCGGGAGGGCTGGGAACTGGTCTCCGCCGCCGAGGACGTGAACAACGTCCAGGGCAGCACCGAGGTGCACCGCTACCACCTGAAGCGGCCCGTCGCCTGACGAGGTGCCATGACATCTCAGCGCGATCCCTCCCCGCCGTGTTGAGAAGATCACTCTGTGTCGCGTGTGTCGCCTCGCCGGCTCGGACGGGCGGATGCAACATGCTGTCATGGTGCGCGAAGACGACTCGCTGACTGGGTCCCCGGGGATGGCATGGTGGAAGCGACTGTCTGGCGCGTTGCTCGTCGCGGCCACCACCATGGGTTTGAATCTTCTCAGCGATGATCTGGGATATCGCGGCGTGTTCGCCGCCGCCGCGGCAGCGGCGGCAATACGCGCTGCCTTGGCTCTGCGAAGGCTTCCCGTGCGGGCGCCGGTCGTCCGGTACGCGTTCAGGCTTCTCCTGGTTTTCGGTTGTCTCGGAGCGATGGTCGCCGTGGTTGCGCCGGACTCCTGGGCGGGGCCGTTGGCCTTCATGAGCGCCCTGGCTGCCGCCCTTGTTCGGATGGCTGATCATGCCCGGCCTGACCGCCGATACTCCTCCTCTGCAACGACCATCAGTCTCGGTGTGGTGGTCGTGGGGCTCGTCAGGATGACCGAGGGCGACCTGCTGTTCGGGGTGCTGTCGATCGGTGTTGGCCTGGCAGCCGGGTTTCCGCGCGCCGACGAGAGGCGTTGGTTGTTCGGTCAGGCCGTGCTGCTCGGTGCGGTCTCCCTAAGCGCCCTGGGACTGGTTGCGCTCGGGCGCGAAGAACTCGGAGGCGGAACGAGGCCGGGGGAGTTGCCGCATCCGGCGACGCTCATGATGTTCATCCTGGGAGCGGCCGGCGTACTGGTGGGAATCGCCTGCCTGTTCGCTGTGGATGAGCTCGAGGAACTACCTCCCATATCCGTTTCCGCCGTCAGGCTATCGCTTCAGTCCCCCGGTCTCTCGGGTTTCGGCGCGGCGCTGTTGATGACTCCGATGATCGCCGTGATGGGTGAGCTGGGTGGTTACTTCGAGGTCGACCCCCTGGCGCTGATTCGGGCTCCCTGGACTCCTGTGGCGGCCATGGCGTTGGCAGTTGCCGGCATGGGTCATGCCACTGTGTTTGAAAGCGACGTGACCCTTCTCGGCGCGTTCCTCCTGGGCGGGGCGTCGTTCGTTGGTGTGGGCGTCAGAGGCATCGCGGACAGCGGGCCGTTGTTCGGGTTCGCCTGGATCGGCATGGGTGTCGCTACGACCGTCATGCTGCTTGCCATGGTTGCGGGGCAGTACGCGGTCGGGTCGATGTGGGCGAGGATCTCTCGCTTGAAGGAAGAACTGGTGACCGTCCGCTGACGGTCGCTCCCCTCGGCCTTGCCAGGCGATGCCGCCCACGCCACGGTGTTGCTAGCGTTTCCTCCCGCCGCTGCTGACCGGCCGCCCACCCGGGCGCCGACGCGCCGCGGCGAGAGGAGGAGTGGTGGCGCAGCCGGCAGCCGGCCCATCCCGGTACGTCGTCGGGGTCGACTTCGGCACCCTCTCCGGCCGGGCGGTCGTGGTCGACGTCGCCGACGGCGCCGTGCGGGGCGAGGCCGTCCATCCGTACCGGCACGGGGTGATCAGCGAGCGGCTGCCCGACGGAACCCCGCTGCCACCGGACTGGGCGTTGCAGCATCCCGCCGACCACCGCGAGGTGCTGCGGGTCGCGGTGCCCGCCGCACTGCGCGCGGCCCGGGTCCGCCCCGAGGACGTGTGCGGCATCGGCGTCGACGCCACCTCCTGCACGATGCTGCCCACCCTCGCCGACGGCACCCCGCTCTGCGAGCTGCCCGAGCTGGCCGGCCGCCCGCACGCGTACCCGAAGCTCTGGAAGCACCACGCCGCCCAGCGGCAGGCCGCCCGCGTCAACGACCTCGCCGCCGCCCGTGGCGAGACCTGGCTACCCCGCTACGGTGGCCGGGTCTCCGCCGAGTGGCAGCTCGCCAAGGCGCTGGAGATCCTGGAGGAGGATCCGGCGGTCTTCGACCGGGCGGAGCGTCTCATCGAGACCACGGACTGGCTGGTCTGGCAGCTCTGCGGCCGGGAGACCCGCAACGTCTCCGCCGCCGGCTACAAGGGGCTGCGGCAGGACGGGCGGTACCCGTCGGCGGAGTTCCTGCGCGCCCTGCACCCCCGCCTCGACGGCCTGCTGCCGCGCGTCGACGGTCCGCTCGTACCCGTGGGCGCCCGGGCCGGCGGGCTCACCGCCACGGCCGCCGCGTGGACCGGGCTGCCGGTCGGGACCGCCGTCGCGGCGGGCGCCATCGACGCGCACGTCACCGCCGCGGCGGCCCGCGCCGTCGAGCCCGGCCGGATGCTCGCGGTGCTCGGCACCTCCACCTGCCTGATCATGAACGCGGCGGCGTACCGCGAGGTGCCCGGCGTCTGCGGCGTGGTCGACGGGGGCGTCACCACCGGGGCCTGGGGCTACGAGGCGGGACAGAGCGGGGTCGGCGACATCTTCGCCTGGTACGCCCGCAACGCCCTGCCGGCCGGCTACGCCGACGAGGCGCGCCGCCGTGGGCTCAGCCCGTACGAGCTGCTGGACGCCCTGGCCGCCGACCAGCCGGTGGGCGGGCACGGGCTGCTGGCCCTGGACTGGCACAGCGGCAACCGCTCGGTGCTGATGGACCACGAGCTGAGCGGCGTGCTGGTCGGGCTGACCCTCGCCACCCGCCCCGAGGAGATCTGGCGGGCGCTGCTGGAGGCCACCGCCTTCGGCGCCCGGACCGTCGTCGACGCGTTCACCGCCGCCGGGGTGGCCGTCGACGAGCTGACCGTGGCCGGCGGGCTGACCGCCAACCGGCTGCTGCTGCGGATCTACGCCGACGTGCTCGGCCGGCCGCTGCACGTGCTCGACTCCGCCCACCCGGCGGCGCTGGGCGCGGCCATCCACGCGGCGGTCGCCGCCGGGGCGTACCCGGACGTGCCGGCCGCCTCGGCGGCGATGGGCGCCGGCCGGCGCGAGACCTGGCACCCCGACCCGGCCCGGGCGGCGGCCTACGACGACCTGTACGCCGAGTACCGCGCCCTGCACGACCACTTCGGCCGGGGCGGCACCGACGTCCTGCACCGCCTCCGCACCCTCCGCCACCGCCCCCACTAACCCACCCCACCCTGCCCACCCCGCCCCACCCTCACCAGCGTGTCGATCATGCAGTTGTGGTGTGTCATAAAACGGCATCAAGCCGGATGAAGCGGGCGCCAAAACTGCATGATCGGCGCGGTGCTGGGTCGGCGCCGTGCTGGGCGACGCCGCGCGGGGCGACGACACGCGGGGCGACGACGCCGGCGAAGCGGCGCCGGGGGATGGGGGCGGAGGCACCGACGCCCCCGCTCGGCGGGGCCGGCGGGGGCATCGGGGTGACGCGGGTCAGCCGAGGTCGACGGCCGGGTAGAGCGGGTAGCCGCTCAGCAGGTCGCTGGCCTGCTTGGCGACCCGGTCCGCGACAGCGGCGTCGAGGACGTACTTGGCCTTGGACGGGGTGCCGTCCGGGTTGGCGCCCGGCTTGGTCTGGCTGAGCACGGTGTGGATCAGCTCGGCCGTCTCGTCCATCTGCGCGGTGCCCAGCCCTCGGCTGGTCAGCGCCGGGGTGCCGATCCGGATGCCGGAGGTGTACCAGGCGCCGTTCGGGTCCTGCGGGACGGAGTTGCGGTTGGTGACGATGCCCGAGTCGAGCAGCGCCTGCTCGGCCTGCCGGCCGGTCAGCCCGTAGCCGGAGACGTCGATCAGCACCAGGTGGTTGTCGGTGCCGCCGGTGACCAGCGTGCCACCGCGCCGCAGCAGCCCCTCGGCGAGCGCCTGCGCGTTGTCGACGATCCGCTGCGCGTAGTCGGCGAAGTCGGGGCGGCGGGCCTCGGCGAGGGCGACGGCCTTGGCGGCCATCACGTGCGGCAGCGGGCCGCCGAGCACCATCGGGCAGCCCCGGTCGACCTGGTCGGCCAGCTCGGGCTGGCAGAGCACCATGCCGCCGCGCGGGCCGCGCAGCGACTTGTGGGTGGTGGTGGTGACGATGTGCGCGTGCGGCACCGGGTCGAAGTCGCCGGTGAAGACCTTCCCGGCGACCAGCCCGGCGAAGTGCGCCATGTCGACCATGAAGGTGGCGCCGACCGAGTCGGCGATCTCCCGCATGATCCGGAAGTTGACCTTCCGCGGGTACGCGGAGTAGCCGGCGACCAGGATCAGCGGCTTGAACTCCCGGGCCGCCTCGGCGACCTTGTCGTAGTCCACGAGGCCGGTGACCGGGTCGGTGCCGTAGCTGCGCTGGTCGAACATCTTGCCGGAGATGTTCGGCCGGAACCCGTGGGTGAGGTGACCGCCGGCGTCCAGCGACATGCCGAGCATCCGCTGGTTGCCCAGCTCCCGGCGCAGCGCGAACCAGTCCGCCTCGGTGAGGTCGTTGACCTGTCGCACCTGGGCCTTCTTCAGCGCCGGCGACTCCACCCGGTCGGCCAGGATCGCCCAGAACGCGACCAGGTTGGCGTCGATGCCGGAGTGCGGCTGCACGTACGCGTGGGCGGCGCCGAACAGCTCCCGGGCGTGCTCGGCGGCGAGCGCCTCGACGGTGTCGACGTTCTGGCAGCCCGCGTAGAAGCGGCGCCCGACGGTGCCCTCGGCGTACTTGTCGCTGAACCAGTTGCCCATGGTCAGCAGGGTCGCGGGGGAGGCGTAGTTCTCGCTGGCGATGAGCTTGAGCGACTCGCGCTGGTCGGCGAGCTCGGCGCCGATGGCGTCGGCCACCCGGGGCTCGACGGCGCGGATCACCTCGAGGGCGCTGCGGAAGGCGGTGGATTCGGCGTTCAGCGACATGCGACCTCCAGTGACGTGCGGAAGGCCCAGGCGCTCGGCATGCGTCCTCATGACGGGACCGCTTCCCGATGGTTCTCCATCCCTACGCGCCAGTCACGGCCCGCGCCGATCCTACCGGGTCGACCTCGGCGGTTCCCGGCCCACCTCGCCCCGGCGGCGGGCCCCGGCGGCGTCGGGGGCACCACGCTTGCGGACGAGCTGAAGGACACCGGGGTGACGGTGACCTCGCTGATGCCGGGGCCGATCGACACGGAGTTCTTCGACGGTGCCGAGATGGCGGACACCCGGGTCGGCTCGGGCCGCAAGGACGACCCGCGCACCGTGGCCGAGCAGGGCTTCGCGGCGATGCTGCCGGGCGACCAGACGGTGACCGCGGGTTCGCTGCTCAACAAGGTGCAGACCGCCGCCGGCAAGATCGTCCCGGACAAGCTGAAGGCGGTGCAGCACCGCAGGATGGCCGAGCCGGGCTCCGGCAGCTGACCCTTCCAGGTGCCGGCGGCGGGTCGTGCGGCCCGTCGCCGGCACGGGGGTCTCGCGGCCGGGCGCGCCGCTGCCTAGGATCAGCGGCATGGCGGGGGAGGACGGCGAGGGCGGCAGCCTGCTCGCCATCAGCGACCTGCACGTCGGTCACCGGGGCAACCGGGAGGTGGTCGAGGGGCTGCGCCCCGCATCGCCGCAGGACTGGCTGCTGGTCGCCGGGGACGTGGGCGACACCGTGGCCGACGTGGAGTGGGCCCTCGGCCTGCTCAGCCGCCGCTTCGCGAAGGTCGTCTGGGTGCCGGGCAACCACGAGCTGTGGACGCCGCCCGCCGATCCGGTGACGCTGCGCGGGGCCGCGCGCTACGCGTACCTGGTGGACGCCTGCCGGCGGCTGGGCGTGCTGACCCCGGAGGACCCGTACCCGGTGTGGCGGGGGGCGGGCGGCCCGGTGCTGGTGGCGCCGCTGTTCCTGCTCTACGACCACAGCTGGCGCCCGGACGGGTTCGACACCCCCGAGGCGGCGCTGGAAGAGGCGTACCGGACGGGGATCGTGTGCACGGACGAGTTCCTGCTGCACCCCGACCCGTACCCGAGCCGGTCGGCGTGGTGCGCGGCCCGCGTCGCCGAGGCCGCGCGTCGGCTCGCCGAACGGGAGCCGGGGCTGCCGACGGTGCTGGTCAACCACTGGCCGCTGCTGCGCGAGCCGACCCGGGTGCTGCGCTACCCGATCTTCGCCCAGTGGTGCGGCACCGAGTCCACCGCCGACTGGCACCTACGCTTCGACGCCGCCGCGGTGGTCTACGGCCACCTGCACATCCCCCGTACCACCTGGCACGACGGGGTGCGCTTCGAGGAGGTCTCGGTGGGCTACCCGCGGGAGTGGCGGCCCCGGGCCGCGCCCCCGGCGCTGCGGCGGATCCTGCCCGCGCCCCCGGCGTGACGACGGGCCCCGGCGCACCGGGGCCCGTGGAAGTCCGTCCGCTCAGGCCGTCACGGCGTCCAGCGACTTCTTGATCGCCTTCGGGTCGGTCGGCTTGCGCGGCGCGTCCGCGCGCAGCGCGATCATCCGCTCGCCGATCTCCTGGAGCTGCTTACGACCGAGGGCCTCGCGCACCTTCGGGAACCACTCCTGCTCCTCCTCCTCGACGTGGTGCAGGACGTTCTCGATCAGCACCGTGGTCTTGGCGTTGAAGCGCTCGTCGCCGGCGTCCATGCTGAACAGCTCGGCGCAGAGCACGTCGGCGACGTGGTGCTCCTCGTACGACTCGAGGATGTCGTCCTCCAGGTCGGGCAGGAGCTTGCGGACCTCCGGGTACATCACCTCGTTCTCGAGGTAGGTGTGGACCGTGAGGGCTTCCAGGATCTCGTTCACCAGCTTCTGCCGCCGCGCCGCCGGACCCTCCTCGGCATCCTGGAACGCCTTGAACAGGCGGCGCATCTCCTTGTGGTCCTCTTTCAACAGGACGATGGCATCGGTGGACACCGTTGACCTCCTCGCTCGGCTGACGCCTCCTCTCGTACCCCCGGGGTGAGCAGCCAAAACGGGCAGGGCCCGGCGGTGAACCGCCGGGCCCTGCCACTGCCGTGCCGTGGTGTCAGCGCACCACGTTGTACGCGTTGACCATGCCGGAGCCGTAGAAGCCGTTGCGCTTGCCGCCGGAGCAGTTCGCGTCGTAGGCGTTCGGGCCGGCCGCGATCAGCGGCACCGGGTTGTAGACGCCGCCGGGGCACGAGATCGCCTCGGCGGTGTTGCCCAGGAAGGCCGACAGCTGACCGGGCGCCATGCCCGGGTGCGCCGAGACCGCCAGGGCGGCCACGCCGGCGGCGTGCGGCGAGGACATCGAGGTGCCCTGCTTGTAACCCCAGCCGTTGGTCTTCGTGGTGGTGTTGTAGGTGGTGGACAGGATGCCGTCGGTGGAGGTCGAGCTGGCACCCCGGGTACGGAAGCGGGTGTCGCCACCCGGCGCCGTCACCTCGACCACGCCCTGGCCGTAGGAGGAGTAGTAGCTCTTCTGCCCGGTCGGGCCGACCGCCGACACGGTCACCACGCCCGGCGCCTCACCCGGCAGGATGAGGCAGGAGTTGGTGAGGTTCTCGCGCTCCTCGGGCGTGCCGTTGTTCGGGCTGCCCGTGTCGGTGATCTTGTGGGCGAGGTCCCAGTTGCTGTTACCCGCGGACGCCACGTGCAGCACGCCCTTGCCCTGCGAGTAACGCAGGGCCCGCTGGACCGCCTTCCACACCGGACGCTGGCGCGCGTCGTTGCGGCAGTTGAGCTGCCACGGGTCGATGTAGTAGCTGTTGTTGGTCACCTGCATGCCCTGCTCGGCGGCCCACATGAACCCGCAGACCGCGGCCTCCGGGAAGATGTAGCCGTCGTCGTTGACCACCTTGACGGCGGCCACCTTGACGCCCGGGGCGACCCCGGTCACGCCGACGCCGTTGACGGCGGCGGCGATGGTGCCGGCCACGTGGGTGCCGTGGTCGGAGGTGGTCGGGTTCCAGGCGGCCTCGGCGGTGTCGGTGACCCCACCGATGCAGGACGTGCTCTTGTTCTTCGCGATCTGGGTGGCCAGATCCGGGTGGCTGGAGGAGATGCCGCTGTCCAGCACGCCCACCACCACGTCGGCACGGCCGGCGTTGACGGCGTGGGCCTGCGGGACGTCGATCATCGGCATGTCCCACTGCTGACCGAAGAGGGGCTCCTTGGTCGGGTCGGCGGTCGTGTTGGCCGCCTCGGCCGCGGAGACCTCCAGGGTCTCGCCCTCGTCGAGGGCGGTGCCCAGGCCGGCCGTGGACGCCACCGAGTCGACGCCCGCGCCCGCCACGTCAGTGACGAAGTCGGGGTTGGTCGACCGGACGACGAGCACGCCGATCTGGTCGTAGCTGGCCACCACGGTGCCGTTGGCGGCGGCCACGCGGGCGGCCGCCTTGTCGGTCTTGCCGCCCTGCGGGGCGAGCACCAGGAACGTGGTGTCCGGGCCGGCGGCCGACGCCGCCGGGGCCACCCCGCCGGCGACGGCGAGGCCGACGCCGAGCGTCACGGCGGACGCGGCAGCCAGTGTCTTGCGACGGAGGTTCTTCACACAGACTCCCAGGGGCTGTTTCCAGCCGGGGTACGCCCCCTGGCGGGGAGCGGCCGGCGGGAGGCGGGCGGAATGCACGCCTCCGCAACCACAAGCGTCGCGTGGTGAGCTGGCGTTACATGCCTGTGTGGGTCCGGACGAAAGGTGTCAGACGGTCGCCAGGGTGTGGGGAATCTCGTCGAGCAACTCCCGGGCGAGGAACCCGATCCGGCCGAACCGGGGGACCAGCCGCTGACCGCTGACCGCGTGGGCGAACGCCGCCCAGCACGCGGCCTGTGCCGGCTCCGCGCCCCGCGACAGCAGCCCGGCCAGCAGCCCCGCGCGGACGTCCCCGCTGCCGGAGGTGCCCAGGCCGGCGTCGCCGCTCTCCTCCCGCCAGCTCCGGCCGTCGGGGGTGGCGATGTGGCCGTAGAGCGACACCACCGCGTCGTACCGGCAGGCCAGCTCCGTCGCCTCGGCGTCGAGGTCGTCGCCGGGCTCCCGGTCGAGCAGGTGCCGGGCCTCGGTGAGGTTGGGGGTGAGCACGACCGGCCGCCCGGACCCGACCAGCAGGTCCGGGGCGTGGCTGAGGGCCCCCAGGGCGTACGCGTCGAGCACCAGCGACGTCTCCGGACCGGCCGCGTCGAGCACCACGCGCAGCAGGCGGCCGGTCTCGTCGATGTCCTTGAGGCCGGGGCCGACGGCCACCACGTCCGCCTCCGCCACCAGGTCGCCCAGCAGCTCGCCGGGCTGCCCCGCGACCGCTCCGTCGGCGGTCTCCGGCAGCCCCACCACCAGCGCCTCGGGCACCTGGATGCTCAGCGCGGCGGCGGTGGACTCGGCGGCGGCGAGCTGGAGCACACCGGCCCCGGCCCGCAGCGCGGCCACCCCGGCGAGCAGCACCGCGCCGGGGGTGAAGCGCGAGCCGCCGACCACCAGCACCGTGCCCCGGGCCTCCTTGCCGCCGGTCGGCACGGGCAGCGCCCAGTCCCGCAGCAGACCGGGGGTGATCACCCGGGTGTCAGACCGGTTCGGCATGGACCTCGTCCTCCCTGGTCGGCCGGGCACCCTGCTCGCGCAGGTGACCGACGTCGTTGAACACGTCCGGGGCCAGCCGGCCGTCGGCGCCGGCGGACCACCCGGTGATCGAGCAGTTGGCGATGACGTGTTCGCGGGTCAGCGCCATCAGCTCCGTCTCGGTGAGCCCCTCCACCAGGTAACGGGTCAGGAAGACCAGGGCGTCGTGGCCGAACAGCAGCACGCGCCGGTCCTCGTGGTCGCGGCGCAGGTCGCCCAGGAGGGCACGCAGGCGCAGCGCCACGTCGGTCCAGGACTCCCCGCCCGGCGGCCGGTAGTAGAACTTGCCGAGCCGGTCGCGGCGCGCCGCCTCCTCCGGGTGCCGCCGGCGCACCCCCTGCCCGGTCAGGCCGTCCAGGATGCCCAGCTCCCGGTCGCGCAGCCGTTCGTCGCGGGTGAGCGGGATCCCGGTGCCGGCCAGGGCCAGCTGGGCGGTCCGCACCGCCCGCAGGTACGGCGACACCACCGCCACGTCGGGCCGGCAGGCCTTGGGCAGCCCGGCCAGCCACCGCGCGGTGGCCCGCGCCTGCTCCTCCCCGGTGGGGCTCAGCGGCACGTCCGCGTCCCGGTGGGTCAGGTCGATCAGCTCGGCGCCGGACGCCTCGGCCGCCGTGGCCGCCACGTTCGCCGTGCTCTCGCCGTGCCGGACGATCCAGAGCGTCGCCAGTTCCGCCATGCGGCAACCCCTACCCGCAAGCCCGCCCGGGGTAACCGCGCGGGACCGCGTCGTCCACCCGCCGCTCAACCCCGCTCGGCGGGGCGGGCGACCATGAGGGCCTCCCGCCGGAGCTCCTCCAGCCGGTCCGCCAGCTCCCGCGGCCGGCTCAGGGCCACCGGGTGCCCGCCGTCCATCTCGTCCGGGGTGACGCCCAGCCGGTCGGACACCAGCCCGCGCAGGAAGTCGATCGGGAAGAAGCGGTCACCCCGGCAGAGCAGCGCCCGGGTCGGCATGTCCGGCCAGGCGGCGAGTGGCCAGGGCTTCTCGAACGGCGTGCCCGACTGGTCCCGGGCGTGCGCCGTGGCCTCCTCGACGAGCCGGGGCGGCAGCTCGTGGAAGAAGACGACGTTCGGGTCCTCGTCCTGCTCCGGCGTCCAGCCCTCGCGTTCCGCCTGAATCCGCCTGGCCTGCGGGTAGCCGGTGTTGCCCCACCACTCGGCCGGCGACTCGCCGGGGGCGGGCAGCATCGGGGTCAGCAGCACGAGCAGGTCCGCGTGGACCCGGTCGCACACCAGTGGACCGGTGAACGCGCCGAACGACTGGGCCACGACGACCAGGTCCGTGCGGTCCCCGATGGCCCGGACGGCGGCGTCGGTGTATTCCGCCAGCCCCGCCGAGTCGTCGGCGCACGGCAGGTCGACCGCCACCACGTCGTGCCCCCGGTCCCGCAACTGCTCCGCCAGCAGGTGCCAGTACCAGGGCCCGCTGCCTGCGGGGGGAATCAGCACGTACGTCGCCGTCGTTGGTCCGCCAGGCTCGCCCACGAACTCTCTCCCCGCGCCGGTCACCGATGGTCGACGAACCGTAACCCACCGGTACGACGATCGGCGGACGACGGAGCCGTCCACCGGCGCCCCGTTCCGGCCCGACCGGGCCCGCCGGGAACGGTGCGCCCGCGCCCGGGGCGTGATCGGGGCCGGGTCGGGTAAGCGCTGCCTCCACCGATCACCGAGACGGGGAGGTGCGCCGTGGCCACCATGGTCAGGGAGCCGGCGAGCCCGGTGAAGGACCAGAACTACGACCTGATCCACGCGCTACAGATGTCGTTGCAGCACATCTGGCAGCTGGAGAACTACGTCGCCGACGCCGACGCGCGGGGCGACACGGAACTGGCCACCTGGTTCCGGAAGATCCAGGAGAACAATCGCAAGGCGGGCGAACAGGGCAAGAAGATGCTCCTGGCGCGCCTCCAGGAGGAGATGAGCTGAGTTCGGCCGCCGGCGGCCGGGCGGCCGGAGACTGCCCGCCCGGCCGCCGCGCGGACGACCGCCCGGAGCGCGCCATCCCGGGCCGGCGGCCGGCCGAGGTGTCGGCGCGCGGGGCCGTGCCGGGACGTGTCGGAACGTGCCGGCCGAGGTGTCGGCGCGCGGCGCCGTGCCGGCCGGCCGGGCGGGTTACGGTGTCAGGCGTGGCGACGCCGGCCGAGGAGATCCAGGTGGGGGAGCGGCTGGTGCGCGTCTCCAGCTCCGACAAGCCGTACTTCCCGGAACTCGGGCTGACCAAGCGGGACGTGGTGCACTACTTCCTCGCCGTCGGCGACGGCATCCTGCGTGCCCTGCGGGACCGGCCGACCATGCTGGAACGCTGGCCGCGCGGCGTGTTCGACGGCGCGAAGATCGGCACCCGGCAGGACAACCGGGGCGACGCCTTCTATCAGAAGCGGCTGCCGGCGGGGGCGCCCGAGTGGGTCCGCACCGCCCACATCACCTTCCCGAGCGGGCGTACGGCCGACGAGGTCGCGCCGAGCGAGCTGGCGGTGGTGATCTGGGCGGCCAACCTGGGCACGCTGCGGTTCCACCCGTGGCCGGTCTCCGCCGCCGACGTGGAGCGGCCCGACCAGTTGCGCATTGACCTGGACCCGATGCCGGGGGTGGGCTTCGACCAGGTGGTGCCGGTGGCCCACGAGGTGCACGCGTTCCTGACGGAGCTGGGGCTGACCGGCTACCCGAAGACCACCGGCGGGCGGGGCCTGCACGTCTACCTCTCCATCGAGCCCCGGTGGAGCTTCGGCGACTGCCGGCGGGCGGTGCTGGCGCTGGGCCGGGAGATGCAACGCCGGCTGCCGGAGCTGGTCACCACCACCTGGTGGCGGGAGCAGCGGGACCGGCCGGTCTTCGTCGACTACAACCAGATGTCCCGGGACCACACGATGGCCTCGGCGTACTCGATCCGTCCCACCCCGCAGGCGCTGGTCTCCGCGCCGCTGGACTGGTCGGAGCTGGACGACGCCCGGCCGGAGGACTTCGCGGTGACCACGATGCCCGCCCGGTTCGCCGAGCGCGGCGACCCGCACGCCGGCCTCGACGACCGGCGGTTCTCCCTGGAACCGCTGCTGGAGCTGGCCGACCGGGAGGGGCTGGAGGCCCCACCGGAGCGCTGAGCGGGGAGGCCGCGCCGGTTCACTCCCATGGGCTGCGTTCGCCGTCGAACTCCTCGAAGACCAGCCAGGTGCGGGTGGAGAGCACGCCGGCGATGCTCTGCACCCGGCCCAGCACCACGTCGCGCAGGGTGGCGTTGTCCGGCGCCCGGACCAGGGCCAGCACGTCGTGGTCGCCGCCGAGCAGGGCGGCGTGCTCGATGTAGCGGACCCGGGCCAGCTCCGCCGACACCTCCCGCCAGGTGTTCTGCTCGATCTTCAACGCGATGTACGCCGAGGTGCCCAGCCCCGCCGCCTCGGGCGCGACCTGCGCCCGGAATCCGGTGATCACCCCGTCGCGCAGCAGCCGCTCGACCCGGGCGTACGCGTTGGTGCGGGAGATGTGGATCCGCTCGGCGAGCGTGCGCACCGACGTGCGGCCGTCGCGGACAAGTTCGTCGAGGATCCGCCGGTCGACGTCGTCCAACGGTCGCGCCGAACGTCCCGTTCCGGCCACCGGCTCCGCTGCGCCCCCGGACCCCTGGCTCATCTCGCCGCCTGTCCCATGCCATCCGTCCCGCGTTTGTCCTGGATCTTGAGTCAATCATCCGACAGCAGGAGCATAGGCCCACCACACGTCCAGGAGGTCCCGCCGTGACGACCACACCCGAGGCGGTCCGCAGGGCATCCCCGCGCAGCCGCCGGAAGGCCACCCCGCCCGACCCGGCCAAGCCACTGCTGCCGGCCACCGAGCCGGTCCGCCTGCTCGACCCCACCGGCACGCCGCTGCCCGCCCCCGCCGACTACCCCGAGCCGCCCGTCGAGGCGCTCGTCGAGATGCACCGGCGGATGGTCGTCGGCCGCCGCTTCGACACCCAGGCCACCGCGCTGACGAAGCAGGGCCGGCTGGCCGTCTACCCGTCCTCGCGCGGCCAGGAGGCCTGCCAGGTCGGCGCCGTCCTCGCCCTGCGCGACACGGACTGGGTCTTCCCGACCTACCGCGAGTCGATGGCCCTGGTCAGTCGGGGCATCGATCCGGTCGAGGTGCTGACCCTGCTGCGCGGGGACTGGCACTGCGGCTACGACCCCGCCGAGCGGCACACCGCCCCGCAGTGCACCCCGCTGGCGACCCAGTGCGTGCACGCCGCCGGGCTGGCCTACGGCGAGGCGTACCAGGGGCGCGACACCGTCGCGCTGGCGTTCATCGGTGACGGGGCGACCAGCGAGGGCGACTTCCACGAGGGCGTCAACTTCGCCGCCGTGTTCAAGGCCCCCGTCGTCTACTTCGTGCAGAACAACCGGTACGCCATCAGCGTCCCGCTGTCGCGGCAGACCGCCGCGCCGTCGCTGGCGTACAAGGGCGTGGGCTACGGCGTGCCCAGCGAACAGGTCGACGGCAACGACCCGGTGGCCGTGCTCGCGGTGCTCACCCGCGCGGTGGAGCACGCCCGTGCCGGCAAGGGCCCGTTCCTGGTCGAGGCGCACACCTACCGGATGGAGGCGCACACCAACGCCGACGACGCGAGCCGTTACCGCGACGGCGCCGAGGTCGAGGAGTGGCGGGACCGGGACCCGGTGGCCCGGCTGGAGACGTACCTGCGGGCCCGGGGCGCGCTCGACGACGCCGCCGTCGCCGCGGTCGCCGAGGAGGCCGAGGCGTACGCCGCCGACCTGCGCACCCGCATGAACGCGCAGCCGACGGTCGACCCGATGAGCCTCTTCGACCACGTCTACGCCGAGCCCACCCCGCAGCTGGTCGAGCAGCGCGAGCAGGTCCGCGCCGAGCTGGCCGCCGCCCAGGACGAGGAGGGTGAGCGCTGATGGCCGCCCTGACCATGGCGAAGGCGCTCAACGCCGCGCTCGCCGACGCGATGCTCGACGACGACCGGGTGGTCGTCTTCGGCGAGGACGTCGGGGCGCTCGGCGGCGTCTTCCGGATCACCGACGGCCTCCAGGCCCGCTTCGGCGACAAGCGCTGCTTCGACACGCCGCTCGCCGAGGCCGGCATCGTCGGCTTCGCCGTCGGCATGGCCATGTCCGGGCTGCGCCCGGTCGTCGAGATGCAGTTCGACGCGTTCGCGTACCCGGCTTTCGAGCAGATCGCCTCGCACGTGGCGAAGCTGCGCAACCGCACCCGGGGCGCGCTCAGCGTGCCGATCGTGATCCGGGTGCCCTACGCCGGCGGCATCGGCGGCGTCGAGCACCACTGCGACTCCAGCGAGGCCTACTACGCGCACACCCCCGGCCTGAAGGTGGTCACCCCGGCCACGGTCGAGGACGCGTACTCACTGCTGCGCCAGGCGATCGACGATCCCGACCCGGTCGTCTTCCTGGAGCCGAAGAAGCTCTACTTCTCCAGCGCCGAGGCGGAGCTTCCCGCGGCCACCGCGCCGTTCGGCCGGGCGGTCGTGCGTCGCCCCGGCCGCGACGCCACCCTCGTCGCGTACGGGCCGGCGGTGCCGGTCGCCCTGGAGGCCGCCGAGGCCGCGCGCGAGGAGGGCTGGGACCTGGAGGTCGTGGACGTACGCAGCATCGTGCCGTTCGACGACGAGACCGTCACGGCCTCGGTCCGCCGTACCGGCCGGTGCGTGGTGATCCAGGAGGCCCAGGGCTTCGCCGGGGTGGGCGCCGAGATCGCCGCCCGGGTGCAGGAGCGCTGCTTCCACGCCCTGCACGCCCCGGTGCTGCGGGTGTCCGGGCTGGACATCCCGTACCCGCCGCCGATGCTGGAGCACACCCACCTTCCGTCGGTGGACCGGATCCTCGACACGGTGGCCCGGCTCCAGTGGGACGACCAGCCCGACGGGCGCTGGCTGAGCCGGGGGAGCGCGGCGTGACCGCCGTGGACGGGGCGCAGGTCTTCCTCCTGCCCGACCTGGGCGAGGGGCTGAGCGAGGCCGAGATCGTCGAGTGGCGGGTCGCCGTGGGCGACGTGGTCACGGTGGACCAGAGCGTCGTGGAGGTGGAGACCGCCAAGGCCGTCGTCGACGTGCCCTGCCCGTACGCCGGGCGGGTCGTGGCGCTGCACGGCGCGGCGGGTGAGACCCGCCCGGTCGGCCAGCCGCTGATCACCATCGCGCCCCTGGACGGCGACGGCGGGGCCGGCGACGAGCCCGCCGCGCACGCCACCTACCGCGAGGAGGAGCGGGCCGGCTCCGGCAACGTTCTCATCGGCTACGGCACCGGCCACGGCGGCCCGGGGCGGCGGCGTCGCCGGCCCCGTCTCGTGGCCGCACCCGATCCCACCCCGGCGGCTCCCGCCAATGCCGTGCAGCCGGCGGCTCCTGCCCTGGCGGCGGCTCCCGCCCCGGGGGCGGCGACTGCGGCCGGCGCGGCCGGCGCGGCCGGCGCGGCCGACCACCCGCACGGCGCGGCGGCGCCCCTGGTCATCTCGCCGATCGTGCGCCGGCTGGCCCGCGAGCACGGGCTCGACCTGGCGGCCCTGCGCGGCACCGGCCCCGGCGGCGTGGTGCGCCGGGCGGACGTGGAGGCCGCCGTCGCCGAAGCGGCGACGCCGGCCGCCCGGCTCGCCGCGGTGCCGGACGAGCCTGTCGCGTCGGCGGTCTCCGGCGCCGAGGACCTGGTCGTCCCGCTGACCGGCATCCGCAAGGCGATCGCCGACAAGCTCTCCCGCAGCCGTCGGGAGATCCCCGAGGTGACCATCTGGGTGGACGTGGACGCCACCGGGCTGCTGGAGACCCGCGCGGCGATCAACGCGGCGACCCCGGACGCGCCGGTGAGCATCCTGGCCCTGCTGGCCCGGATCTGCCTGTCCGGGTTGCGCCGGTACCCGCAGCTCAACGCCCGGGTCGACACCGAGGGCCAGCGGATCGTCCAGTCCGCCGGAGTGCACCTGGGCATCGCCGCCCAGACCGACCGGGGGCTGGTCGTGCCGGTGCTGCGGGACGCGCAGCGGCTCACCACCGCCGAGTTGGCCGCCGAGCTGACCGCGACCACCACGGCCGCCCGGGCCGGCACGTTGCCCCCGGCTCGGCTGACCGGTGGCACGTTCACGCTCAACAACTACGGCGTCTTCGGCGTCGACGGCTCCACCCCGATCATCAACCACCCGGAGGCGGCGCTGCTCGGGGTGGGACGGATCGTGGACAAGCCCTGGGTGGTGGACGGGCAGCTCGCCGTACGGAAGGTGACGCAGCTCAGCCTGACCTTCGACCACCGGGTCTGCGACGGCGGGGTGGCCGGCGGCTTCCTGCGGCACGTCGCCGACTGCGTCGAGCGGCCGGCGGTGCTGATCGCCAACGTCTGACCCCGGCCGCGACGGCCCCGGCTCCGCCTCCCGGCGGCGCGGGGGCCGTCGCCGTCGCGGCAGGCGTTTCCCGGGAGAGGGGCCGGGAATGCGGGCCGGGCAGTCTCGCCGAGGGGAGGACGAGGTGGCCTATCCGGACATGCCCTCCGCCGGCGGCGTGCGCCGTCACGCGGTGGCCGGCGCCCCGCTGCTCTGCGACGCCCGGGAGCACGGCCTGGTCGGCGACGGGACGGCCAACGACCAGCCGGCGCTCGCCGCGCTGGTGGACCGGCTCGGCGACGCGTACGCCGCCGACGGCCGGGCCCGGATCATCTACTGCCCGCCCGGGGTCTACTCGATGCGGGACTCGGGCACCGTGTGGCGCAGCGGGGTGTCGCTCATGGGCGCGGGGCCGGGCGCGACCCGTTTCGTGCTCAGCAACGCCGGCAACCGGGCCGACCCGGCGCCGCTGGCCTTCCACACCGCGATCGAGCACGGTGCCAGCCGCAACCGGCACCTGTCCGACTGCACCTTCGCCGACTTCGAGATCGACGGCTCGGAGGTGGCGTCCGCGGACTACAACCCGCTGGCCAAGGGCCTCGGCCTGCAGTACGTCGTCCGCGGCGTCTTCCGCAACCTGTACATCCACCACACCGCCGCCACCGGCCTGGGCTGCGACTTCCTCCAGGACTGCCTGATCGACGGGGTGCTGGTCACCGGGTGCGGGCGGCTGGACAACGGCACCGAGATGGGCGGCGCGGGCATCGGCGTCGGCATCGGCGGCTGGGGCAGCATCGAGCGGTTCAACATCGTCAACTGCAGCGCGGTGGCCAACGCCACCAACGGCATCTTCCTGGAGCTGCAGGAGGCGGACCACCTGCGCCCACGGGGAGTACGGATCATCGGCTGCCACGCCCAGGGCAACCGCTTCGGCATCTCCGACTGGGGCGCGAACGGCCTGATCGTCTCCGCCTGCACCATGACGGGCAACCTGGAGGCCGGCTTCCACGTCTCGGCGAAGGGCACCACGCACACCGCCGGGCGGGGCGGCATCCTCACCGACTGCGTGATCGACGGCAACCTGCGCGACGGGGTCAGCATCGGCAACACCCCGGGCCCATACACGATCCGCGGCAACCGGATCAGCGGCAACGGCCGGTACGGCTACCACCAGCGCAACCTCGGCGGGTCCGAGGAGCACGTCGCCGAGGAGATCGTCATCGAGAGCAACGACTTCTACGGCAACAGCGCCGACGCCATCCGCATCGACCGTCCGGTCCGCGACGCCTTCCTGGTCGCCAACCGGATCCGGAACAACGGGCGGCAGTGGGCCCCGGCCATGAGCGGGCACGGCGACTCGGTGCGGTACTCCGAGAAGTCGGTGGTGGACCGGCGGGCGACCTGGCCGAACGACGGCCACCGGGGCAAGGTGGTGCGGGTCGGCGAGCGCATCGCCGTGGTGGCGGCCAACGACGACACCGAACTCACCCTCGCACCGATCCGGCCGGATTCCCCGAGCGCATGGAGCGGGGGCACTCCGACGCCGGGCACCGCGTACGAGCTGCCCGCCGGGCCGCCGGTGCGGGCCGGCATCGCGATCAACGCCGCCGTCGAGTCGGCCACCATCCGGGGAAACCGGATCTGGGACAACCGGGAGCCGAGCACCCAGAACCACGGACTGTGGATCACCGAGCAGGGCAGCTGCGTGGACTGCCGGGTCGAGGACAACGACTTCGCCGGCAACGCGGACTCCGCCGTCCGGCTGGACACCCCACCGGTCGGCGGCCGGTGGGAACGCAACCACGGCTGACGACGACCGGACGTGCGCCAGCCAGCCGGTCGGCGACGGCGCGCCCGGTCGGTCGTACCGCACCGCGTCGCCTCGCGCGCCGGATCGCGGGTGCGGGACGGCGGTGCGCCGACACCGACGCCGCGGTGGCTCGAACCGGGACGCGGCGGGAGTCCGGGGGCCGCCGGCGACCGCGACGGACGATTCCGGACGGATCCGGAAACCGGCGCGTGCGGCCCTTTTCCGTGCAGTGCGGGAAATGCTTCCCATAATTGCTTTCGCAATTCCGTGGAAATTGCGCGTCCACCCGGCGCGGCGTGGAGAGAATGTGGCTGAGGACACCAGACAACGGGGGGACGCATCATGGAGTTGAGGCGGCGACTGACGGTGCTGGCCGTGACCATCGCGGCCGCGCCGTTGGCCCTCGGCGGGTGCACCGCCGACCGCAAGCCGGGTGCCCGGCCGGACGAGGGGCAGGCGGCGGCGCCGGAGTTGACCGTGACGCCCACCGACCGCGCCCGCGAGGTGCCGATCACCGCCGAGGTGGGGACCGCGGTCAGGAACGGGAAGGTCACCGCCGTGCGGATCACCGACGACAAGGGCGCGCAGGTCGCGGCGGAGCCGCGGGAGGACGGCTCGGGCTGGGTGCCGAAGGCGCCCCTGAAGCCGCGGCGCACCTACACCGCGGAGGTGACCGCCACGGGCGACTCGGGCACGACGACGACCCGGAAGACCACCTTCAGCACGATGCCGAAATCGACGAAGCCGGAAATCACCAGCACCTTGTACTTCGCCGGTGATCGGACGTACGGCACCGCGATGCCGGTGACCGTGGCGTTCGACCCACCCATTCCGAAAGAGGCCAGGGACGACGTGCAGCGCCGATTGTTCGTGAAGACGGATCCGCCGCAGCCGGGCGCCTGGTCGTGGGTGTCCGACGGCAGTCAGGCCTATTACCGGGCCCCCGATTTCTGGCGCCCGGGGACCAGCATCAGCGTACGGGCCGGGCTGGAGGGCCTGCCGATCGGCAAGGACCGGGTCGGCGACTCCGACCGCACGGCCACGTCGAAGATCGGCCGGCAGGCGGCCCTGGAGATCGACAACGCGACCAAGCAGATGTCCGTGCTGCGCGACGGGAAGGTGGTCCGCAAGATCCCGGTCAGCATGGGCAAGCCGAGCACGCCGACCTCCAGCGGCAAGATGGTGATCATGGAGAAGCACCAGTTCACGACGTTCGACACCCGGGGCTCGGCCGACCCCTACGTGGTCGACGTCGAGGACGCTCAACGGCTCACCTGGGGCGGCGAGTTCATCCACGCGGCGCCGTGGTCGGTGGGGGACCAGGGCAACACCAACGTCTCGCACGGCTGCACCAACGTCTCCAACGAGGCCGCGGACTGGCTGATGGGGGTCACGCAGGTCGGCGACCTGGTCACCATCAAGGGCACCGAGGTCGAGCTGACCGAGGGCAACGGCTGGACGGCCTGGAACGTCAGCTGGGACGAGTTCGTCAAGGGCAGCGCGCTGCCCGTGCCGGCCGGGCTGCGGCCGTCCCCGTCGGCCGTGCCGCACCCCGGCGCGGTGGCCGGGGGCTCGCCGGCGCCGGCGCCGTCCGTCCGCGGCGGCTGATCCGATCGTACGCACACCCGGGGGACCGGTCCGCCGCCACGCGGGCCGGTCCCCGGCGCGTCGATCGCACCGGCGTCACCCGCCGACCCCGTCACGCGGGCCGGTCCCGGCGTGGCGGTCGCACCGGCGTTTCCGCCGACCTCGTCCGGCGTCGGGCTCAGCCCAGCGGCACCCGGGCCACCCCGGGGCCCGTGAGGCTGCCCAGCCACAGGTGGTCGCCGTGCTGGCGGACGCCGGTGACCATGTCGTAGCTCCCGCGCGGCCCGTGCAGGGTCCGCAGCACCCGCCCCTCGCCGTCGACGAGGGCCACCAGGCCGTAGCGCAGCGGCTTCGGCTGCACCGCCGCCGGCAGCACCGCCACCAGCTGCCGCAGCCGGGGGTGGGGCAGCAGCCGCTCGACCACCGGCACGCGGGGGCTGGGCAACGCGATCCAGTACGTCCCGTCGCCCACCGGGGTCAGGTTGTCCGGGTACGCCGGCAGGTCGGCCAGCACGGTGACCGCGCCGTCGGCCAGCGCGATCCGCACCAGTCGATGGGCGGCGGTCTCGACCAGCATCAGCGCCGACTCGTCCGGGGTGAGCGCGAGCCCGTTGGGGAAGTAGAACCCGGCGCGGACGACGTCGGTGCGCCCGCTGCGCGGGTCGTACGCCAGCACCCGCCCGTTGGGCCGGTGCTCCAGCAGGTCCCGCTTCCAGTGCGAGAGCGGGAACCGGTCGGACGAGTCGGTGAAGTAGACCGTGCCGTCGCGGGCGACGGTGGCGTTGTCGGCCAGGTGCGCCCTGGCCCCGAGGCCGCCCAGCTCGCGCACCGCACCGTCGCCGGTCACCCGCAGCAGCCCCCGGTACGCGTCGCAGACCACGAGGCTGCCGTCGAGCGGGTCGACCTCCACGCCCAGCGGCCGGCCCCCGGTGTCGGCGAGCGGCCGGGGTCGGGTGCCGGGGGGCGCGTCGACCGGCCACCACCAGAGCCGGCCGTCCTCCGTCCCGCTGACCACCCGGCCGGACGGGTCGACGACCACGTCCTCCGGGCCGGAGACCCCGTCGGGCAGCGGCAGCAGCTCCACGGAGTCGAGCCGCCGGTCGGTGGGCGTCCACGGCCCGTCGAGCGGCGGCGGGACCGTGGCGGGCTCGCGGACGGGGCGGATCAGGCGGGGCGCGCGGCGGCGGGGAGCGACCATCGGCTCATTCTCGCCCGCCGATGTGCAGCCCGCAGGCCCTCGTCGCGTCATCCCTGAGGGGGATCCGGAAGTCTCGGGGTATGACCCTGGGCGTACCCGGATCCGGTCCCTCAGCAGGGCGGAAATGTCGGTGGCGGGGGATAGGTTCATCGCATGGGACAGCGCGACGACCGGCTCCACGTGGACATCACCGTGGCCGACCACGAGGTGGAGGTGCGGGCGACCGGCGAGGTCGACATCGCCACGGTCGCCGCGTTCCGCTCCGCGCTCTGGGCCGCCCCGGCCCGGCCCGTGCTCCGGCTGGATCTCTCCGGCGTCCGCCTGCTCTCCGCGGCCGGGGTGCGGGCGCTGGTCGCCGCGCACCTGCGCATGCGCGCCCAGGGTGGTGAGCTGGTGCTGGTCCGCCCCGACCCGGTGGTCGAGCGGGTGCTGCGGGCCACCGGCCTGCACCGGGTCATCCCGATCGTGGACGCGTGCGCCGACCGGGAGCTGGTGCCCTGCTGACCTGCGGCGCCCGAGGCCCAGGGGGCACGGTGGCGTGCAGCGCCTCGACCGGGAGCCCGCCCAGCCAGCCCACCGACGCCGGCAGCGGGCCGGTGCCGACGGCGTCGTCCACCGTCCGCACCGGCCCGTGGCCCGGCGGCTCGCCGTCCACTGAAGCGGTGCACCGCCCGTTCGGAGGATCATCCCCCCGCCCGGCGGTGCCCGACCGCTCAGTGGGTCATCCTCCGCTCAGCGGACGCCGAGCAGGTCGACGACGAAGACCAGGGTCTCGCCCGGCTTGATGACGCCGGCGGCGCCCCGGTCGCCGTAACCCAGGTGCGGCGGGATGGTCAGGCGGCGCCGGCCGCCGACCCGCATGCCCACGACGCCCCGGTCCCAGCCGGAGATGACGTGACCAGCGCCGAGCTGGAACTCGAACGCCTTACCCCGGTTCCACGAGGAGTCGAACTCGCGACCGTTGGAGTGCGCGACCCCCACGTAGTGGACGCTGACCAGCTGCCCCGGCTGGGCCTCCGGCCCCTCGCCGACGGTGATGTCCTCGATGACGAGGTCGGCGGGCGGCGCGCCCTCGATCGGACCCACCTCGGGCTTGCCCGAGCGGGCGCCTGCTGCCTGGTTCATTCGGGAGTCTCCTACCGTTTCGGTCCTGATGTCCGTCACCCGAGATCCTGCCCGATGGCGTCCGACCGATGTGTGGCGGTCCCGGCGCACGCGTCGCGGCCGGCCCTCGGGGCGACGACGTGACGCGGTGGGCACGCCGAAGCGGGCGTCACCGGTGGTGACGCCCGCCGAGGGGGGAGGTGCTGCGCCGGGACGCTCCTATGCCGCGTCAAGTGGTTGGGGTGGGGTTTCGAGGCGTCGGTAGAGCTCGCGGGCGACGTAGC